>JAQGHM010000037.1 GCA_028291615.1 Phycisphaerales bacterium | reverse complement strand
GAACTGGGGGACGGTTTAGTTGGCGATCATCGGCCGGTCCCCCCGGTGCGGTGATGATCGCGGGTGCTGGTGTGGCACCTTGAGGTGGGTAGTGGTATACTCTGAATCAGCTTGCCTTTTTCGGCTTGGCGGGCTTGTAGTCGCTGATCCGCCCGCCTAGCAATTCCTCTTCACGTTCCATCAGCTTCACAAAATCCACCATCGTCCAAATCTTGTCGGTGATGCGCGCCATGACGGCGGGGGTGGTCTTAATCGTCTGGTGCCGACGGATGAAGTTGTAGTGAAAGTAGTGGAGGGCAATTGCAAACTTGTGGTTCTCCGCCCGCTTGCTGAATCCGTTGGTCAACCGCGTGAACCGACGCATTCCCATCCGCATGGTCAAATTCTGCCGCTCGATAAACGACGTGTTGATATGCTCGCCAGCGGGGTTTCCGACTTGGACCGAGTGGTAGCATCCAAGGCACATCGGCGGGCTGTAGCGGGCATAGCCTTGCCGCTCGGTCCCGTACTGCTTCACCAGCATCGCGTAGTCAACGTTGTCACCGAATGCCCGCTTCACCGCGTCACGATAAACCTGCCATCCGTCGCTTGTCAGTTGCACGCGGTCGGAAAGACGGTCCGCAAGATCGGCAACAAACTCGCGCCCGTAGCTGGCATCACGTCCGCCGACAAGCCAGTTAATCGCCAGCTTGCTATCCGCGTCCATTGCCACCCACGTCCAAGTATCGCCATGGCCCTTGCCCCAATTCCCAGACTGGACGTTGCGCTCTTTGCTGTGAACGAAACTCCAAATCTCATCGACCTGTACCCGCTTCGTTGAAAGCTTCCGAACGGTCAAATCGTGATACTCAATAGCGAGCGTGCCCGCGTCGGCGATCAGGCGGAGGACCGTCACCTTGTTCACCGTGAACATGCGGCAGGTCGCCGCGATGCTGTTCCCTTCAACAAGGGCGGAAAGGATTGCGGCTCGCTTCTCAGTATCAAGCTTTCTCATGCCACTTATTGTACGGACATTAAGGGGGCCGTGTCAACAATAAACCGTTGACGTGCCCACTTTTTGTCCGTACACTGTTTTCATGGCTAAAACAGGACGACCGAAAAAGGCTGCGGATGCGGTGAAGGCCGATTACATCGAAGTCCGCTGTGAAGAATCGGAAAAACTGGCGTTCAAGGCGGCGGCGGAAGCGGCGGGGTTGCCGCTGTCGGGATGGATACGCGAGCGATTGCGCAGGACGGCGCGAAAAGAGCTTGAATCGTTAGACCTGCCCGTGGCATTCCTTGAACGATTGTCGCCCTAGCGATCGTTTCTTGACCACCAGCGGACCACGAGTGACATTGCGGCCCACAGCGGAATGATTAGGCTCGACAGTCCCACAATAATCACCACCTGTCTTAGGTCTCCCATTGAACAATCCCTCAAAAAGTCTGAGTTCCCTGCTCAGTACCAGGACACGACTTGAAGCCTACGTGTTTCGGCTGGAACTCATTGCTGTCGTTTTTGGCTGTGCCGTTGTCGTTGGGGTTGTTGGCGAGGCGATCACAACCAACCATCGCCTAGAACGAATCTTCGCTGTCGCTGTCGCTATAGGCGTGGTCGGGGAGGTCGGTTTCGCCGTTACGGTTTTGATGCTGGGGATAAAGACGCGACTAATTCAGCAGAAAATTGACATTGAAGTTGAGGCGAAAAACGAAGAGGAGCGGGGAAAACTCGAAAACCACATCTCGGATTTGAAGTCCCAGCTTTCGCGAGCCTACGAAAAGCTTGAGGAGCAGGAGCCAAGATACCTCAGCGAAGAACAGGAAGCCCAAATCGTCGCTGCGCTCACGCCATTCGCGGGTCAAAAGGTTTCCGTTTGGTGCGCGGCATTCGACACGGAAGGTGTGCGCTATAGCCAGCAATTTTATCGTGTCCTCGTCCGATGCGGATGGACCCTTACTTCCCTTACTCAGTCACACGATTTTGGACACTCCGAAATGACCGTGGAAGTCTCAGAGAAGTACAGTGAATCTCGCGATTGGCCACTTAGCGCTCGCGTATTCATCAAGGTCTTAACCGACATTGGATTGGTTGAGCCCAACATCATTGGCTGGCAGAAGAATATTCCTGAGGGAGAAATTAGGCTGCGGATTGGAATGAAACCACCTAGAAGAAAATCTCCGGGAAGACACACCGCTCCCAACGCTATTTCCTCACTGCAATTCCAGCCTCCACCCCCACCTCAAACGCCGCCCTAAGCAACGCCATCGACCGGGCATCGACGGAACCGACGCCACGCGACCATTGCTCCCATGCGGCCTCTACGTCGGCAGGAAGCTTGTCTTCGTGCTTTGCGATGCTCTCGCGGACCACGCGCGCCGCCGTTTCGTTGGCGTCCGGTTTTCGGCTCTTGCTCATGCTGGTATTATACGTGGAGGCGGGATTCAGGGGCGGGGAGGGCGAATTTCAGAGTATACCACTACCTTGAGGTGGATTATAACGGATACCTAACAAATGGGTCAAGGGGAAAGTGGGAATTTTTGCGTGGAGGCAGTGTCCACGATCACCCCCGTCGGCAGCAGCGCCCCCGCTTCGATCATCCCCACCTGCTCGGCCAGCTCGATCATCCACGCGGGCAGCGGTTCGACGCCCAGCTCATTCGACCAAATCCCCGTCTTCCACTTCGTCGCTCTGTCGCTTCGTCGCTTCGTCGCTGTCCCCTTCGACGCGTAGATGTGAAACCGCTCCCCAATGATCCGCGTCGAGCGGCTGCGATACTCGACCGTCTTGATCCCCCGCAGGATCAACTCGGCATAGGGCTGGCGGATGGAGAGGGCGCGCATGTCATGCATATTGGCACGATCAGGGGGACGACTTCGACCCACGGGCCCGAGCGACCCGACGGGCCGGTCGAGCTTCGAGGCGGCGTCGCGTCGGAATGAGCCCCCCTGGGGCTATGGTCGCCGCCGCAAACCGCCGGTATCATCGGGCACATTCCGCATGGATGATGACACCCAGCACAACCGCGGTCAGTGGGTCTACGTAAACGCGAAAAATGGCGCGGATCAACTCGTGATGCGGCTGCGGATCGACCGCCCGCCCGACGACGACATCGATTCCTACTCCACCGCGGTCGTCATTAAGTGGGAGTACCCGAGCCAGCTAGGGACGGCCTCGCCGCCCGCGGACGTGTTGCAGCAGATGGAAGTCTTCGGCGAGGCGGTGGTCGGCCTGGCATGGGCGACGGGTTGCTCGTACCTCATGAACATCGCCACGGGGCTCGGGACGCGCGAATGGTGCTACTACACGAGGGACCGAGCCGAGTTCATGCGGCGCTTCAACGCGCTGCTGGTCGGACACAACCGCTACCCGCTGAGGATCGAGTTCCTCGACGACCCCCAATGGAAGCTGTGGCTCAACCTGCGTTACGCCTACGAGCGCGCCGGCGGCGCGTCGGCCTGAAATCACGTTTCTCACACCGTTCACATGCGCAACCCGCGAGGCCCGGCGGGGCGGGCGGGTGAGGGGCGCGAGTCGAGAGTCCTTATTCCGCCTGCCGCGCAGCGGCTTCGTTCCGTCGCATGACAGAGGGGGGGCGACTTCGCCCCCCGGGCCCCGAGCGACCCGACGGGCCGGCCGAGCGGCGCGAGGGGGGAGGGGCGACGACATCGGAGGCTCGGCTTCGGACGCTACTCGTCCTCTGGATGCTCGGGAGTCCTGCGGCGCGGTCGCCGCCTTCCCTCCGCCTTCACGGCGCGCCGCCGCTCCAGTTCCGGGAGCCAAAACGCCAACCACTTCTTAAGGCGTTTGCGCCCGATCGCCGGGTCAGGATCAACCTCCACGGCCTTCCGGAAGCACTCGTCGGCATGCGGATAGTCCTTCAGGCCGGCGTACGCATCGGCCATGCAAACCAGCGGCATGTCTACCTCCGGCATCAGTTCGTGCGCCCGCTTCGCGGCTGCCAGCGACTGGTCATACAACTCTTGGCCATAGTACATGTTGGCCAGGAACAGGTGAGTCCATGGATCATCGGCTAGTTCCAACGACCGGCGAAACGCGGCCTCGGGGTCGCCCGACGCGCCGCTCGGACGCTGATAGGCCAGCAATACCATTGTCCTACCCAGCCCCTGATAGAGCCGCGCGTTCTCCGGGCTGCGTATTAATCGAGCCTCCAGCCGAGCGATCTTCCGCTCAAACCACGCGGCACTGTGACGCGACTCCTCCATTCCATCATTCTAGCACGCTGCGGGTAAACATCAGATCTGCCACAAGTCCCACGCCTCCGCGAAGTTTCCCAGGCCTTACGCATCGGTCCCGTCGTCCCATGCATCGGTTGCTCAATCCCGTGCATCGGATGGGCCATCCCATGCATCGGATGCTCCATCCCATGCATCGGTTGCTCCATCCCATGCATGGGATGGAACAGCCAATTCATTATCGAGACGTACGGCTCGCGCTTTTGGGCGGGAAATGAGGCTTTGCATATATCGGACGCGCGCGGTCGCGGGTGCTCGCGAGGTCGCGTGGTACGTACGGGGCCGCGCGATGTGTCGCGACGCATTCGGCACGGCAATTGCCTGTGGATGTGACCGCCCTCCCGGTCGAGCCGAGCGATCCCATCGATCGCCCGCGCTGCGGGTCGGGCGTTGCGGCCGCTGATCTGGTGGTGGTTGACGTTCATCTGAGCGGCGAGATCAAAACAGGGTGAGACATGGGTGCGGCGGGCACGGGCGGCGAGGCAATTTCACGCTGGCTAGGCGGTTATCTTTTTATCGGAGAGGGGTTTGGCGCGGGAGCGGGCGGAAGTTTCCGTAGGCGAATTGGGTGCTTGGCGGGAGCGGGGGATGACGCACCGCGCGGTGTAGGTGGGCGGGGCTGGGAAACTACTTCAGGTCTTCGGGGCCCTCGAGTGCGAGGCGTGGGAGTGGGTTGGGGGCTTCGTTTAGCTTGCGGCGTTTCCAGAGGCCTAGGCCGACCCAGGCCATGAGGAGGACGGGGCCGGTGATTCGGCAGATTTCGCGGAGGGCGAGGGTGGGTCGGATCACGCCACTGTACATCGAGCCGTAGACCTGGGCCCAGACGCCGTTTAGCCAGTCGTTCGCTTGCTTGGTGCGCCAGAGTTCGTAGTCGTTTTCGCGGATCTCGCTGTCGAGCAGTTGCCAGACGTCGCGCTGGGCGTGGACGTTCATGTCCTTGATTTGCGTGGGGTAACCAAGGCGGCTGGCGATGGCGGCGATGTGCGGGGTGATGCGGGCGGAGACGTTGGTATCGATGTCGAATTTTCGCGAGGCGTCGATGTCGTTGATCAGGGTGCGGACGCTTTCGACGGCGCCGTCGTCGGCTACGACGGGGTTGTAGAGTTTGTAGTCGCCCAGGAAGCGGCGGATGTCATCATCCGTAAGCTGCTCTTTGCTGCCGAGATAGTTGAGAACCTTGAGGGTGTCGGTGAGCCCTTGCTCGGCGGTGAGGTGCATGTAGGCGGATAAGGGGCCGAGCGTGAAATTGGTGTAGTGGGCCAGGGAGGTGTCGTTGACCTTGAAGTCCTTGGGGAGGCCGGGGAGGGAACGGAGCCACATGACCATGGTCTTGGAATTGACGAAGGCGAGCTTGCTGCGCATGGCTTCGCTGCCCATCTCGACGTATTCGACCTGCACCTGGCGGAAGTCGGGGTTGTGCTGCCACTTTTCTACGGCGTCGGCGAAGAGGCGCATTTTCTCGACGTCGGAACCGCTGGTGCCGAAGCCCATCATCAGCGCGAAGAGTATCACGAGCGACAGCAAGATCCGCGCGGTCCAGAGTGCCGAGGTTTTGATCCGCTTCCAAGCCACCTTCATGACTCCTGGTTCCTTCCCGCCGCGGCGACGAGCGCTTCGTTCCCACTTCCGCTGCGAAAGCCCTGGAGGTCCACTGTGATGTAAGTATAACCTAACGCCTTGAAGGCGTGAATAACCTGCTGGCGTAAGGGATCCTGCAGCAGCCGCGGCAGGTCATCCGGGGCGACCTCGATCCGGGCGACCTTGCTGTGGTGGCGAACGCGGAAATTGCTGAAGCCCTTGTCATAGAGGAACGCTTCGGCTTGCTCGATCTGGGAAAGGACGCCGACGGTGACGGGCGTGCCATAGGGGACTCGGCTGGAAAGGCAGGCGAGGGCGGGTTTCTGCCAGTTGGGGATCTCAAGGGCTTTGGCGAGGCGGCGGACGGTGGCCTTGTCGATTTCGGCTTCGACCAGCGGGGCGCGTACCTTCCACTCTTTGGCGGCTTGGAGACCGGGGCGGAAATCGCCCAGGTCGTCGGTGTTGACGCCGTTGACGACGGTGGCGAAGCCGCGCTCGCTGGCGAGGGCGGTGAGGCGCGTGTAAAGCTCTGTCTTGCAGTGATAACAACGATTGGAGGGGTTGGCGGCGTAGCTGGGATTGCTCACTTCCTCGGTATCCACCAAGGCAAGCGGGGCGTCGAGGAGGGCGGCAAGTTCTTTGACGCTGTCCAGTTCGCGACGGGCGAGGGACGCGCTGACGCCGGTAGCCGCAAGCACGCGCTTCGGACCCAACGTATCGAGCGCCACCTTGAGCACCAGGGTGGAATCGACGCCGGCGGAAAAGGCGACGACGACGCTGCCCATTTCGCGCAGGACTGTTACCAGGCGCTGCTGCGCCAGCAACGTTGAATCTTCCACCACGGCGTTCATAAGTCCTTTATGTACTCTCTACTTCCCACTACCCGGGCGAGGCGCGGGAACCGGATACGTCGGTTGACACCCGCTGCCTCAAACTATACTCTGCCACGGCTTTTCAGAAGTCAAATTCAGCGCGAAAACACTCAATATGCCAACCACAGTCGTCTCGAAACCGAAGGCGTACCTTAAAGTTCGTCAGAAGGCGGTACGGGCCGCAATGAAGGAGCTCAACCTTGATGGGCTGCTTCTGACCCACCCGCCGGACCTGCATTATCTGTCCAACTTTACGGGTGAAGACTCGGTCGGTTTAATCACCCATAAGGATTTCTTCCTCGTCACCGATTTCCGCTACAAGGAACAGGCCTCGATCGAAGCCGCCTGGCTTACCACCAGCATGCGTGAAGCGAAGATGTCGGATGCGCTGGCCAAGGTGCTCCGGGAAAACCCGACCAAGCGGGTTGGCTTTGAAGCCAACTTTACAACGGTGGGGCAGCTCGATGCGATTCTAAACTCGATCAAACAAAATAAGGACGGTCACGCGCCGGAGCTGGTGCCGCTTGAAAACGTCATGCTGAACATCCGCAAGGTGAAGGACGATCATGAGATCGACCTGATCCGCAAGGCGGTGGCGGTGGCGGAAGAGGCGTTTCGGGCGATGCGGGATGTGATCGAGCCGGGGCAGACGGAGAACTACCTGGCGGGGTTGCTGATCATGGAATTGCGGTCGCGGGGGGCGTCGGGGACGTCGTTTCCGCCGATCGTGGCGACGGGGGCGAACTCGTCGCTGCCGCATTATCGACCCAGTGACGACAAGACGGAAATCGAGAAGGACCAGCCGTGTCTTTTTGACTGGGGGGCGGTGCTGAACGGTTATTGTTCCGATCTGACGCGGACGTTTTTGATCGGGCATGTGCCGCACAAGATCCGCGAGATCTACAAGGTGGTTTACGACGCGCAGTTGGCGGCAATCAAGTTCCTGCGGCCGGGGGTGACGACGATGCAGGCGGACCGGGTGGCGCGGGACGTGATCGATAAGGCGGGGTATGGGGATGAGTTCGGGCATGGGCTGGGGCATGGGATCGGGCGCGAGATTCACGAGTTGCCGAGTTTGCGGAAGACGGGCGGGGAGGAAGAACTGCGGCCGGGGATGGTGCTGACGATCGAACCGGGGATTTACATCCCGGGCGTGGGGGGAGTGCGGATCGAGGATGACGTGCTGATCACGCACTCGGGTTGCGAGGTGCTGTCGACGCTGGATAAGACGCTGGAGGGGAATCACATCGAGTGAGTAGGCGGTAGGCAGTAGGCGGTAGGCAGTAAAGATGAAGGGGGCAGACAGAGGATTAGACCTTGAGTGAAAAAAAACGAAAACCCAAGCCTGCGGTCAAGCCGGCTGCCGTGGGGGGTAAGGGCGGAGCGGCGGGGCCGATGAATGTTGATTTTCTGCAGCAGTTGGTGGATTTGATGGCGAGCAACGACTTGAACACGGTGGAGCTGCGCGAGAGCGGGCGGCGGATCGTGTTGAAGCGCGGGGCGGTGCAATCGGGCTCGTCGTCGGGGCCCGCGTCGAGCGCGCCGTCAAGTTCGCATTATGCTCCGCCGAGTTCGGCCCCCCTGCCAGGGACGCCGAGCGCGCCGGTGGATGAGGATGCGGGATTGGTGGCGATCAAGTCGCCGATGGTGGGGACGTTTTATTCTTCGCCAAGCCCGGATGCCAAACCGTTCGTGCAGGTGGGGTCGGCGGTGGACGAGGAGACGGACGTTTGCGTGATCGAGGCGATGAAGGTGTTCAACAACATCAAGGCCGAGACGCGCGGGTCGATCGCCAAGATCCTGGTGGCCAACGGTCAGACGGTGGAATTCGGAACGGTTATCTTTTTAGTCAAGCCGAGCTAGCGGTCCGTAATCCGTTACTGACAGCGGACACTGACAACGGACAACACGGACATGTTTTCAAAAATTCTTATCGCAAATCGCGGGGAAATCGCGCTGCGGATCTTGCGCGCGTGCCGGGAAATGGGGATTCAGACGGCGGTGGTTTACTCCACCGCGGACAAGGATGCGGCTTATCTGCAGATGGCGGATCAGGCGATCTGCATCGGGGATGCGCCGCCGGCTGAATCGTATCTGAATATTCCGCGGATCATCTCCGCGGCGGAGATCGCCGACGTGCAGGCGATCCATCCCGGATATGGCTTTCTGGCGGAGAACGATCACTTCGCGGAGGTTTGCCGGTCGTGCAAGATCGAATTCATTGGGCCGCCGGTGAGCGCGATGGCGGCGGTGGGGGACAAGGTGGCGTGCAAGAAGCTGGCGAAAAAGGCGAAGGTGCCGACGGTGCCAGGCTCGGAAGGAGCAGTGGACGACGAGCGGCAGGCGCTGAAGCTGGCGGCGCAGATCGGATATCCGATCATCATCAAGGCGGCGGCGGGCGGGGGTGGGCGCGGGATGCGCGTGGCGCACAATGACGTCTCGCTGCGGGCGGGGATCAAACAGGCGCAGGCTGAGGCGGAGAACGCGTTTAAAGACTCGACGGTTTATATTGAGAAGTACGTCGAGTACGGCCGGCACGTCGAGGTGCAGATCATCGCTGACAATCACGGCAACGCGTGTCACCTGTGGGAGCGCGATTGTTCGATGCAGCGGCGGCACCAGAAGCTGGTCGAGGAATCGCCTTCGCCGGTGCTGAAGAATTCGGTGCGGGCGGCGCTGTGCGAGGCGGCGGTGCGATTGATCAAGGCGGCCGGGTACACCAACGCGGGGACGGTCGAATTTCTGGTCGATCGGGATCAGAGCTTTTACCTGCTGGAAGTGAACGCGCGCATCCAGGTGGAGCATCCGGTGACCGAGGAGGTGACCGGGATCGACCTGATCCAGGAGCAGATTCGGGTGGCGGCGGGGTTGCCGCTTTCGTTTAAGCAGAAGGACGTGAAGCAGACGGGTGCGGCGATCGAATGCCGGATTAATGCGGAGGATCCGGCGCGGAATTTTGCGCCGTCGCCGGGGGTGATCCAGGAACTGCGCGTGCCGGGCGGGCCGGGGATTCGGTGGGATTCGCACGTGTACGCGGGGTATCGGATTCCGCCAAATTACGATTCGATGATCGGCAAGCTGATCGTGCACCGGCCGACGCGGGCGCTGGCGATCGCGACGATGAAGCGGGCGTTGCAGGAATTTCACATCGCGCCGATCAAGACGACGATTCCGCTGCAACTGCGGATCATGGAAGATCAGCACTTCGGATCGGGGGATGTGGACACGGGGTTTGTGGAGCGGGTGTTGTTGGGGAAATAAGGCGTTACGAAGCGGACGCGATCGAGGTTGGGGTGGCCTCGCGGGGAACAAAGGTCAGACATAGCACGGGTTTTGCTCAAGCGCCGGTTCTTGGATGTTGCGCGACGGGTGCAGGCCGCGTCGCAGGAACCACATGCGCTGACGAGTTGTCATGCCTCGCCAAATCGAAAATCTCAAATACCTGTTTGCCTATGCCTGGCGGTACAAGGTGCTGCTCGCGGTCACGCTGGTGATGGGCGTGCTGGGGTTTGCGGTGACGTTCGTGCTGCCCTGGCTGATCGGGTCGGCGATCGACCGGGTTATTGCTCCGCCGGTCGGTGTGAACGAACAGGCGCGGTATCACTGGCTGCTGATCCTGATGGCGATCGGCGCGGGGGTGGTGCTGACGAGCGTGGTGGCGGGGTATGGGCGTGGGCCTTTCACGGTCAAGCTTGGTAATCGGATCATCGCGGACCTGCGGCAGGATCTGTTCGATCATTTGAATCGGCTGTCGCTGCACTTTTATACGAAGGAGCGGACGGGGAGCATCGTCAGCCGGCTGATCAACGACATTCAGCAGGCGAGCCAGATCATGAACGCGGGGGTGATGCTGCTGGTGCTGGACGTGCTGCAGATGCTGATCGGGGTGGGGCTGATGCTGAGCGTGTCGTGGCGGGTTACGGCGGCGTGCGTGGCGGTGCTGCCGCTGTACGCGCTGACGTTCCGGATCTTCAACCCGCGCGTGCAGCGGGCGAGCGACCGTGTGCAGTCGCAGATCAGCAAGATGAGCGGGACGGTGCAGGAGCGGCTGGCGGGAATTGCGCTGGTGAAGGCGGCGGCGGCGGAGGACCGGGAGCGCGAGCGGTTCCGGGTGGACAACGAGGAATTCTTCGGGCGCGTGGTCGAACAGAGCTCTGTCTCGCACCTGGTGGGCGCGATCTCCGAAGGCCTGGTGCACGTGGGGACGATGGTGGTGATCGGCTTGGGCGGGTACATCGCGATCTTTGGTCGGCCGCCGCTTTCGGCCGGGGACGTGGTGAAGCTGCTGGGATGGCTGGGCATCATGTACGGCCCGGTGCGGCGCTTCGCTGAGATCAACATCATCTTTCAGACGAGCATGGCGGCGGTGGCGCGGGTGTTCCAGGTGTTTGCGATCACGCCCAAGATCCGTGAGCGGCGCCAGGCGGTGAAAGAGCCGCCGCGCAATGGAGAAGTGCGATTCGAGAACGTCTATTTCAGGTACAGCGACGACAGCGAAGAATCGCGGACGAACTTGGAGGACGAGCCACGGCCGGTGTCCGCGCCGCAGAACGGAAATGGAAACGGTCATGATCACGGCAGCGGTAATGGCAATGGCAGCGCGCGGGGTCGCAGCGACGGTTGGGTGCTGAACGACCTGTCGTTCACGGTTTCGGCGGGGAGTCGGGTGGCATTGGTGGGGCCGTCGGGGTCGGGGAAGACGACCATCGTGTCGCTGCTGCCGCGTCTGTACGACGTGGGGCAGGGGCGCATCCTGATCGACGGGGTGGACGTGCGCGATTACCGGCTTAAACCGCTTCGGCAGGCGATCGCGATCGTGCAGCAGCAGTCGCTGGTGTTCTCGGGGAGCGTGCGCGAGAACCTCTGTTACGGGTCGGCTGAGGGGACGTCGGCGGAGCAGATGGTGGCGGCGTCATGTGCGGCCAACGCGCACGAGTTCGTCGAGCGGTTGCCGGATGGCTACGACACGCTGCTGGGGGAGCGCGGGGCGAACCTGTCGGGCGGGCAATTGCAACGGTTGTCGATCGCGCGGGCGCTGCTGCGAAATCCGAAGATCCTGATCCTGGACGAGGCGACCAGCGCGCTGGACGCGGATTCGGAGGAGTTGGTGCAACAGGCGCTGGACCGGGTGATGCGCAACCGGACGTGTTTCATCATTGCGCACCGCCTCTCGACCGTGCGCAGCGCGGACCGAATCCTGGTGATGAAGGAGGGGCGGATCGTCGAGTCGGGGACGCACGACGAACTGCTGGCACACGATGAGGGGCTATATGCCCATCTGGTGCGCAAGCAGTTCGGCGCGCAGGCGACGGGCGCGACGCCGATCATGCCCAGGCGTGAGATCCCTTACTAAGGCCGCGTAAGGGATTTCGCCGCTTGAATTTTGCCGCTTGGGGCGGAAAATGGGGGCTCGGGCTAATTCGCGCAAATCTTTGGTGGAGTCGAGTTTCGGCGGCGCGTGCGCGCGGCGCGCCAGCGCTCGATCGGTGATCGTATGAAGGATCTGATCCTCCAGTTCTTCCAGGCCAAGTCGTTTCCGGAATTGGCGGAGGCCGTGCGGGCCCGCGCGGCGGTGGCCTTGACGCGGTGGGAAGCTGCCGTCAAGGAAATCCTGCCGACGGCGGACGAACTCACGCAGGCGCAAATCCGCAACTCGCTGCCCGAGATCCTCGAAAACCTGGCCAGCGCGCTGGAATCGAGCAAGGCCAGCCTGACGCGCGCGCTATTGACCGACTCGCAAGAGCACGGGGCGATCCGCTTTACTCAAAGTTACAACCTCACCGAGCTTTTGATCGAGTTCGACGTGCTGCGGCCGATCCTGATGGAGGAGACGGCGCTGCACATGCAGCGCGACATCTCGCTGGGGGAGATCATCGCGCTGAACATGGGGGTGGACCTGGCGTCGCGGCGCAGCGTGCTCTGTTTCGTTAATTTCCAGAAGCGGGAGCTGGAGGCTGCGGTCAACGCACATGCGAAGTACCTGTCGTTCATGTCGCACGACGTGCGCGGCGGACTGAACGCGATCCTGCTCTCGACCGACGTGCTGCAGCAGGAGTTGATCGACGAGCCGAAGTTCGTCGATGCGCTGGCGGACGTGGATACGATCAAGCGAAACATCCTGGAGACGGTGGGGACGATGGACCGATTCCTGCGCGCCGAGCAGTTGCGCAGCGGGAATGTCACGGCCAAGCGCGCGCCGGTAGACCTGCTGAAGCTGGCGAACGAACTGGCGACCCAATACCGCCAGCAGGCCGGCGCCAAGCGGGTGCGCATCACCGTCGAATCGACGGACGGCACGGTCGTGGAGTCCGATCACGAGCTGGTCTTCACCATCCTGCAGAACCTGGTGGGGAACGCTGTGAAGTACGCCGGCGCTGGGGAGATCAAGATAAAAATCAGCCCGGGGATCGGCACCAAGCAGATCGCGGTCTCGGACCAGGGGCCGGGGATCGAATCCGAACGTCTGGAGCAGTTGTTCGCGCCGTTCGTCCGCGGGCAGACGCACGGGCAGACGGGGGTGGGTCTGGGCTTGTACATCTCGCGACACTCGGCGGAGATTTTGGGGGCGACGCTCTGGGCGGAATCGAAGGTGGGCGAGGGGACGACGTTTTATCTGCAGTTGCGGGATTAAAATTGCGTAGCTTCATCATCACGGAAAATAAAAGCGCCCACCGAACGAGTTTCGGTGGGCACTTTTAATTGTTCGAGTGAATCCGGTTACTTGCGCGGGACAGTTACGAGCATTTCCCCTGGAGTCGATTGAGCATAGGTGTCAGCCGGCGCGTCGCCGGCGGCGAGCTGCGCGGCCATCTTGCGCACGTCCGCGATGTGCACGTTTCGGCCGGGGCAGTCGGTGGCCTTGGTGTCACCGTGCCCGATCACGCGGTCGGCGGGGATGCGATACGTCTTCATCAGGTATGAGACGAGCTTCGACAGGTTCTGCATCTGGGCCTTGGTCGGCCGCTCGTTGTCGAAGTTGCCGACGAGACAGATGCCGATGCCGTAGTTATTGAAGCGGTTGTCGGGGGTCTTGGCGTGGGCGCCCCATTTCTGCTTGGGCCAGCGCGGGCCGACCTCGACCTGCCCGTCGGCGGTGTCGGTGCCATTGCCGACGACGAAGTGATACCCCAATTCATCCCATCCCTTGGCCTTGTGCATCTTGTCGAAGGCGCGGGCGCCGCCGGACGGGGTGGCGCTGTGATGGATGACGATGTACCGCCAGCCGTCAGACTTGGTGGCGTTGGGCGTCCACTCGCGCGGGATGCCAGCAAGCTGAGGCGCAGATTTCTTCGGTTCGGGGATCGCAGGTTTAACAACGGCAACCGGTTTGGCGGCCTCGACGGCAGGCGGGGCTTGGACCAACGGTCCATTGAAATTGGCGGCCGGGAGCTGCTCGACCACAGGCCGCTCGGCGCAACCCACGATCGAAACCAGCGCGACAAAGAGAAGAAGAGTTGACGCGGCGTGCTTAGCCATCCATGGCCCCATCCGGAAGTGTCCGGAAACTACGTGCCTACGGTGATTTAGAGAAGGTGCCACAAAATCGCCTTTCGGTGTTCGTGGCGTGCCGGGGCATCCGTGCCCGCGTGTACGCCTATCCTTCTATCGGACAGGCGCAATTAATTCCAGCATGGTCACCCCACAAAATCGGCCGGATTTGCGCTGGTCCGGATGTAATGCGGGAGGTTTATAACGGGCGGGAGGGTGCGCGCGGCTCATTCGCATAAATCGTCTGGCCCGCCGGATAACAGATCAGTTCGACGGCGTTGCCGAACGGATCGTGGATGTAAATGCCGCGCGTGCCATCGCGATGGCTGTCGATGGGGATCTTGGCGGCCAAGGCGGCGGCGGCGAGTTGCTCCTCGGTCACGCGGACCGCAATGTGCGGCGGGTGCTGCGTCGGGGTCACGAGCGCCACCTTCACACCGCCGACGTTAAGAAAGGCCCAGGTCGAATCCTGGTACAGAACATCGGCATCAAGATTCGCGCGATACCACTCGACGCTGCCGGCGATGTTGGTCGAGGGGATGGCGGTGTGATCGAATTGCATGGGAAATAGTAGGCAGTGGGCAGTTGAAGTCGAAAGGCGAGGACGTACCCAAAGGGGATCGCTAGCGGCCCATCTTGACACTCATCTTTGTGGCTTTTACTTCGCCGGTGTCGAGGTTGTACTGGATTTCTTCCGCCAGCTTGGCCCCGCCCGGTTGCGTGGCGATGGTGAAGTCCACGCGCTCGCGTTCGTTGCCGCGCGCGATCAGCCAGTGCGTCTTCGGATCGTACTGCATGTAAAGCGCGTGGATCTCCGCGCCGGGACCAGTGAAGAGGATGTGGCCGACCGCGGTGACCAGCTTGAGCTGGACCTTAGCCTGTTGCTCGCCCGCGGGTTTGGTGGTGGACTTGGTCGTCGGTTGCGTGGCGGCGGCAACCGCTTCCATGTCGGCGGTCACCGTCTCGCCGGTGAGGCGGAAGAGCTGGGCCTTGGGCGAATCGTCGCGGTGGACGACGACGACTGGGTCCTTGGAGTCCCCTTCCATCACCGCCTGATGAACGGCGTCGTCGTAGGTGAACTGCTTCGACCACTGGAAGGCGGTGCTGCCGCGGTTGTTCTCCGCGCCGGAATCCACCTTAGCGCCGGCGGGGCGCGGCTCTGCGCCGGTGTTGTTGTTCGCCACGGACCCAGCCGGCTGCGTGGTGGCGGGCCGGTGATCTTCGATGATCATGCGGCCTTTGACCGGGACCAGGAGCTTTTTGAGCAGCAGATCGTAATTGACCGTGGCGGCCTCTAGATGGGTGCGGCGTAGGAGCGACGCATCATCGGCGAGGGTGATCGACGTGATGGTGGCGTTGTCGTCAAACGTGATGTGGCGCACGTTCTTACTCGCCATCGCGCCGTACTGGCCCTTGGCGGGTTTGGTCGTCGGTTGCGACGTGGGTTGAGTGGTAGCGAGGGCAACAGCAGTCGGCTGAGTGGTCGATTGGGTCGCAGGCTGTGTGCTCGGCGCTGCGTCCGCCAGGATCATCTTGACGCGCTCGCCACGCGCGGTGTTCGTCGCCCCTTCGGCGTCCTTCGTCACGGCCACGACCTGCCCGGTGATGTCCACCGTGTTGGCCTTGCCGTCGTATACCATCCCGCGCACCCAGGTGACGTCGATCGGCCGTTCGGGCTCGCCGGGCTTTTCCTGCTGCACGCCCTTCATGTTGCCGTTGCCGACGATCTGCAGTTGCTGGGCGTCGGGGAAGATCTCGATCACCGGGCCGGTGAGCGTGCTCTTCTTGTCGATGATCGTAGCCGGCTGGCCGAGCAGCTTGATGTTGTTATGGCCATCTTTCGAATCAACCAGGAGTTGATCCGAAAGCGTGATCGTGCCGTCCTTCGACACGACCTTCACGTCCTTGTGCGCGATCAGGCTCTTGAGCTCCGCGTTGGCGTTATCGCCGCCGGCCTTGGCGGGCTGGGTGGTCGGGCGAAGCGTGACGGCGAGGTGGCCGGCACGCAGGTCCTGGTCGGGATCGATCGCATGAACGTCGCCGTCGGCGTTGACCGTGTTCGGATAAATCCTGCCCTCAGGCGTGGTGGACGTTTGCAGCGTCAGGCGGTTGCAGTCGATCGTCTGCGTTTTCTTGGCACTGTCGGTCATGAGGCAATGAACCGCGCCGGTGGCGACGAGTTGCTTAAGGTCGCTGCGGATCGCGGGGCGCGTGGTGGGCTGCGACGTGGGGCGCGTGGTCGTCCCATCGGCCATCAGGATCGGCCGCGTCACGGCGTTGGCGGCGAGTTGCCGCTGGATTTGCGCCCCCTGCCGGGCGAGCTCGTCGCGCTCGCTGCGCAGGTCCTGGACCTGAAGGAGGGTCTTTTGCGTCTGCTCAAATTCGGATTTCACGGCGGCATAAAAGGTTTGACCGGCCTGGTATTCTTCGCGGAGCGGCTTGGGCGGCGATTGGCCGGCGTCGGCAAGATCTTTGATGGCCTTGGATTGTTGCGCAAGACGAATTTCAAGGGCTTGGAGTTGCTGAGACTTGGACTGGAGGAGTGTATCGAGGTTTGCGCCATTGAAAGGTGCAAGGGCCTGCGCGATCTGGTCGTCGTGCTCTTTGATGGTGGCTTGAAGACCGGCGAACTGTTTGGAAAGCGGCGATTGCTTTTGCGGCGCTTGCGGCAGGCGCTGTACGGACTGCGTTGTGGGGTTGGTAGTCGTCGGCTTGGTCGTGGCTTTCTTGCTCGTGTCGAACGTCAACTCCAGCGCCTGCGAGTTAAGCTTAAGCTGCGGGTGATCCACGAACACATCGCCGTCGAG
Organism: Phycisphaerales bacterium; assembly: GCA_028291615.1. GTDB lineage: Bacteria > Planctomycetota > Phycisphaerae > Tepidisphaerales > Tepidisphaeraceae > RYN-433. The sequence continues at coordinate 4,260 of JAQGHM010000037.1, read as the reverse complement.
CTCGGCGCGTTCGATGTTCATCGAAGACGACGAGGAGGCGATGTCCGTCGACGCGCCCTCTGCCTTGGGGGAATTGGCGAAGTAGAGCGTGCACGTCTTGCTCCATTTCGCCAGCAGCGGCGCGCCCGGCTTCCCCGATTCATCCACCTGCGGAAAGAGCGCATCGCTCGCGCCATACAGGATCGCCTGGTGCTTGGGCTGGAAAAAATCCATCCGCGTCGTGTGCACCAAAGACCCCTTGGTGTCGGTCATGATGATCGGCTTGTCCGGGCCCATCGGCGTCAGCAGCATGGCCTGGTCTTCCGTGCGATAAGTCAGCGTGCCGGAATAAATCGTCGAGTCCTGCTGCGTCGCAATCACCGGCGCGCCGTCCAGGCGCACCACCGCGTCGCCGTTCTTGATCGGGTTCTCCGGCCCAACCGAAAGCGGCTCAACGACGAGCTTTCCCGTCCAGGTGATGACGACGGGAATCTGGCCGTCATCGGTCGGCTGGGTGGATGAGGGCGTCGGGTTGTTTCCGCGCCCGCGCCGGGCGGCGGTGGTGGTCGGCGCGGTCGTCTGGCGCTTGCCCCCTTTGCGAGCAAGTTGCGTGGCCGGCGCGGTGGCGGCGGCGCTTGGCTTCGCGTCGGCGCTAACCGGTTGCGTGGCGGCGCCCGCTTTTGCCGCGCGACCGGCCGGCTTGGTGGCCGCTTCGGGCGGGGGGGCATCGCTCTGATCCTGCATCAGAAAATCGACGCTCATCTTGTTCGCGGTGACATTGAGATCCGCACCCTGCACGATCCGCACATTGTCGTGAAAGATCGCGCGATAGAGCGGCGGATCAGTATTGGGGGTGATCTTCGGCTTGGGTACCGACGGACGCGACCGCCGCGTGCTCGGCGCTGGCGCTGCTGCGGCAGGTGCAGCAGCAGCAGGCGGAGTGCTTAACGCATCTCCCGTGGCCGCGCGATTCTTCGCCGTTAACATGACGGGGAGCGGACGTTCGAGGGCCACCGACGGCGCAGTCGTCGGCTCGTCCTTTTTCATGATGCTGTTCGGATGCTTGATCGTCAGCGTCTCGCCATGCGCGACTTCCAAGAGTTGGAGGCGGCGATCGCGCTCGTTCCAGCGGATGATCAATCCTTTGCCGTCAAAATCGTAATCGTCGCCGCGCAGCGTCACGGGCACCATGTCCGCTTCCACGTGCCGCTTCCCCTTGCCAAAACCTTCGGAGTAAATCTTGAACGTCTGATTATCGAACGAGGCGTTATTAAGCGTGATCGTCATCGCCGGCCGCGGCAGCGTGCCGGTCTCGTCCAATTGCTCTTCGGGACGATCGATCTCGTGATACATGTGAATTGTCACGTTATAAAGCCGCCCGCGGCTGGGCGTATCCTGGCTGCCGGCCAGCGCTTTCATCCCCGTCTTGTTGTTGTCGTCCATGATGATCTCGCCGCTCTCGCCCTCCACGCTGATCGCGCGCCCGTCCTTCATGAAGAACTGCGCCCGCGGCTGCTTCACCACGATCCACCCATCATTCCGCGGCTGGTAATCATTGGCCTTGAAGCGGGAGACGATCTTGGCGGTATCCGGATCGAATTTCTTCACCCAGACGTTCTGCCCCCCGCCGTAGGGCTTGTTGGTCTCGCGATCCTTAAGCGGCAGCGCCGCCTGGTCCTTGTCCGACTTGCGAACCTGCTTGCTGTGCGTCGGCTGGGTCCACCAGTAGGCCATGTAGCCCAGCGTGAGGATGAAACAGGTGAAGACGACAAGTATCAGGGTTCGCAACGTTCAATCCTTCCGTAGCCCACCGCTTCACGCATCCGGCCCAACGTCCAACATCTTCAGCACAACCAAATCCTGCACGTCGATCAGCCCCACCGGCCGATCCTCGGCATCAACCACCGGCAGCTCGTCAATCCGGTGATGCTTCATGATCGCCATCGCCTCGCTCGCCAGCGCATCGGCGCGAACGCACTTCGGATTGCGCGTCATCACCTCAGCCACCGGCCGCCGCAGCACCGCCGCATCATTCTCCGTAATCAACCGCCGAAGATCCCCATCCGAAAAAATCCCGCTGACCTTTTCGCGCTCGTCGATCAGGATCACCGCCCCGCTGCGCCGCTTGATCTTGCTCACCTGCCGAAGCACCTCGCCAACGGTCAGACGCTCCGAAGCTACCGGAAGATTCTCGCCCAACTTGAACGACATCGCCTCGCTCACCTTGATCAGCTTGCGCCCCAGGTTCCCCGCCGGGTGATAAATCGCAAAATCATCCGACGTGAACTTCCGCAGCTTCATCACCGACAGGAAAAGCGCATCCCCCATCGCCAGCATCGCCGTCGTCGAGGCGCTTGGCGCCAGCCCCAGCGGGCAGGCTTCGCGAACCTTCCCATAAGCCAGCGGCACGGTCGCAAACCGCGCCAGTGAATTATTCCGCGTAGCGCTGATCGAAACCACCGGATGATCCAGCTTCTTCACGATGCTGAGCATCCGCAAAATCTCCTCCGTCTCCCCGCTATCCGAAAGCATGACAACCAGATCGCCGTTGCGGATCGACCCGACATCCCCATGCACGCCCTCTGCCGGGTTAAGAAAATGACTAGGCGTCCCCGTCGATGAAAACGACGCCGACAGCTTGCGGGCGATGATGCCGGCCTTCCCGATCCCGCATGTCAGCACCGCCCCCGGACAATCCAGGATCAGCCGCACCGCGCGCTCGAAGTAGTCATCGACGGCCGACGCGACTGCCGATACGGCAGCGGCTTCGGTCGCGATGACCTCTAGCGCAAATTGACGGAGGGCCTCATCCATACAGGGGTTATCGGACCTCCGACGCCCGGAAATTCAGGATTCCTCGCGCCCGGCGAGAGGTCTGGACGCGAGCGATTATCAGAGGGGGCAAGTCAAAAGCAAGCGGAGTCGGAGAGACATGGAGGGGCGTGTTTGGACATTGTTCGGTGCGGTAGCTAGAATAATGCATGGGGGGGATGGAGGCTAGACGATGAAGGGCAAACCCATGGAATCCATTCTCTCTTTGTATCGAGATCGGCCCAACCCACAGGACTATCCCGCCTCATACCCCAAGCTGTGGGTAGATAACAAAACCGGCGACATTAAGATGGGCGAGTCATCCGACCAAGGAGACTCCGTGGATTATCGTGTCGAGCTCGACGTCTACAACGGCCCGCTGGACCTGCTCTTGTATCTGCTCAAGCGGGACGAGCTGGATATTTATGACATCCCCATCAGCCGCATCACCGAAACCTACATGGGTTACGTGCGCATGCTCAAGGAGCTGAGCTCCGAGCAAGGCCTCGACATCAACGTCGCGGGCGACTTTCTCGTCATGGCCGCCACCCTGATGGAGATCAAGTCTGCGATGCTCCTCCCCAAGCCCCCGGCGTCGCAGGGCGACGGCTCATCCGCCGCATCGGAACTGACCGACCCCCGCTACGAGCTGGTTCAGAAGCTGCTCGAGTACAAGAAGTTCAAAGACGCCGCCAATCTGCTCGACCACAAGCAGGTCGAGCACGCCTCGCGCTTCCCGCGCTATCCCGCGTTGCGAAAAGACGTCGGGGACGACGACGCCCCGCCCGTGGACATGGACGAGGTCCAGGTCTGGGATCTGCTCGACGCCTTTAACCGCCTGATGAAGGAAGTCGGCGGCAAGCGCCCGCGCTTTCACGAGGTGCTTTACGACGATACGCCGATCGACCTCCACGCCGCCGACATCGAAGACCGCCTGATGCGCGAAGGAAAACTGACGCTCCGCGACCTGGTCGTCGGCCGTGCCAGCAAGAGTGAGATGGTCGGCATCTTCCTGGCGCTCCTGGAACTGATCCGCGAGAAAAAGATCCTCGTGGAACAGGGCGAAATCCTGGGCGAGGTGCACATCGTCTCCGCCCCTGCCGAGCACCGCGCCACCTACGCCCACGCATCCCTCCACCTCGCCGATGACGCCGGCGACGGCCGCGTAGCCGAAGGGATAACAGAGGAAGAACTCGCCGCGGACCTGGCGGAGACCCCGGCAGCGGTCGCCCCCGAGGCCACCCAAGTCAATCAGTTCTAATATCCATAGACCGCCAGCAGTCGCTTGGCGGTTTCGCCAGTCAGCAAGCGCGAGTTGCTCATGACTTCCGCAACTGCCCTCACGAGTTCTGAGCAAGCATCGCCGCGCCGCCGATGGCCCGCGACCCTCTGGCTAGGCATCCTCCTCGTCGCCGTCTGCGAGATCCTCCTCTTCGTAGACGTCCACCGCTCCAACCGCGGCCCGATCCG
>JAQGHM010000010.1 GCA_028291615.1 Phycisphaerales bacterium | reverse complement strand
CGTGACGCCCGAACCCGGGACCTGTGCGTTGATGCTTGCCGGCCTGGCCCTTAGCTTGACCCGGCGTGGTACCGCGACCTCGCTCCGGCGCTAAACCGGCTGCGCCGGAACGGGAGGGATACGGTGTAACGTTCGCTAGCTATCTCGTTCTTCGCAAGTTCAAACCCCAGCGTAGCACCTCTCCGCATCCGCCACATCCACCACGCGAGCCTCGCACCAGTCGCCGTGATCGCCGACGAGTGCACCACAATTACTTGTACCGAGACGTCGCCGATGAGATCGCGGGCTACATGGATGAAGGGGTTGCGTTTGGCGCTCAAGTGCAAGAGGTGACAGGTGGGACTAGGCTAAGCCGTCGCCGGGGATCGATATTGAGATCATTCGCGGAGATTCCACTGCCCTGCCCATAGCCGTTGGGTGAAGGCGCTTCTGATCGTCGCAACGTGGCATTGGTCGTGGTTATCCTCAAAGTAGCAACTGGTTGATGACACCGCTCCATGCGGAGTAGGCGGCAAGTATTCCAGCGCGCTGGCACCGCGAACACTGCCGCCTCCAGGTGATTATCCCAAACGTTGAGGCAGTAATAACCCGCTCTTCTCACCGACTCACCAATAGTCGCGCCGCTGCCCCCTAGCTGGCGCGGGCCGGTGGCGCAGCGTCCGCGCCGCGGGCGAAATTGGGCGGCGGCGGCGGGACGTCAGCCTCGCCAAGCCGGCAGTGTTCGCAATCCGACCCTTGGCACGGCTCGACGTGGGCCGTTGCGTTGCCCTCGCCCAGCGTTTGCTCCATCTCGTGCTCGATCGCGCTGGCCACGTTGTGTCCCTGCTCCAGGTTGAAACGAACGGGCAACGAGATGTGGAAGTCGATCCAGTGATACCGGCCGCTGTGGCGATGCCGCAACTTGTGGTAACCGCAGATTCGAGGGAACTTCCCCCCCGGCCCGATGTGGGCATCGAGCAGGGCCGTCAACAGCTTCTCGTCGGCCGCGTCCTGCCGGTCCATCAGCCCGGCGAACGATCGTCGCATCAACGACACGCCCAGCACCGCGATGTAGACCGAGATCAAGAGAGCCGCGATCGGGTCGGCGTACGGGGAGCGAAATAGGACGACGATGAACAACGCCGCCAGTGCCGCGATGCTGGTCACCGCGTCGGACATCAGGTGATGGCCATCGGCCTCAAGCGTCACCGAGTTACGACTTTTGCCCAGGCGGATCAGGTAAAGCCCAAAGCCGCCGTTGACCAGCGTCGCGGCGGCAGTCAGCAGCAGCCCCCAGCCCAGCCGCTCGACCTCGACGTGCCCGGCAATCAGGGACGCGATCGTCTTATATGCGATTACCATCGCGGCCAGCAGGATCATCCCGCCCTCAAACCCGGCGGAGAGGAACTCGATCTTGCCGTGGCCGTACGGGTGGTCCTCGTCGGCCGGGCGATGGGCAATGCCCAGCGCGTACACGGCGAACGCGGCGGCGAAGATGTTGACGACGTTCTCCAGCGCGTCGGAGAAGATCGCCGCCGAACCAGTCATCCAGTAGGCGGTGAACTTGACGGCGACCAGGATGACGCTGACGACCAGCGAACCGATGGCGGCGCGGGCCTCGACCTTGGGGATGTAGGACAGGAATGATCTGGGATGGCTCTCGGTTGCCATGAGGCGATCATAGGCTCCGTCTCGCGGAACGGACGACCACGATTACGCCGCCGTCGCAGTGACCATACTGGCGGCGAGCAGTAGAAGGCGGCGCGCTTACGAGCAGCGCGCCGCCTTCATCTCGGCAATTCTTGGCAATCAGCGGTGGTTGGGGCCATCGTTGGCACCATGCCCACCCTTGTCGTCCTTGACGTCATGGGTTGCTGGGTCGTCCTTGCGCCCGGCCGGTGCCTGGCCACCCTTGTCGTCCTTGCCTGCTTGGACGGACGCTACGATCGCCGCCTGATGGTGGTGATGGCGGTGGTGGTGGTGCACCGCCTCGGCGGTTCCGCCGCCCGACGCTGAGAGCAGCAGGCGGTCTTCCATGGCCTCGATCATGACTGGGGGTTGATTCTTGTGCATAAGGTGTACCTTTCAATTCGGGTAAAACTCGCCGCGGGCGACGCGGAAGTCGCTTCCTATATCACTCCGGCCGCGGCCTGATCGAACATATCCTTGATGTCCCGCTCGCCGGCCGGGATCGTGCCGTCGGCGTTGTGGACGAACGTGACGGTGGTGTCGGGCGTGATCGCGCCGTGCGTGAAGTCCTTGAAGACCGCGCAGATGAACCACGGCGCGCCCTGGCTGCCATCGTCGGCCCGGAGCGTGATCGTGACGATGCCGGCGGCCGCGGCGTTCTTGACGTCATCGATCGTGCGGAGGAACGGCGTGCCGTCCGCGTCGACGCCGTTGCGCTGGATCAGGTTGGCCGCCAGCGCTTTGCCCGCGCCCGCGTCCATCGACCCGGGCACGTAGTTGACGAACGCCTCACGCCAGATGTTGGTCGGATCGTTGGAGAAGTAGCCGTTGTTCAGCGGTATCAGCTCGTCCTCGCGCTTCGACGCGGGGCTGAGCGGGTTGCTCCCGGCCTTTGGGAAGATGTAGGCGACGTACTTGTCGGCGATCTGCCGGGCCTTCTGCCCGGCGGCATCGCTCGTGAACGCATTGGCCTGCAGGGTTCCGAGCACGCCGAAGAAGTTGGCCTTCCCGCCGTCGTCATGCATGCCGTTTAAGCCCGTGATCCGGATCGCGCGGTGGTCAGCATCGGGCGCGGCCGTCGTCGTGACCGAAGTGCCGGTGCCGTTGGGACGTCC
>JAQGHM010000383.1 GCA_028291615.1 Phycisphaerales bacterium | reverse complement strand
AGCATCACCGAGGTCGGCGAAACCGCCGGCAACCTCGAGGGCGTCCTCGAGCGTCTCGCCGAGTTCAAGGAGCGCTCCCAGATCCTCAAGGACCGCGTCGGCACCGCCCTGCTTTACCCGCTGATCGTCTTCTGCATGGCCATCTCCGTCAGCTTATTTCTCATGACCTTCGTGGTGCCCAAGCTGCTCGCGGGCCTAATCGAGGCGAAGCGGGAAATCCCGCTCGTGACGCGGATTGTCAAGGGCGTCAGTGATGCGCTGGTGAACCAGTGGTGGCTGATCCTCCTCGTCGGAGCCGGCCTGGTCGCGTTGATTGCGGCGCTCCTCAAGTCCCCCGCCGGGCGCCGCCGCTGGCACCGGCTGCAATTGCGCATCCCGATCGTCGGCGACATGATCCGCAAGCAGGCGATCATCCGCATGTCGGTAATTGTTTCGACCCTGATGCGCAGCGGGATGGTCTTCGCCCACGCGGTCCACATTGCCTGCCGCGCCACGCGCAACCAGGTTGTCCGCGACGCCCTGCGCGCCTGCGAGACCGCCGTCGAGCGCGGGCAGGACATCGCCGCCGCCCTCGCGGACACCGGCGCTTTCCCCCGCGTTGTCGTGCAGATCTTCGCCGTCGGCCAACATTCCGGCCGCCTCGAGGAGATGCTCGACCGCCTCGCCACCGATTACGACCGCCAGCTCGCCACCACGTCGCAGCGCCTTACCGCCGTCCTCGAACCCCTCCTCATCCTGCTTCTCGTGATCCTCGTCGGCTTCATCGCCTTCGCCACCGTTCTTCCCATGCTGGAGGCAGCCAATGCGCTCTAACGGCTCGACCAAGCTGACGACGCGATCGATGCGCACGCGGCGATGCGGGTTCTCCCTCATCGAATTAACCATGGTCCTTGCCCTGATCGGCCTCCTCGCCGGCCTGGTGGTGGTCAGTACGCGGTCCGTCATGACCCGCGGCAAGCAGAACGCCGCCCGCGGCGAGATCGCCACCCTCGCGTCGGCCATCGAGACCTTTTACACCGCGTATGGCCGTTACCCCACCAATGACGAGGGCCTCGCCTTCCTCACCGCCAAGTCCGACAAGTTCACCGAGCCGCTGCTCGCCCAGATCCCGCTCGACCCGTGGTCCCACCCCTACGTTTACATCCAACCCGGCCGCGGGCACGCGTACGAGATCATCTCCCTCGGCGCAGACGGCCGGGAAGGCGGCCAAGGCCCCGACGCCGACATCGTGAGCTGGGACCTTAAGGAAAAACAGAAATGACTTGATCTCCACCATGCACTCGCTTCAACCGACAACCTCTCCGGCGTTCAACCGCCGCCACCGCCGCGCCTTCACCCTGATCGAGCTCGTCGCGTGCATCGCGATCATGGCGATCCTCGCCGCCGCGGCCGCCCTATCACTGCATGGCCACCGGAGCGAAGCGACCCTGCCGACGGCCATCCAAATCATCCGATTCGCCGACGAACAGGCGCGCCAGCGGGCGCTCCGTTCCGACGCACCCGTCGAACTGCGCATCGCGTTCGCCCATCCCCACACCGTCCTGCTCAGCAGCGGCCCCACATCCTCAGAATTTCAACTGCCCGATGGTTTCCGCGTCGCCCGCGCACGCAGCGCCGGGTGGTCGCGCGACACCGGCGAAATCGCCGTCCGCTTCTCTCCACGCGGCTGGGCTCCCGCATACGCCCTTCAAATCACCGACGGCGCACGAAGCCAATGGCTCGCCTTCACCAGCCTGATCGGAGACCCGCAGACCCTCGACGATGACCAGACGCTCGAACACATCCTCGCCGCCACCAACGCGGACACGCGCTAGGCGCGCCACGACCCTGGTCGAGGTCCTCTTGGGCCTCGCCCTGCTCGCGGCCCTGCTGGTGTCGATCCTCACCGTGCGCTCGCGTGCTGCGCGCCAGACGGTCCTCGCCCGCGCCCGCCAGGACGCCGCCCGCTCCGCCGACCGCCTCCTGACCCGCTGGTGGGCAGACCCCGTCACCTTCCCGCGCGGGGCAACCGGCGTCATGCCCGACGCCCCACAGTTCACCTGGCGCACGCGCGTCGTCGACAATCGATCCGCACGCAACCTCGGCGCCAGCGTCGTCCGCCTCGAAGTCAGCGACCGCGACGCCCCAGAGATCCTCGTTGCCGTCGAAGTCCTCCTGCCCGCGAAGGATTTACCCGAATGACGCGCAAGGCCTTCACACTCGTCGAACTCCTCGCCGCCAACGTCCTGGCGGCGCTGCTGATCGTCGCAATCCTTACCATCATCGGGGCGCTCGGCCGCGACCGCCGCGCCCACGCCGCCCTCGACCACGACCGAACCACCCAGACCACCAACGACAATCTACGCCGCCTGATCCAATGGGACTTTTCGAACGCCACCCGCTGGCGATTGGTCGACGGTGCCTACTTCTTCCAAAGCCACGGCAGCCTCGACCCCCAAACGCTCGTTCCGACAACTCTTCCGGTCACCGTCCGATACGAACTCAACGAGTCCGCCGGCAAACGCTGGCTCACGCGCTCGCAAACTCCCCGCGACAAGACCGCCGACGGCGCTTGGTCCGCGCCGCTCTGCGCCGATGTCGCCGACCTCGCGCTTGCATCCGCCGATAACGGGCTCGCGCCCCCGCAATCGGTATGGCAAAACCTCCCTTCGCAGGTGCGCCTGACGCTGACCTGGACTGACCCGAAGCGCCCGGTTCTCAACGAGACGTTAACCCACTGATGCGACGTCGAACCAACCATCCCGCGTACGTCCTCCCCCTGGTGCTGTTGCTCCTCGCGCTCGCGGCCGTCGCCCTGCATGGTGTCGTTCTTTCCGCGATGAATGCTTCAACGCACTCGCTCGACGCCCAGGACGAGCTTCAGCGCCGCTGGGCGCTCACCACCATCCAGACCACCCTCCTCCCCACCGCCGAGCGTACCCTCGCCCGCGCCCAAGCCGGGCGACACCACCCTCTCATCGGAACCACTGCCACCCTTCAAATGGGAAACCAAACCTTCGAGCTGACCTTCTCCGACGAACAGGCCAAAGCCAACCTGAACACGCTCTATGACCGCCAACCTCCGCGCGAGCTCGAGGCAACGTTGACCGCCCTTCAGCCCGCCCGCGCCCGCCGCCTGCCCGTCGAACTCCGCCCGCTCCGCCCACGCCTCTCTCGCGCCGCCGCCGCGGCCGGCGCGACACGCTCCACCACGCGCCAATCCGCCGAGGTGCTCGCCGGAATTCTAAATGGCCAAGGCCCCGGCGGCGCCACCGCTCCGGTGTCGAAAGCCCCGCAGCCCACTACCGCTCCGACGCCGGAAAAAATCGCCCCCGCGTTCGAGACCCTCGCCCAGGTCTTCCCCGACGTCACTCCGCAAGACCTGGCAGGCCCCGACGACTCCCTCGCCACTACCTTCACCTGCTGGGGCGACGGCCGAGTGAACGTCAACCGCGCCACCCTTCAAACCCTCGACGCCATCTGCCGCCCTCACCTGAACCGGCTCGAGATCGGCAGGCTCCTCGCCGCCCGCGACCGCGGCCGCATCACCCAACTGCCCAAGGCACTCGCGGCCCTGGGCCTGCCACAAGAACGCCGCGAAATCGTCGAACAACTCCTCACCGCTGCCTCGGCGTCTCACGGTTTGTGGATCGTGGCCCACATGGAAGGAAAGACCCGCTACCGCTTCGTCGTCGACTGCGACGACGGACAGACGATCGTCCACGATTGGTAATCCTGATGACCCTCCACCGCCAACGAAACCTCCTCTGGATCGCCTCCACCGCCCTCGTGGGCATCGGCCTCCTCGTGATCGTCGCGGCGCGCCTCGTCCCCTACGACCTCCGGCGGCAGCGCGAAGCCCGACGCTCGCCCATCGCCGCGACGTCGCCCGCCTCCGACCACCAGCCGACGCTCGACGACTTCGCCGCCGTTTGGAACAAGCCCCTTCGCGGCTCGCCGCAGGAACGCTCGCCCGACACGTCAACGCCCGACGCCGCGGCGCAGCTCGCCGCCGCCGGCCAGTCCCCCCCCAGCGCCTTCCGCCTTGCCGGCACCGTCGTCGAACGCGGACACTGCTTCGCCCTCCTCATCACCCCCGAAGGCCAAGTCCAGGTAAAAGCCACCGGCGACGAGTGTGCCGGCGCAAAAGTAGAAGAAATTACCGAACGCGCCGTCAAACTCAAAATCGACGGCCGAATCGTCACCCTCGAGCTTCCGCAACCCGGATAACATGCAACCAACCCTCCTCATCTCTCCCTCTACCACCGGCTGGCGCATCGCGCGCGAGGCGACGCACGGCATCGACCTCACCGAAGCCGATTCCCTCGAATCCCTCGCGCCCGGCGAGCCGATCCTCGCCATCCCGTCCCGGTCCTGCCTTCCCGTCCTCCTCGAAAACGCCGGCACCACCGATCGGGAGGAACTGGTCTACCTCCTCGAAGAGCGCCTTCCCCTTCCCGCCGAAGAATTCGCGGCCGACTTCTCTCCCGCCGCCCCCGACTTCTTCGCAGTCGCCGCCCTGCGCCAACCACTCGTGGGCCTGATCGAATCCCTCGAATCGCACGGCCAAATCATCCACCACGCATGCCCGCTCAGCCTTCTCGCCCTCCAGCACTTGCTCGGCAGCCTCGACAACACGGATGCCGTTCTCTGGCAGGAAGGCCCCGAAATCGAACTCTTCCTGCTCGCAGACCACAAACCTGTCGCTTGGCACGTCCTTACCGACGAGAACGCCGGCACTCTCCCCGTCTACGTTCGCGCCGCCACGCTGCACCGACCCACGCCCCTTCGCCTGACAACACTCGGGGTTGACGAGTCGCTCCTCAGTCAACTCCGCTCCATCAGCGGTCTCGAAATCACGCCCTGCTGCAATAACGACTCGATCCACTCCCAC
>JAQGHM010000321.1 GCA_028291615.1 Phycisphaerales bacterium | reverse complement strand
ACCACCGTCGCCCCCACCCAAAACCAAACCCCCGGCGTCAGCGTCATCCGATCTACTGCCAGCCCATCCTCCAACACCACTCGCGCGATCCCAACGCACCGCAAGTCATGCCCGCCCCCGATCCCCGCCACCACCCGCGCATGAATCAGGTTCGCTCCCGGATCATCCACCACGAGATTGCTCGCCGCCGACCGGCCAATCGTCAGATGCTCAGCCACCCGAACCCGTTCCACCCCGCCATCCGCCCCGCGAACGCGCAGCTCCATCTCCGGCCCCAAGTCAATCACCCGCTGATAAACCTGCGTCATTGCCATAACGCTCACCCGTCGCGCGCGCCCGGACACCAGCCCGCATTATACTCCACCATCCCCGACCGCAATCGAAATCCGCGGTTCAAACCCCCACCACGCACGTCAACCAATTTCTCCTGAAACACACCGCCCCAACCTCCGTCTTCATAGTGAAACCTACATGGCGAAGCCCACAATGCGAATCACCACCAGCGCCCTCCTCATCATCGCCCTCCTGAACACCCCAGCCTGCTTCGCCGCCCCCGCCGACGCAGCGCCCCAGCCAACCGAAGACGCCGCCGCCCTCTACCTCCGCGCCGCCAAGATGCGCAAGGCCGATTCCCCCGCCGAGACCAACCTCGAGTACCGCGACTTTCCCCCCTTCCCCAAAGAATGGCATGCCGCCTCCGAAGCCGCTTGGGAAGCCAACGCCCCCGTCCGCGACCTCGTCCGCAAAGCTCGCTCGCTCGACAAAGCCGCCTGGCCCGAAGGCAACGACGCCACATACCTCAACGACCTTCGCGGGCTCACCAACAACATTGCCGATGCCGCCCTCCACGAATCCGTCCACGGCCGCGCCGCCGCCGCCTTCGAATTCGCTCGCGACGAGCTCCACCTCGCCGATCTGCTCGAAGAAAAACCGAGCAAAAACGTCCTCCGCCTCCTCGTCGGCTGCGGCATCACCGCCTCCGCCTGCAACCGCCTCCTGGTCATTACCTCCAATGTCCCCCTGACCAGCGACGAGAAAAATACCGTCGATCTCAACGTCGCCACCGCCCGCCAGATCATCATCCAACTCCTCGATCAACGAATCCCCAAAGATCAACTCACCGAAATCCTCGGCCCTGAAGGCTCGCCCGGCTGGAAAGACCCAAACTTGGCCGTTGATCGCCTCATAGAGACCATCAACCGCGCCAACGCCGACCGAACCTTCGCCGCCATGTCCCTCGCCTGCCACCTCTACTTCTTCGACAAACAAACCTGGCAAACCTCGCTCGATCAATTAGTCCCCGCCTACCTGCCCAAAGTCCCCATCGATCCTTGGGGCGACGGCAAGCAAACCTTCGGCTACGCCCTCATCAAAGCCGCCCTCCCCGACGGCGCCGACCGCCCCCTCGTCTACAATCGCTGCCGCTCGACCGACGGCCTCCTCTACCGCCTCGACGAACCCCAATACGGCTTCTACCAAGGCGACGGCACCCAACTCCCCCCCAACCAGCGCAAACAAGGCGGCCAATTCCGCGACGTCACCGCCTGGCAACCCCGCCCGCTCAAGCCCGGCGACCCCACGGTAAAACCGCTGCCATAAAAACCTCTCACTCCTCCGGCCCCGGCTGCCCCTTTTGCTTCTCCACCCAGGCCCGCAAAACATCCTTAATATCCCCGCCACCCCCACCAGTCTCAACCGCAGCACAAGTCAAACAAAGATGCCGCTCCGACTTCCGCCCATCGACGATCCGCGTCAGATGAATCGCCGCTTCCTCAACGCCACAGTCATCGCATTTCATCGGAATCACTCCCAACACAATACATCGCCCAACCCCCGCCTTTATTCATCCTTCATCCTTCATCATTCATCCTTCCCGCCTACTTCCCCACCCCGCTCTGCGCCTTCAACCCCCCCGCAAAATCAATAAACCGCAGCTCGTGATCCGCCGAGTAATACCACCGCGACGCCATCCCCGTCCCGTTCACGCTCACCGTCACGCAGTCCATCGGCTTGTCATCCTCGTCGAGCCGCACCGGTGAATCATTCAGCCGCGTCACGAACAGCGTCAACAACCCCGGCGGCGCCAGCGTCTCCACCCCCACGAACGATTCCGTCTTCACCAGCGACGGCCGCTCCGCCAGCTCCTGCACCACCAGCGGCAACAACGCCCCCGGCACGTACCGCCCCGGCGCCGCCACGTCCACTTGGCTCTGCCCCAGCACCGACGCCAGCGTCATCCGCCCCCGCTCCACGCTCACCTGCTGCTCCAGCTTCGGCCGCGACATCGAGTTCCCCGCCCGCCGAACCTCGCGCGACGTCGTGATCTGATACCGCGACAAATCCCCCGACGCCGACCACTGCTGCGCAAACTGCGTATCCGTCGCATACGCCATCGGCCGGCTCGTCCGCGTCCCCGACATCTGCACGTCATCCCCCTTCCGCGTCAACTGCCACTTCATCTGCGACCACAATTCCTTGTCCGCATTTTCCGACTCATCCCACATCCACCAGTCCAGCGCCCCCGACTCGCCGCCGCCGCTCAGCCGCGCCAGCGCCTCCCCCGCCGCCACCGCGCGCGACGCCTCCGCCCCGTTCACCAGCAGTGCCGACAAATCCCGCGTCCCCGCAAACCGCACCGACGACGCGATCCCCTGCCAAGCCGAATCAAACATCCGCTGATCCCCCGGCCCCCCGCGCATCACCACCAGCAGCGCCCGCCCATCCGAGTTCGCCGTCAGATATCCGCGCGCCGGAAACCCCTGCCCCGCCGCCTCCGTCCGATCCACCATCAACGTCCGCAGCCCCAGATGCTTCACCGGCCCGCTCCGCCATTCCGGATCGCGCCCCGCCAGCATCGTCAAAAACGCCTCCTCCCCATCGTCCGCAAAAAACACGCAAGACGTCAGATCCACCGCCACCCACCCGCTCCCGCGCGATCCATCAAACAACAACTGCCGCTGCAACTGGTTCGGATCATTGTTCGGCACCAACACGTAATGCGCCGGCGCCTCCACCTTGATCTCATCCAGCAGCTCGATCACGCCTCCCGCCGCCGCCGCAATCGCGGGGTCCTGCATCGCCAGCGCCACGTTCTCGCTCATCTGCCGAACCAGTTCCTTATCCGACGCATCGAGAGGCCCCAGCCCCTGCAACTGGATCACCAGCGCCTGCGACGAAGGCAACATCGCGCACGCCACCACGTCCTTATGCACCACCCCCGCCCGCGGCGATGACCACGTCGTCACCATCTGCCCCGGCCACCCGCCAATGCTCAGGTTCGAAATCGAAAACCCCTCTCGCCCCTCCGCCAGCGCCTTGATCACGTCCCCCTTGATGTGCCCGCTCCGCACCAGGTGCTGCAGAGGCGAGACCAGCCCATCGCTTTTCTGCCGGATCACCCGCAGCCGCCGCCCCGCCTGCACCTCGCTAGGCGGCTCTTCCGCCTCGACCCCATCCCCCTTCTCCACCACCGCCGGCGAGCTCAGCCATTTCGCCGGCATCCGCACCACCAGCCGCCCGATCGACCGCTGATCCCCCAGTTCCACCCGCATCGACATCCGCACGTGCCGCGTCACCAACGCCGCCAACCCCACTGCCGCCGCAAAAACCAGCACCAGCAGCCCCTGCATTAAAATCTGGCGAACTTTCGGGTTCAACATCCGTTTTGACATTGGAATCATTTTACCCGACGGTAAAATCCCCACACGGTTTCAATGATGGGTCCCGCGCGCCGCTTGCGGTTTCGCACCGTAAATCGCGCGGAAACGTCATCGAGAATCTTCTGAAATCCAAATCACAGTCGCAGCATAGGGTGCAGGTCATGCTCAGTGAACTCTCCGCAGGGATGTTCTTCTTCCTCTCCGCCACCATCGCCACCGGCGCCTGGTTCGGCGGCGCCTACTCCATCTACCGCGGCCTCCAATCCCTCCCCGACGGCCAAACCGACGTCCCCTTCTTCAGCGCCGACCCCAAGCTCATCAACCCCGAAACCAAAAAATGGCGCGCCAGAATCTACGCCTGCATGGCCTACTTCGCCCTAGCCCTCGCCATCGCCCTGATCATCCACCGCGGGCATTGAACCGGCGCTGGCAACTTCAACATGCAAATCCGCCGAAGTTCGCCGGTAGGCCTAACCCAAAAACCTAAACCCCTTGAAGCGGCCCAGCGACTTCTGAGCAGGCGGGCCGCGATATCGTTGCGAATCATGCAAAATCGACTTCATTGGAAGCTTCTTCTGGGAACGATACTGTTCCTGTCCCTCCCCGCCGTCGCGCGAGCCGCCTTCATTCCGGGCGACGTGCTCTATGTGGCGAACAAGAGCGCCTACAACATTCGGAACGGAGGCAGTTTCGCGGCTGCCAAGCCGCTGGCGTCGCTGCCCGACATCGTGCTCGGCCAGAGCGCCTTCGACCTCAACCTCGACGCCGCATACATATCCCAGACGCAACTCGGAGAAATCCTCAAGGTTACCTCTGACGGCGTCGTCTCAGTCTTCGCTCAAGTGCCACACGGCAACTTCGGCATGATCCGCACGAGGGACGGCCGGTTGCTCTCGACCATCGGTGGCGGCCGGGTCGCCGACATCTCGCCCGGCGGTAATCTCACCAGCGTCACTCCCTTCGCCACCGGCTTAGGTTTCACGCGGGGCATGCTCCAGACAAGCGACGGACGGATCCTCATCGCCAGCCAAGACACCGGAAAGGTGTTCGACATCACCAGCGGCGGAGATTTCTCCAACGCAACGCCTTTCGCTTCGGGATTGGACAGCGCCGCCAGCCTAGTAGAGGACGCGACCCGGCGAATCTTCGTCTCGCAGTTCACACTCGGCCGCGTAACCGACATCACTGCCGGGGGCAACTTTTCGACCGCCACGGCATTTGCAACCGGGCGGTCGTTCATGGGCTTGACGATCGACGGCCAGGGCAGGATGCTCGCATCGCCGATCGGAAGCGTCGCGCTGCCTGGTTCGGTGTACGACATCACCGCCGGCGGCAATTTTCAGTTCGCACCCGCCTTCGCGACTGGCGTCACCTCCGGGGAAACCAGCATTACCACGGCGCCGTGCCCGAGCCTTCGATCGCCCTCTCCGCAACAACAAGCTTGCTGCTGGCAATGCTGCTGCAACGCCGTTGCGCATCTTCTTCACGCGCTCTTTCGCTTCCCCTTGATGATCTTCCGCAATCCGGCCGCGATTAGCTCTGACCGGCTCATCCCCTGTTCCTCAGCGTACTTGTCGGCGTCTGTAAGCAGGCCTCGCTCAATGCTGACCAGAACAGTCGTAGCACCCTGCCCGACGACGGGGCGACCGATCTTCGCTCGAGCCTCATGCGCCACGTGCTCGATCCGGGCCTTCTCTGCCGGCGGCAGCGCGTTGCCTACCGGCTTGCCGCTCGCTTGCGCCCGTCGCGCCGCCTCAATCGCCCGCTTGTGCCTCGCCCCCATGTTGCCGGACAGCGGCCGACCGATTGGGTTGATCGTCGGCTTGGCCGCGCCCTTGGGGCTTGGCTTGCTCATTTGTCCTTTCGCTTTCTGATCGCGGCCCGTTCCGCGTCGGTCAAGGGTCTGGCGTGAACTACGAAAATCGCATCGGTTGCCAGTTCCAACGCGAACAAATCAACGCAAGATTACCAGCGAAATCTATGTAGGAAACGATCGGACGAGAGCAGCGGGCAGCTCGGACAAGCCGCGGTTCAAGCGTCCGCTCGCATCTCGCAATGCAAATGGCATCCTCCCCTCGCGCGCCTCATCGTATCCACAATTTTCGCCAACCGCGGAGTTTCTTCCGGTATCATTCCACACAACCAACCGAGGTGGATTATGAATGCGCTCTGGCAATCGATCGCTGCATCAACCCTGCTCCACTCGATCTGTCTCGCAGTATTGATCGCAGCCCCCCTCAGCACCGCCGCCGAACCGCCTGCCCTCGCCCCCAGCACCCTCCAACTCCGCCTCGTCGCCGACCCCACCGACAAATCCGAAGCCGACGAACTCCCCGACCCCGACACCAACAAACCCGTCCGCATCCTAAAACCCATAGAGCTAGACGGCCGCGACGTCGCCCGCGCCTACCAAGCCAAAAGCGGAAAAGACCCCGCCGTCGGAATCGACTTCACCCCAGAGGGCGCAGAAAAACTCAAGAAACTAACCACCGACAACATCAACCACCGCCTCGCCATCATCGTCGACGGCAAGCTCCTCTCCGCCCCCACGATCCGCTCAGCGATAAGCAAATCTGTAATCATCACCGGCCCCAAAAACGACTTCACCCGCGAAAAAACCCAAACCCTGATCGACGCCATCAACGCCAGCCGAACCCCCAAGCCCAACCCCTGACGAAAATCCAACCGGCGACGAAAATCGGGACGGGTACGATTTCCCTTCAATTCCCACCTAACCACCAATTCAGCGGACACTTGCCGCCACCACCACCCCACACTCCCGACACCGCCCCGGCGTCGCCCGCAGATCATACCCGCACGCCACGCAAAGCCTGTCCCCCCTCCGCGCACGCACCGGCCGCCGCCGCCGCCAACGAACCACCCGAATCCCCGGCCCCACCCCCAGCAACGCCGCCACAAACCAGTGCGGCGCCAACACCCATCGAATCACGCTCCCCGGCACCGGCGTCCCCGGCCCACGCCGATCCACGTCCACGCTAAACGTCCAAAGCCCCCGCCACCCCCACGCAGATCGGTCCTCCGGCAGAATCACCGAGACGTCGCGCGTCAACCGCCCCGCGAACTTCGCATTCCGCGCCACATACCCAGGCCGCAGCGCATCCGTAAACCGCCACACGTCCACCATGAACGTCATCGTCCCCGTGCCCGACGCCACATCCACCCCATACTGATGCCGCGCCTGTATCGCCCCACACCCCATCACCCAGTCGCGCGCAAAATAACTCCGCCCCCACAGCACGATCGTCGCCACGCACAGCACCCCCAACACCACAGTCGCTAAATCCAGCAGGATGCCCAGCACTCGCCTCACGAAGACATATTAACATCAATGAACGCCCCAGCAGTGACCTTCCACAAGCCGATCACGCCAGCACCCCGCCCGCCGCCGTCGCCAGCAGATCACGATCCGCCCAAATCAACGTCGCCGAGAAAACAGAACCGCCCGACGCCGCACCCGCACCCGCCGTCGCAGGCGCCACCGCCGCCAACGCCCGGTAAATATTAAGCCGCCCGCCGCTGACCGTGGTGCCCGCAAACGCGCTCGTACGATCGACATTACTAAGGATCAAATCCTTGAGCTGCCCATACGTCAGCCCCGGATTCCGCGCCAACATCAGCGCCGCCGTCCCCACCACGTGCGGAGCGGCAAACGAAGTGCCAGAACCCCCGCTGTACGGAAACGTCGGGTCCGGGCTCAGCGCGACTGGGTACGTGCTCCCAACCATGTCGCCCGGCGCTGCGAGGTCTACCGTGTACTTGCCGTAATTGGACGATGCGGCCAGTTGATCGTCCGCCGTGTTCGACGCGACCGAAATCACATTCGCCAAATCCAGGCTCGCCGGAAACGCCTGCAATTTCCCCGGATGATCGTTGTTCCACGCGTCATTCCCCGCAGCGGCCACAAACAACACGCCCTTCCCCCGCGCGTAATCCACCGCGTTGTACATCTGATTGATATCGTCCTTCGTCGGAGCCAGCGTCGTGAAGCTCGCATTGCTGATCCGCGCGCCATTGTCAGCCGCATACCGAAGCCCGGGCATATACGTGCTCAGCATCCCCTGCCCGTCCGCCCCCGCCCCTTTTGTCGCCATCATCTGCACGTGCCAAGCCACGCCCGCCCCGCCTTCGCCGTTGTTCCCCACCGCGCCGATGATCCCCGCCACCATCGTCCCGTGCCCGAATTCGTCCATCGGATCGTTATTGCCATTCTTGAAGTTCCAACCAATCAGGTCGTCCGTGTAACCATTGTGATCGTTGTCCACGCCATTCGACCACCGCAAATCCTTGAGCAGATCGCCGCCGTCAATGTAGCCGTTCCCGTTCAAATCTTTGACGAACCGCTCATTCACCAGCCGCCCGTTACTCTGTCTCGCATTGAGATCCCGAAACGTAATCAGCCCATCCGCGTCCGTGTCATTCAGCGTGTTCGCCTTGCCGCCAACCCCAAACGGAATCTCCCGCTGATTCAACCAGATGTTCAGGTAAAGATCCGGATGCGTGTAATCAACGCCGGTATCGTTCACGTTCACCACGACCTTCGAACTCCCCGTGCTGATCTCCCACGCCTGCGGCGCAGACACCTGCCCCAGCCACGGCTGCCGCGGATACAGCGGATCATTCGGCGTTACCGCCGACAACATCGTCCGATTCTCAAGCGACTCAACCCACGACCCAGCCCGCCCACGGCCAGAGGAGATATGCATGGCAATCATTACCTAAAAGAAATGGCGCGCGGCAACGCGTGCGCTGGAAGTGCAAAGACATCCTCAGCCAATTCACGGCAACTAGCAAGAAATTAAAACCGCCCGATGCCATTTGACTTTCCCCCCCCGCCCTTCCACATTCCCCCCGAGTGTCCCCCGCGCGAAAACCATTCATCCTCCTCACCCTCCTAGCCACCGCCGCATTCCTCCCCTTCCTAGGCCGCCGCGACATCGTCATCAGCCACGAAGCCCGCGTCGTCCAAACCGCCCGCCAGATGGCCGAATCCGGCTGGCCTTGGAACGCCACCCCCGCCACCGTCCCCGCCGTCCGCCTCAACCAAACCCCCGGCGACACCAGCAACGTCCTCCGCCTCGACCCCGACCCCACCGCCCCGCCGCTCCTGGTCAACCCCTGGCTAATCCCCGTCCTCAACGACGAGATCCGCCTGCAAAAACCTCCGCTCCCCTACTGGACCAGCGCGATCCTGTTCAAATTAGCCGGCCATTGGTCCGAAGCATTGGCCCGCCTCATCCCCGCGCTGCTCGGCGCATGCTCCACGCTCCTGATCCACGACCTCGCCAAGCGACTCCTGGGCCGCCGCTACGCCCTCCCCGCCGCGCTTGTCTGGGTCACCAGCTATTTCATCCCCGACGAATTCCGAAAAGTCATGGCCGACCCCTACCTCGCGTTCTTCTCCCTCCTGGCCCTGTGGGCTTGGATCCGCGCCGCGCACCCCACGCCGGGACAGAGCGCCGGGAGCAACGCGACCAAAGCGCCGTCCCGGATTCCCCTGCTTCTCTTCTACATCGCGATCGCCCTGGGCCTCCTAAGCAAAGGCCCGATCGTCCTCCTGCACGTGCCCATCCCGATTCTCCTTTACCATATCCTCCACCGCCGTCGCCGCGTCCCCAGCCCCATTTCACTGCATCTAATAGGATTCGCGATATTCATAGCAATTGCGCTCCCCTGGCCAATCTACATCCTCAACCACGTCCCCCACGCCCGCGAAATCTGGCGTTACGAATCCATAGGCGAACTAACCGACAACACCGAAAATGCCCGCCCCGCCTGGTTCTACCTCCCCCTCCTCTTCCAAATCACCCTCCCCTGGACCCCGCTATGGCTCCTAGCCATCGCACTCCCCCTCCGAAAACTCAGGACTCAGCACTCAGCACTCAGGACTCTCTTCCCCCTCGCCTGGTTCACAATAACCGTACTATTCTTCTCCTGCGTCCACCTGAAAAAAATCGCCTACCTCCTCCCCGTCATGCCCGCGCAAACCCTGATCATCGCGCAGGCATTAGTCTTCTGCGCCGCCCAACTCCGCCGCCGCAGGCACATCCCCCGCCGCAAGCTCGATGAAACCTTCATCATCGCCTGCACGCTGATCGTGATCGCCCTGGTAGGCGTCTTCAACTTCGTCCGCACCCCCATCGAAAACGCCCGCTCCCCCAGACCCGCCGCCCAGTTTTTACAACTCGCCCTCCGCGCCAATCCCAACGCCACAACCATCCCCGGCAAACTCCCCCCCGAAGCCACCCTCTACCTCCCCCTAAGCCTAGCCTACGACCCCCAAGCCACCACGATTTTCTATCTTCTGGACGACCCCAAAAACACCGCCCCCACCGACCTCCAATCCTTCGCCCAGCGCCTCCCCCACCAAAACCTAGCCGCCGTCGCCAGAGTCAACATCCCCGGCGAAGGCCCCCACGCCCGTTACAAACTCTTCTCAATCACCCTCGCCACCGGCTCCCCCAAAACCTTCGCCGACGCGCGCGGAATTTGATGACAACGCTTTTCATATCATGCGCGATACAAAACACCTGAAAAACATGTCTCCCATGATACGAATGGGCAATCGATTCTTCCGCGCAAGCATCGCAATCGCCGTGCTGGCTGGCGGTTGCGATAGAAAGGATGGGAGTGCCGTCAAATCGACAGAGAGCGCGACCATGAAACCGAAGAGTCACATTCCTCGCAGTCAACTGGAACAAATGTTCCAAGGCATCCGCCAGAAGACCAAGTGGAACATCGATGGCGACATGCTTTGGGGTTACTTCTTCTTCGATCCGTTACCGGATCGACTGAATGCAGCCCGGCGCGAGTTGGAGTCGCAAGGCTACCGCTTCGTAGACCTGTTCGAACTGGAAAGGGAAGAAAAGAAGACAGGCGTCTACATGTTACATGTGGAGAAGGTCGAGAAGCACACGATCAATTCGCTGGACCAGCGCAACGGCGAACTCGACGCGTTCGCCGCCAACCATGGGCTGCAAGGGTATGACGGAATGGATGTGGGCCCCGCCACGCCGGCGACTCAACCAGCGACCAATCGGCCGCCTCAAAAACATGATTAGCTTTGGCGAGGGGACTTAATCTGCCGCCCCCCGGGGCTATATATATTGCATCAATAGTAAACCCACGGCTCGCGCCATGGGCTACGTTCTTCCGCCGCTCCGCGGTTTTCCGTCCAGTACAACACGTTGGGGAATCAGTAATATGCCCCCTCGATTTCGCCGCCGTCGCGGTTGATGAAATAATACCTTAAAGCATCCACCAGATGATCCGCCCCATCCTTCACCGGCGTCTCCGCCCTTCCTTCCCCATACCGATAACTCCGCATCGCTTGAATCAACTGCCGACACCGCGGATGAATAAACAAACTAACCTCCCCCGTCCCGCTGCACAGCCCCGCCCGGATCATTTCCAAGCCATCCTGGATCAAGCTCCCCTTCGTGCCCACCTTGAACTCCGCCGCCCGCAGTCGCTGCACGCAAGACGCCCCCGTCTGCTCGCTCCGAGCCGATCCCGCCGGATCGCATCCCACCCGCCGCACCGGCCCATGCCACACCCGGCTCTTGATCTCCGCAATATGCCGATCCAGCTCCACCTCAGCCTGCACGTACTCATCGATCACGTAAGACCGCCCCACCCGATCCCGCCGAATCCACAAACAAACAAACGGATTCACAAACCCAAAATCAATCCCCAGGTACAACCCAGCCCGCTTCTCCCCGTTCGCCACCGACACCTGACCACTGACATCAGACAACCGTTCAACCACGTGCCGCTCGACGCTGAACGTGGAAAACACGCACCCCTTTCGGCTGGGCCGCCGGCACAACATCTCCGCCTCCCAGGTCTCCTTGCTCACCCGCCGCTTCATCGCGATCGCATCGTCGATGGCCATGAATCCGTTGCACATCGTCTTGGCTTTTCCGCCGCATTCCTCCAACAACGGACACGTCGCGCAAACCCGCGCCTCAGCGCATTTCTCGAGCACTTCCATCAAACACCACTTGAGCACCGTGACCCCGTTCGCCTGCGCCTTCTCGATGATCTGCTCCATCATCCCGCCCGCCTCGTGGCAGGTTGAAAGCGCCTCGACCACGCCGCTCACCAGGGGAAAGGCCTCGCTGTCGCAGTCGATCGTCCGCGTGACGAGCTGCGCCGCCTGCCACACGTCGCCATTGAACATCTCCGCCTCATCGCAGCGCAGCTTCTGCACGCGCAGCCCGCGCACCGCCCGCTGCGACTGCGCGATCACGCCCACCGACGACCCATTGCTGAAGCGCACCCGCCGCGAGCCGACCTTCCCCTCCAGGCGGTCCTTCATGATCTCCATCAGATCCGGCAGCAAATGATTCCACATGTGAAAACTCTGATCCAGCGACCCGCCCAGGATGCGCACCGAAATCCCCGGCTTATGCATCAGATCCAGCAGCGTCGCCGCCGCCCCCAGGCGCGTCTTCCCCCCGCCGCGCGGCGCCCACACCACCACGTCCTTCGCCGGCTCGAAGTACGTGTGATGCAGGTACGCGAACGGCGAAACATGCCCCGGGCAAATGCCCGCCTTGGGAAACTTGAGAAACAGGAATCCCTCCACCCAGGCCCGAAGCTGCTCATCATTCGTGCACGGCTCCCAGGCATCGATGTAAGACGACGCAACCTTCGCGATCCCCTTAAGCGCTGACATGATGTACCCCTTCGTCGTATCACGGGACTTCGGCGAGCTCAGTCGAGCCGCGTCCCGCCCGTGCTGATTGTTTAGTAGTTCGGAAAACATCGATCCCTATAAGTCGAACGCTTCGTGCACGGGCGAGACGCCCGTGATACGGGCGATCAACTTGCCCGATCGAACAGGTAATAAACCGGCCCATCCATCCGCCCATCGACCGCCGCCTGCCGCGTCATCCCTCCTTTCTCAAAAAACGGATGCACCCGCCCCATCACGGCAAACGCCTCGACGTAGCGCGTCGGCGCTTCGGCGCAGGCGCGGCGGACCAATTGTGACGCCAGTCCGAGGCTTCGAAACTGCGGATGGACGATCACGCGCGAGATCGTGCGCACATGCTGATTCACAAACGCCAGCTTCCGCCGCGCGGGCCAATCGCCCATCCCCAGCGCGCGATCTCGCGCGCTGGAATTGACGGTGGGATAAGAAAGCACGGCGACCGCCACCAACCGCGCCGCCGAAGTTCCATCGTCATACTGCACGACCCACACGCCCGCCCACGTCGCCGGGCTTTTGGGGCGGTAGTGGAAACGTTCCAGCGCGCGATAATCCTGCGGCGTTCCGCGGGTGAGGCGGAGCTCGCCGGGGAGGAAGGTTTGAAGCGCGGTGGTCATGGTTGGGCCTCCGGTTGCGGCGATTCCGGGGGCATTGGGATTGCGTCTTCGATGGGTGGGGTTTCATTTGGGGGCGGTTTTGGCGTGTCGGAAATGGGCACCTGCGGTGCACCCGCTAACTGGGGGGTGGGCATTGGGGCGGGGTTGGGCGTGGCGGGGGTTTCGCGTTGTTTGCGGAGTTGGCAGAGTCGGTCGAAGGCGCGGGCGGCCTCTTCGCCGTGGCGGGCGCGGATGGCGTCGCGTTCGGAGATTTTAGGCTTGGGCTCAGGCGCGGGCGTTGGTTCCGATTCTTCTGGGACGGGCTGAGAAGCAGGATCGGCCGCGTTGCATGGCGGCGGCGGTGGCGAGCCAGCTTGGGCGCGCTGGGCCTGGGCGACGCAGATGGCGGCGCTTTCGGTTTCCGTGTGGCGGCGCAGGGAGAGGAGGCGGTTACAGCGTTCCCATTTCTCGACGAATGCGGTTTGTGTCATCCATCGAAGGAGAAGGATTGTGCTGACCTTTCGAGCGCGCATTACCGTTTCGAAGTCCTTGGCCTGGACGAGATGTTTGAGGAAGTGCTCTTGCCGCGAGGTGAGGTTGTCTGCTGATCTTTCCATGACGATCCCCTTTCTTGAATGTTGTAGGTTCCGAAGTCGCAGTGAACGATGAGGTCTGGATTTAATGCCGTGATCAGGTCGTCGCGCGTGGTGGCGACGATGGCGCAAAGGTCTGGTCGGGCACTGACGGCTTTATTTAACGCGCGGGCAACGACCGAGGCTGTCACCCGATCCAAGGGCGCGGCGAACTCGTCGGCGGCGAGAATGGTGAGGGGTTTGTCGGGCGCGGGACGCGCACTAGCCAGCGCCAACGCCAATCGCAATCTCCACCGCTGCCCCTCGGACAATTGCGCAGGCGTACGCAGATAACTCCACACCTCGCCCAGCCCAAAGCGCGAGAGTGCTTCGAGCGCGGCAACGATGGCTGTCTCATCGTCGTCATCGCCGCCACCTTGCGCCTCGGCCATCGCATCAATGACCAGCGCGTCCGGCAAGTCAATCCGCCCGATGTCAACCCACGACGCCTGTCGGTTGTGTTTACGACAAAGACTCTGTAAAAGTGTAGACTTGCCCGCGCCACTCGCTCCGGTGAGCAGGATGACTTGCCCACCTCGCAGATGAATGGGCGGCGCGACGATCGCGTCAGGCGGGGCACCGCCGCGGGCCGCCTCCTGGTCCACCCCAAACCATCGCGCCACGATTTGGGCGCGCATCGACCATTTCCCCTTGGCATTCATATCGGACCCCTTTCCCCTTAAAAAATTGTTCTGCGCTAATCTCGCCGCCCTCGTCCCCGCCGCGTCGTCGCGGTCGTCCGCGACGCCCCCTGCCACCCCCGCACGTACTGCACCATCCGCTTAGCCGCAAAACGCGACACCCCAAACTCCACCTCGATCTGCGCAAACGACCGCTTCCGCAAAAAAAACGCCAGCCCCACCTCCCGATGCAGCTCCGGCAACAACGCCCCGTAATCCACCAGCGCCACCACCAGCGGATCATTCAACCGATCCATGAGCCGCCGAATCCGCCGCGTCACCGTCCCCGAAGACAACCCCACCAGCGCCCCCGCCTGCCGCCGCGTGAGCGTTCCCGACACCGTCAACTCCAGCAGCTTTCGATCCATCGGATCAAGAAACAAAATTCTTTTGTCCACCCCGCAAGCCAGCCCCGCCCGCTCAAATCCCCGAGTTTGCCGTTCTGCTAACAGTTCCATAACATCCTCCCGCCCCACCGGTTATAGACATCCTGTCAGACAAGTTTACAATCCATCAAACACGCTCATCATTATGGCAATCTGTTAGGTATATGTCAAGGACAAACCTTGATTTTTCTGCGACTGAGCAGTATACATAACTCTTGCTAAACAGACAGGCCGCTCCATATGGATACTCTCGGAGTCAAACTTCGCCGCCAGCGCCGTCGCCTTGGCCTTACGCTTGATGAATTGGCGGGGCGGACGGGGATTTCCAAACCGTACCTGTCGCTGATCGAGACCGGGCGGGTGCCCAATCCGCCCAGCGATGAGAAGCTGCGGCGGCTGGAGCAGACGCTGGGGTTTGGGGCCAATGAGTTGATCACGCAGGCGCACATTCAGAAAACCCCGCGCGACGTGCGCGACATGCTGCATAAGCTGCTGGCAGACAGCGCGTCTGCCAAGGCGCAAGGGCAACTCAAGCCGGGAGTTGCGGGGAGCATCAACCTGGACGACGCCTACATGTCAGGGGTGTTGGCAGAGCTGGTGGAAAAGTCTGTCGGCAACGTGGAACGCGTCTCCACCAACACAGTTCCCGTGATTAATAAAGTTTCGGCGGGCTACCCCAAAGATTTCACAGATATGTCGTACCCCCCTCGCGTAGCGGATGACTACATCGGTTGCCCGGACGTGCACGATCCGGATGCGTTTGCGGCTCGGGTGCATGGGGACAGCATGTCGCCCAAATATGGACAGGGGGACATCGTGGTGTTTTCGCCGTCGGCGACGCCCAAGAACGGGGACGATTGCTTCGTGCGGTTTGCGGACGGGCAGACGACGTTCAAGCGGGTGTTCTTTGAAAATGACGAGGCGGGGGAGTCGATCATCCGGCTGCAGCCGCGGAACGAGAAGTACCGGCCCAAGGTGGTGAAATCAGCGGAGGTGGGGGGGCTTTACAAGGCGGTGTATCGGTATCAGCGGTGTGATGAGGATTGAATTTCGCCCCGGGGCTTTTCGGGGGATCAACCTGGTCACTGAAGTGACCAGGCTTTGATAGAAATTGCCCGACGGCCAGCTTATGCCTGCGGTAACCTCCTGCTATATCTCCAAGGACCAGGGGTGCGCCGCCAGCGCCTCATCCAAGCCATGGGACAGGATGATCGGCCCGCGACGAGCGGCGACGTCCGGCGGGATCATGAGTTGCTTGATCGCGTTGACGAGCCCGTCGATCGCGATCGGTTTGGCGATAAACGCATGCACTCCCGCCTTCTCGCACCGTGCGATGTCCTGCGGTTTCGTGAGGCCGGTCAGCGCGATGGTCGTCATGAGGTACTGCCGGCGCAGTTCGCGCATCAGGTCGACCCCGTCACCGTCGGGCAGGTCAATGTCGCAGATCAACATGTCGAACGGCGGCGCCGCGGCAGCGGCCTCTACCCTCGCCTGCCAACAGGATCCGACGGCGACCACGGTGTATCCGCGTCGGGCGAGGAGAAGTTCAAGCATCTCCCGGCTGTCGTCATGGTCCTCGACAATCAGGACGCGCGGAGTCGGTAAATTATCCATCACATGTCCCTCTCTTGTGGCCGTTTGACCTTTCTTGAAACGTTTCGACTTATCGCGCGCCGCGACGGCTGGACGCAATCGGGAAATTCAGAGTTCCGATGAATCGATCGCTCAGGAATTTCGGTAGTTCCGCCTCCTTCGCGTGATCGCATAGAGATGGCCGTACCGGGAGCGCGACGCAAATGCTCGATACGCAAGCCCAATCCGAGCGCAACAACGAGGACCACCAGCGCGAGCAGGAGGAGATCCACCATCGCAGCTCGCCCAGCGGCAAGGTGGTCTATCAGGCGGTGATGAAGGAGGCCGACGAGGAGTTGGAGCGGCCATCATCGGCGCTCTTCTGGTCGGGCCTCGCGGCTGGACTGTCGATGGGTTTCTCGCTGGCGGCTGAGGGAATATTGCGGCATCACCTGCCGCAGGCGGCGTGGTCGGCGCTGGTCAGCAAGCTGGGATATTGCGTGGGATTTATCGTGGTCATCCTGGGCCGCCAGCAGTTATTCACTGAGAACACGCTGACGCCTATCCTGCCGCTGTTGCAGCGGAAGGATGGCAAGACGCTGGGCAACGTCGCGCGGTTGTGGGGGGTGGTGCTGGTGGCGAACATCGCCGGTGCGCTGGCGATCAGCTTCGTCGCGGCTCGGTCGACGGCGTTTGAGTCGGGCGTGCGGGACGAGTTCGTCGCGATGGGGCACGAGGTGATGAAACACGGGTTTTGGACCTTGGTGCTTCGCGGCGTTTTCGCCGGGTGGCTGATCGCGCTGCTCGTCTGGATGCTCCCGTACGCGGAGTCGTCGCACTTCTTCGTGATCGTCTTGATTACATGGTTGATCGGCGTCGCAGGCTTCAGCCACATCATTGCAGGCGCCATCGAAGTGTTCGTGCTGGGATGGTCAAGCGCAAAACCATGGACGGAGGTTTGGGGCATCTATGTCGTACCCGTTCTGGTGGGCAACATTTCAGGCGGGGTCACGCTGGTGGCGGCGTTGAACCACGCGCAGATCGCGTCCGGGCGGTGATCGCTCGTGAGTGTAATCGCGAGGGAGCGCACAATGTTTCGGAAGTACCGGTGTGATCGTCATGAAAATTCGAGTGCTCTTGGCTGATAGCCGCAGGCTGATTCGGGAAGGAATGGGCGCACTGCTCGAACGGTTTGCTGACATTAAGGTAATCGCCTCGTCGGAGGAGGGTCAGGCAGCGATAAAGCTTGCTGAGGCTTTATCGCCCGACGTCGCGTTGGTGAATCTCGCCCTTTCCGCCCACGCCGCGCGCAGTTCGATCGAAGGCCTGCGCGCCGCGTCGCCGCGGACGCGCATTATTGCGCTCACGCTTTCGCCGACCACGGGATTCATTCGGGAAATTCTCTCCGCGGGCGCATCCGGTTGCCTGACCAAGGATTGCACCTCCGATGAGCTGCTGATCGCGATTCGGACGGTCGCTATTCATAAGGTCTATCTAAGCCCGCAGATCGCCGAGGCGGTGGTCAGCGGATACGTGCTACAGGATAAGCCCGCGTCCCGGACCGCCGCCCTGTCGGCTCGCGAGAAGCAGATCCTTCGGCAGATCGCCGACGGCGAGAGCACCAAGCAAATTGCCGCTGCCATTGGCGTGAGCGCCAAGACGGTAGAGACGCATCGTCGCAGGATGATGAAAAAGCTGGGGGCACACAGTGTTGCAGAGCTTACAAAGTACGCACTGCGAGAAGGAATTACTTCCCTTGAACCGCACGTCTGATCAACGGCCGGCGCGATTCCGTGCAAACATTTGTGGGGTAATTAGCATCTAGTAGTGAGAGAGGCGAATCGGAACGCCGGCGGCCGGGCAAGTCGCCAGCGGTGAAAGCCGATAATACCTCCAGACGGATCGCGCGCACGGGGGCGGCATGTTGTTGCTGCCGTCATCGATTGCGCCCGGCCAATGGGTTGTGTGTATGCGGCTATACGTACGGGCGCTCTCTTATTTCAAGGCGGATTGGCCGGCAGTCATCGCGCTGCTCGCGCTGATCGGGTTGTCCACCGCCGTTGGCCTACTGATGGCCTGGCCGATGGCGATCCTTATCGATTCGATCCTTGCCGCGCCCGCAGCGCAGGATTGGGTGCACCGCCTCTTTCTCGGACTCCTGCCCTCCAACCATGTCGGGCAAATCATCGGGCTTGGAGTCTGCGGCCTTGTGCTCAAGTTCCTCCAGGACATCCTGTCCATGCTGCAGACGATCGTCTCGAACCACATCAACTACAACGGATTGATGCGGGTGCGCTGCGACCTCTATCGCAAGCTGCAGTCGCTGAACCTGGCGTACCACAAAAGCCGACCGCAGGGGGACGTGATCTATCGCGTGAGCAGCGACACGTTCGGTTTTCAGGCGATCCTGCAAGTGCTTATTGCCACGTTGGTCGCGAGTCTCACCCTGATCGTGATGATGAGCGTGCTGATGAGCCGGAGTGTGCCGCTTACACTCGCCGCGCTTTCGATCGCACCGCCGCTGGCGCTGTTGAACGTTGTGTTCGGCCGCCGTTTGAAGGAACGTTCCATCGAGTGCAAGGAGCAGGACGCGCATTTTACATCCGTCATTCAGCGGTCGATGGCGACGATCGGACTGATTCAGGCTTTCGGTCGCGAGCATGATGAGTTCGGCCGATTCGAGCAACGATCCCGCGGCACGATCGCGGCGTGGTGGCGGTTGAATCGGCAGCAGATGCTTTACAACATCCTGATCGGCAGCGTCTTCGGCATCGGCGGGGCGGTCGTCTTCGTGTACGGCGGTTACCTCGTCTACCGCGACCAGTTCATCAACCACACCGCCGGCGGGCTGACGGTGGGCGATCTGATGATCTTCACCGCCTACTTAGGCATGCTATGGGGGCCCTTGTGCAGCCTGACGGGGTTCCTCCCGAACGTGCAAGGTGGGGTGGCGGGGGCGCAGCGGGTGTTCGAGGTGCTCGACCGCACCGCGACAGTGACCGATGCACCCAACGCCAAACCGCTGCCGGTTCGCTCGCGAGTTCTGGAGTTGGACCACGTCAGCTTTGGCTACGGCGCCGATACGCCCGTGCTCAAGGATGTCTCGGTCACCATCGCGCCTGGGCAGATGGTGGCGTTTGTCGGGCCGAGCGGGGTGGGAAAGAGCACGCTGCTGAGTCTTCTGCCGCGGTTCTACGATCCGGATATTGGGGCTATTCGATTGGATGGCCACGACCTGCGGCAGTTCCGGGTCGCTGATGTTCGGCGGCATGTGGCGCTGGTGCTGCAAGAGCCGGTGATGCTGCCGACGACGATCGCGGAGAACATCGCTTATGGCCTTCCGACGGCGAGCATGGCCCAGATCCGCAAGGCCGCCCAGATGGCCGGTGCGGCCCAATTTATCGAGCAGCTCCCGGATAAGTACAGCACTGTGGTTGACGAGGGAGGGCAGAACCTGTCGGGGGGACAGCGGCAGCGCATCTCGGTCGCGCGGGCGCTGCTGACCGAGGCGCCGTTCGTCGTACTTGACGAGCCGACCAGCGCGCTCGACCCCCATCACGAGTCGGTGATCACCCAGACGCTTGGCGAGCTCAAGGGGCAGCGGACGATCATCTTGGTCAGTCACCGCCTCAGCACGGTGATGGAGTGTGACCAGATCTTCGTGATGGACTGCGGCCGCATCGTCGAGCGTGGGACGCACGCAGAATTGCTCGAGCTGGGCGGCGTCTACCACGCGATGGCGCGGCAGCAGCTTCGTCTCGACGATCAGGGCCGCGACACCGTGATGCTGCCGAAAGTCGCTTAGTCATTGCGTCGCACTGTGCGCCATGCTCTTAGACAAATCGTCCTTCGCGCGTTGCATGATCATCCCCACCATTTCGGTAGCACCGCTGCGCCTTTTCCTTACGCGCCGTCGGTCGATGGATTAGCGCGCGCCGCTTACTTTCATTAGCGATCTGGCACACGTCTGCGTTACAGGCCGATTTCCCGAAAACCTGCTTGCGATTGGGGACGCGGCACACTCGCGCCTCGTCCGCAGCGGCACACGCATTGCCGTGGAGGATCGCCACCGCAGGCATTTCTCAGAGGAATTCAGCCGGACGAGCGCATCATGAGCAAACGGATGCTGATCACGGGCGGAGCAGGATTTATCGGATCGCATCTGGCGGACGAACTGCTGCGAAATGGCTATACGGTCAAGGCGCTGGACAACCTGTCGCCGCAGGTGCACGGGCCGAACGCCGCGAGGCCGGAGTATCTCAATCCCGAGGTCGAGCTGATCGTTGGCGACGTTCGGGATAAGGCCGCGGTCACGCGGGCGCTCGACGGCATCGATGCCGTCTACCACTTCGCGGCGGCGGTCGGGGTCGGTCAGAGCATGTACCAGGTCGCTGAGTACACGAGCGTCAACAACCTAGGCACGGCGGTGCTGCTCGAGGCGCTGGCGGATCGGCCGGTCGAGCGGCTGATCGTGGCGTCGAGCATGAGCATCTATGGCGAGGGGCTTTACCGCAACCCCGACGGGGACATCTCCGAAGGGCTTGAGCGCAGCCTGCAGAACCTGAAGAATCACGACTGGGAAGTTCGCAACAACCGCAACGCGGCGCTGCGACCGGCGCCGACGCCGGAGACGAAGCAGCCGACGCTGTCGAGCGTTTACGCGTTATCGAAATATGACCAGGAGCGAATGAGCCTGATGATCGGCCGGGCGTACAACATCCCGACCGTCGCGATGCGCTTCTTTAACGTCTACGGGACGCGGCAGGCGCTGTCGAACCCGTACACGGGCGTGCTGGCGATCTTCGCGAGCCGGCTGCTGAATAACAGGCCGCCGATGATCTTCGAGGATGGCCTGCAGCAGCGTGACTTCGTCAGCGTGTACGACGTGGCGCGGGCATGCCGGCTGGCGCTGGAAGTGCCGGACGCGGCGTATCGCGTATTTAACGTCGGCTCGGGGCAGGCGCGGACCGTGCTGTCAGTGGCGCACGCGATGGCGAACGTGATGGGCAAGGCGTGGATCGAGCCGGAGATCAGCGGGAAATATCGCGTCGGAGATATCCGGCACTGCGTCGCCGACATCCATCTGGCCCGGCGCATGCTCGAATACGAGCCGCGCGTGGCATTTGAAGAGGGGCTGAAGGAACTGGCGGAGTGGCTAAGCGGGCAGGTGGCGGTGGATCGGGTTGAGGGGATGCGGGCGGAGCTGAATTCGCGGGGTTTGGCGTTGTAACGCGCGTACGTGGGATCAGACATTCGAACTAACGGAAGTTGTCATGAGTGAAAACGGAAAAGGCCGGCCGGAGCGCTCGGTATTGCAGAAGCGGTCGCGGGCGTCACGACATAGTGGCCCCGCAGTCGGGATGCTCGAGTGGTTCAGACCCGGCGAGCACGATCGCGTGGACGCGGTGCTGGATGATCTCAAGCGGCTTGGGGTGACGGAGCTGCGGACGGTGGTGTCGTGGGCGGATTGCTGTCTGCCGGAAGGGGAGGCTTGGTATGCCTGGTTGTTCCCGCAGATCGCGCGGCGGGTGAACGTGCTGCCGTGCTTCGTCGATACGCCGCCGTTCTGGGGCATTGCGCCGAAGATCAGCGCGCCGCCGGGGAACCTGAAGAGTTATGCGGATTTTCTCGATGTGCTGATTACGCGCTTTGGGAAATACTTCGAGTGGATCGAACTGTGGAACGAGCCGAACGACCCGCGGAAGTGGGACGCGGAGCTGGATCATTATTGGCTCAAATTCAGCGAGATGATCGGCAATGCGGCGTATTGGGCGCAGCACCGCGGGAAGAAGACGGTACTGGGCGGGATGCGGCCAATCGATCCGGGTTGGCTGCGGCTGATGGGGGAGCGTAACCTCCTCAAGCATATCGACGCGGTGGGCGTGCACGCGTTTCCGGGGACGAGCGAATCGCAATGGGAGGGGTGGGATTCGCAGGTTGGCCGCGTGCGCGAGGTGCTGGCGGAGTTCAATCCGAGCGCGCAGGTTTGGATCACCGAGACGGGGTATTCGACCTGGCGGCACGACGAGCGGCGGCAGTTGAGCGCGTTCGTGGACGCACTGAATGCGCCGGTGGAGCGGGTTTATTGGTATGCGGTGCACGACCTTGACCCGCGGTTGCCGACGGGTGATGGATTCCATGCTGACGAGCGGGGTTATCACTTTGGGTTGAAGCGCGCCGACGGCGGGGAGAAGCTGCTTTACCGCATCTGGGCCGAAGGTGGCTTAGACGCAGTGCGCGATGCGTACTGGATCGGCAAGAGCGCGCATGTGGGCTCGAAGGACCGGCCGGTTTTGATCACCGGCGGGTCGGGGTTCATTGGGACGAACCTGGCGCACCGGATCATGTCGAGCGGGCAATCGGTGCTGCTGTTCGACAACTTGTCGCGGCCGGGCGTGGAGCGGAACCTGAAGTGGCTGCGGCAGACGCACGGCGACCTGATGCGGATCGAGGCGGCGGACGTGCAGGACCCGCACGTGCTGCGGCACGCGGTCGATCGGGCGAGCCAGGTGTTTCACTTCGCGGCGCAGGTGGCTGTGACGACGAGCCTGACGAATGCGATCCACGATTTTGAGGTAAACGCGCGTGGGACGATCAACCTGCTGGAGGCGCTGCGGGCGCAGGACGACCCGCCGCCGCTGGTCTTCACGAGCACGAACAAAGTTTATGGCGGCTTGCCGGACGTCAAATTGCGCCTCAACGAGGGGCGGTACGAGCCGGAGGACCCGTTCCTGCGCGACAACGGCATCAACGAAGAGCGGCCGCTGGATTTCCACAGCCCCTACGGTTGCAGCAAGGGGGCTGCGGACCAGTACGTGATCGATTACGCGCGGACGTTCGGCCTGCCGGCGGTCGTGTTTCGCATGAGCTGCATCTACGGCCCACACCAATTTGGGACGGAGGATCAAGGGTGGATCGCGCACTTCCTGATCCGCGCGCTCAAGGGGGAACCGATCACGCTTTACGGCGACGGCAAGCAGGTGCGCGACATTCTCTTCGCGGATGACCTGGTGGATGCGTTCCTGCTGGCGCAGGCGAACATGCCGAAGATCACCGGGCAGGCGTTCAACATCGGCGGCGGCGCGCGGAACACGATCAGCCTGGCGGAGCTGCTGGATCTGATCGAAGAGCTGCACGGGCGACGTCCAGACACGCGCCCGGGCGCGTGGCGGCCGGGCGATCAGCGGTACTACGTGTCGAACTGCGCGAAGATGAAGAAGGCGACCGGCTGGAGCCCGAAGGTGGATGCGCGCGATGGCATTGGGAGGCTTTACGCATGGCTGCGCGGTAACGCGGTCTCGCGCAAGGCGGTGGCGTCGGCGGTGCACCCGGGCCAGGCGGCGTGGGCGGGAAGCAAGGCCGGCGCGGCGGCGGCGGGGCGCGCGTCTCGGGGCGCGAAGAAGGAGGCGATATGACTCGCGCGGCGGTGATCGCCGATGGGGGGAGTTCCCGCGCGGTCTCCAGCGGCGTCATGCGCGCGGCGGTGCTCCGCGCGCCGGGAATGATCGAGACGCGGCGGGTAAATCTCGCTGAGCCGGGGCCGGCGGAGGTGCGCGTGCGTCTGGAAGGGTGCGGTGTATGCGCGTCTAACTTGCCGCCGTGGGAGGGGCGCGAGTGGTTCAAATATCCGATGGCGCCGGGACAGCTTGGCCATGAAGGGTGGGCTGGGATCGACGCGGTGGGGGCGGGCGCGTCGAAGTTTGCGGTCGGGCAGCGAGTGGGGTTTTTATCGAACAACGCGTACGCCGAATATGACGTGGCGCGGCAGGATCAAGTCATCGCGCTGCCGGAGGAGTTGAATGGTCAGCCGTTTCCGGCCGAGCCGCTGGGGTGTGCGATCAACATCTTTCGTCGTAGCGAGATTCGCGCGGGGCAGACGGTGGCGATCGTGGGGGTGGGGTTTCTGGGGGCACTGTTGATTCAGCTCGCCAAGAGCGCGAAAGCGCGAGTGATCGCGATCTCGAGGCGGTCGTTCTCGCTGGACGTGGCGCGCGAGTGCGGCGCGGACGAGATGATCGCGATAGATGACCATGCGCAAATCATCGAGCGCGTGGGCAGGCTGACCGACGGGCGCTTGTGCGATGTCGTCATCGAGGCAGTCGGCAAGCAGGGAGCACTTGACCTCTCGGCGGAGCTGACGCGCGAGCGCGGGCGGCTTGTGATCGCGGGCTATCACCAGGATGGCCTGCGGCAGTGCAACGTGCAGCTCTGGAACTGGCGCGGAATTGACGTGATCAATGCCCATGAGCGCGATCCGCAGATCTACCTGCGCGGTATGCGCGAGGCGGCCGAGGCGGTGGCGGGCGGCCATCTGGACCCGAGGCCGCTTTACACGCACACCTTTTCGCTCGACCGTCTGGGGGAGGCGCTGGAGATGACGAAACAGCGGCCGGACGGATTCCTCAAGGGGCTGATCCTGATGAAGGAGGGAGCGGGCGCATGAAAGTCCTGATGACAACCGACGCGGTGGGCGGCGTATGGACTTACGCCATGGAGTTGGCGCGGGCGCTGCGCCCGGCGGGCGTGGAGATCGTCCTGGCGACGATGGGCCCGGCGATGTCGGCTGCGCAGGAGCGCGAGGCGGCGGGGCTGTCGAACGTGACGGTTTGCCCGAGCACGTGGAAGCTGGAATGGATGAACGAGCCGTGGGCGGATGTGGCTGCGGCCGGGCGGTGGCTGCTGAAACTTGAAGAAACGCACCGGCCTGACGTGATTCACCTCAATGGTTACGTGCACGGCGCGCTGCCGTGGCGGGCGCCGGTGATGGTCGTTGGGCACTCGTGCGTGCTTTCATGGTGGCGGGCGGTGAAGGGCGAGGCGGCGCCGGCGGAGTGGGGGCGGTACGAAGCGGAAGTGCGGCGGGGAATCCGTCAGGCGGACATGCTGATTGCGCCGTCTCGGGAGATGCTGCGGTCGTTAGGGCAGTTTTACGGACCGCTTCCACCTGGCCGGGTGATCTATAACGCGCGAGAGCCGGCGCTGTTCCCGCCGCGGCGGAAGCGGCCGCTGGTCCTGTCGGCGGGGCGGCTTTGGGATGAGGCGAAGAATGTTTCGGCGCTCGAACGTGTGGCGGACGAACTGGATTGGCCGGTCTATGTGGCGGGGGAGACACGCGCGCCCGATGGCGGCCGCGCGCACGCCTCCGCGACGCGAATGCTGGGAAAGCTTGACCAGACGGCGATGTCCCGCTGGCTCGGATCGGCATCGATCTATTGCCTGCCGGCCCGGTACGAGCCGTTTGGCTTATCGGTATTGGAGGCGGCGCTGGCGGGATGCGCTTTGGTGCTTGGGGACATCCCTAGCCTACGAGAAGTATGGGGTGCCGCGGCGATATTCGTCCCGCCCGACGATCCGACGGCGCTCCGGAAGGAGTTGCACAACCTGATCCATAACGACGCGCTTCGCGCCGACTTCAGCCGCCGCGCTCGCGACCGCGCCGAGCTCTACACGCCGCAGCGAATGGTGGGCACCTATCTCTCCGTTTACCGGTACCTCGCTCGCGCCGAGGCGTCGCCGCCGGATACTGCACTTGCCTACGGGAGCACCTCATCGTTGAAGACGCCGGATTACGCTTATCCATCACAGGGGGTGCGCCCGTGAAGATCGTGCTGTTCTATCACTCGCTCGTCTCCGATTGGAACCACGGCAATGCGCACTTCCTTCGCGGGATCATGTCTGAGCTGATCCTTCGCGGGCACGACGTGCGCCTTTACGAGCCGGCAGATTCATGGAGCGCGCAAAACCTGCGGGCGGAGCACGGCGAAGGGCCGATCGCGCGCTTTCATCAGGCGTATCCGACGCTGAAGAGTCAGACGTATGACCTCAAGACGTTCGACTTCGAGCATGCGCTTAAAGACGCGGACCTCGTCCTGGTGCACGAGTGGAGCGACCACGATCTGGTGCGGCGGATCGGAGCGCATCACGCGCGGCATCGCGGATACCACCTGTTGTTCCACGACACGCATCATCGGGCCATCACCGCGCCCGAGCAGATGGGGCAGTACGACCTTGCACATTACGATGGCGTGCTCGCGTACGGCCGCGTGCTGCGCGACCTGTACCAAAAGCGAGGTTGGACACGCAAGGCGTGGACGTGGCACGAGGCGGCGGACACACGGATTTTCAGGCCGATTGATGGGGGTGCGGAGAAGGAGGGGGACGTTGTGTGGGTCGGCAACTGGGGCGATGACGAGCGCACCGCGGAGCTGCACGAGTTTCTCCTCGAACCGATCAAAGAACTTCGACTGAAAGCGCGAATTCACGGCGTGCGTTACCCGGATCACGCCAAGGCGGCGCTGGCTGATGCGGGCATTGGATATGCAGGCTGGCTTGCGAACTTTGATGCGCCGCGGGTGTTTTCGAATTTCAGAGCGACTGTGCACGTGCCGCGGCGGCCGTACGTCGAGGCACTGCAGGGCATTCCGACGATCCGGCCGTTCGAAGCATTGGCATGTGGCATTCCGTTGATCTGCTCGCCCTGGGATGACAGCGAAGGTTTGTTTTCGCCGGGCGAGGATTACCTGGTCGCTAAGGACGGGGCGGAGATAACAAGTCATCTGCGGGCGCTGGTCAATGATGTCGAAGGCGCGCGGCAACTGGCGGCGCATGGCCACCGAACGCTGCTATCGCGGCATACGTGTGCGCACCGGGTTGATGAGCTAATGGAAATCATCGCGGAACTGTCGAACGGCGGCCGGCGCTGTGCGACGAACGGCAAGCGATCCCGCAGAACAGTGGCGGCGGCGGCCCGGCCTCCGGGTTTGCTGAAGGCTTAACTTTTGGACGGAGCGGCAATGGCAACAGGTCTTCACATCGCGTTCTTCGGTTCTTCGCTCGTCTCGGCGTACTGGAACGGCGCAGCTACTTACTACCGCGGTCTGATCCGCGCGCTGGCGGCCCGCGGTCACCACGTCACCTTCTACGAACCCGATGCATACGACCGACAGAAGAATCGCGACATGCTCGAAGATCCGGCATGGGCGCGCGTCGTCGTCTACTCCGCCCAGGGAACCGACGATGTCCACCGCTGCCTCGAAGAGGCGGGCGATGCCGATGTGATCGTCAAGGCCAGCGGAGTCGGTGTGTTCGACACACTGTTGGAAGCGGCCGTACTCGACCTGAAGGGGCCGGACAACTTGGTGATCTTCTGGGATGTTGATGCCCCCGCGACGCTGGAGCGCGTGTGTGAAGATTCAAGCGACCCGTTCAAGCCGCTCATCCCACGCTACGATGCTGTGCTGACTTATGGCGGTGGCGACCCCGTCGTCCGCGCCTACGAAGCGCTCGGGGCCAAGCAATGCGTGCCGATCTACAACGCGCTCGACCCGATGACGCACCACCCGGTCCCACCCGACCCGCGCTTCCAGGCGGACCTCGGCTTTCTCGGCAATCGCCTGCCCGATCGCGAGGCGCGCGTGGAGGAATTTTTCCTCAAGGCTGCCACGATGCTCCCCGGCCGCCGCTTCATGCTCGGCGGCAGTGGTTGGGAGGACAAGGCGATGCCGTCCAACGTGCGTTACGTCGGCCACGTTTACACCGCCGACCACAACGCCTTCAACTGCACACCGCTGGCGGTTCTTAACGTCAATCGTGATTCGATGGCGCGCTTCGGCTTCAGTCCCGCGACGCGCGTGTTTGAGGCCGCTGGCGCGGGCGCGTGCCTGATCACCGACCATTTCACGGGGATCGAAGAATTTCTGGAACCGGGCCGCGAGGTGCTGACGGCGCACAGCGGCGAAGACGTCGCCGAGCAGGTGCGTTCGCTTACGCCGGAGCGCGCCCGCTCGATTGGCGAGGCGGCGATGAAGCGCGTCCTGTCGCACCACACTTATGCCCATCGCGCCGCCGACGTCGAGGCGCTGCTGAACGGTAAGCTGGCACGCCGAGCCGCTCAAACGGTGGCAGTTGCCGGAGGGCTCGCATGACCCTCCAGGCCCAACATATTTCCACGTGCGGCCTCGCCGGCGAAGCGCATTCGCTGAACATCGTCATCATCGGCCTCACCATCACCTCGTCCTGGGGCAACGGCCACGCGACAACATATCGCAGCCTGGTGCGGGAGTTGGTGCGCCGCGGTCACTCCGTCCTTTTTCTCGAGCACGACAAACCGTGGTACGCCAACAACCGAGATATGCCCAACCCGCCGTTCGGCCGCACCGAACTTTATGCCGATCCTGAAGACTTGAAGCATCGGTTCACCAGCGACGTCCGCGCGGCGGATCTTGTCGTGGTCGGCTCTTACGTGCCGCAAGGCGTTGAAGTCGGTCGCTGGGCCACCCGAACCGCCACCGGCGTCACCGCCTTCTACGACATTGACACGCCCGTCACGCTCGCCAAGCTCGCCCGCGGCGACGAAGAATACGTCTCGCGCGACCTGATCCCGCACTACGACCTCTATCTCTCCTTCACCGGCGGCCCGACGCTGCGACGGCTTGAACGCGAATTCGGCTCGCCCCGCGCGCTGCCCCTCTACTGCTCGGTCGACACCAACCTCTACCATCCCCAGCCCCACGAGCAGCACTGGGATCTCGGATACCTCGGCACCTATAGCGACGATCGACAACCAACCCTGGAGGCGCTGCTGCTCGACGTAGCGCGCAACTGGCCGCAGGGCCGCTTCGTCGTCGCTGGTCCGCAGTACCCGGCATCGATCGATTGGCCGCAGAACGTGGAGCGCATCGAGCACCTGCCGCCCTCGATGCACCGAGCCTTTTACAACCAGCAGGCGTTCACGCTCAACGTCACCCGCGCCGACATGATCCGCGCCGGCTTCTCCCCCAGCGTCCGCCTGTTCGAGGCCGCCGCCTGCGGCGTGCCGATCATCTCCGACGCCTGGGAAGGCCTCGACACGTTTTTCACGCCCGGCGAAGAGATCATCGTCGCCCACAGCAGCAGCGATGTGCTAGCCGCCCTCCAGCAGATTACCCCCGACGAGCGCCGTCGAATTGGCCAGCGCGCGAGGGAACGAATCTTAAAGCAACACACCGCCGCGCACCGCGCGGCGGAGCTCGAACGTTACGTATTTGAAGCCTTGAAGAATCACGCAACCAGACCGTCCTTGTGAGCGGATCAGCACTATGTCCACGACCCAAGCACCCAACCCACCCGCCGGCATTTCCACCGCCGACCTCCTTCGCGATCTCGGTCCGTGGTTCCACAACCTGCATTTGCCCGACGGCACGCAGACCGCCCCGGATCATTTCTTCGGCGACTTCCCCGCCTTCAAATGGCGAGAGATCGCGTCGCACATTCCGCAAGACCTCACCGGTTGGTCCTGCCTCGATATCGGCTGCAACGCCGGCTTCTACACGTTCGAGCTCGCCAAACGCGGCGCGCGCGTGCTCGGCATCGACCTGGACGAGCGCTATCTCAACCAGGCCCGCTGGGCGGCGCAGCAGTTTGACGTGACCGACCGGGTTCGCTTCGAGCGGATGCAGGTGTACGACCTCGCGCGCTCGCTCGAACGGTTTGATCTAGTCTTGTTCATGGGCGTCCTTTACCACCTGCGCTATCCGATGCTCGGCCTCGACATCGTGGCGCAGAAGGTCGATCGCCTGATGATCTTTCAAACCCTCACGGCCCCCGGCGACGAGGTGTTCGAAGAAACCTGGGGCCGCGACTTCCACGACCGTGACCTCACCCGCGACCCGGGTTGGCCGAAGATGGTCTTCTTCGAGCACGGGTTTGCCGGCGACCCGACCAACTGGTGGGCGCCCAACCACGCCGGCGTCGAAGCGATGCTGCGCGCCGCCGGCATGCAGATCCTCTCGCGCCCTGCGCACGAGTTTTACATTTGCGAGCCGGACCCGCGCCGCCCATCCGCGGTGGCGACGTGGAACAGCGCTGAACTGAAGTCCGCCACCGGCCAACCCTGGCAATGACGTTTACCCCAACTCTCTTTTACAAGGAGCCTCATATGCCCGCCCGAAAGAAATCATCGTCCGCCGGATCATCGTCCTCCGGTTCCGCCACCTCCAACACCACCACCGACCATGAAGCCATCCGCAAATGGGCCGAGGAACGCGGCGGCAAGCCCTCCTGCGTCCTGGGCACCGGTGGCGGAGGCGATGCGGGCATCCTCCGCATCGACTTCCCAGGCTACAGCGGTGAAGGAAAGCTCAAGGAAATCTCCTGGGACGAGTTCTTCGAAAAGTTCGACGAGGAAGGCCTGGCGCTGCTTTACCAAGAAAAGACGAAGGATGGTGAGCAGAGCAATTTCAACAAACTGGTAAACCGCGAAGATTCCAGCGACAAAAAGAAATCGGCAGGCCGGCACGGCCGCGGCGGCAGTCGCTAGCGGTCAGGTGGGGATCTGTATGACGCACAACACTTGTGCCGCAATGGGCCCGCGCGCCGAGCCGCCTCCCGTCCTGCGTGACCGGCTCGGCCTCTGCCAGTGGTTCCACTTCCAGGACTACGCCGGCCTCGATCGCGCCGTCGAAGCACTGAGCGAGCTGGGCGTGCGCCTGCTGCGCACCGGCGTTTCCTGGGCCGACTACTTCCGCCCCGGCGGCAAAGAGTGGTACGACCACCAGATGAAAGCCCTTGGCGACTTCGATGTCCTCCTCTCGGTCTGGCACACCCCGCCGTCGATCTCGGAGGGCCACGCCTGCAGCGCTCCGCCCCGTCGCCTCCGCGATTACGCCGACTTCATCGACCGCCTCATCACCGAGTACGGTGACCAGTTCGACCACCTCGAGCTCTGGAACGAACCCAACAACCGCTACAAGTGGAACTTTCCCGACTGTGACCCAGAGTGGCGGAAATTCGGCGAGATGATCGGCGACGCCGCCTACTGGGCGCGCCAGCGCGGCCGACGCACCGTCCTGGGCGGCATGATCCCGATCGACCACCACTGGCTGAAGCTGATGAACGACTACGGCGTCCTGCAATACGTTGATGCCGTCGGCGTCCACGGCTTCCCCGGCATGTGGTTCCCCGATCATCCCAACTGGGATTGGCACGGACACTGGAAGGGCTGGCCCGACAAGATCGGCTCGCTTCTATTCCACACTGCCGGCCTTCCGATCTGGGTCACCGAGACGGGCCTGGCAACCTGGGATCTCGCCCTGCACCGCGAGAGCAAGTACGAGCTTCAGGTCGCCATGCTTGAAGAGGCCGCGTTCACCTGCCCCGCCGAGCGCGTCTACTGGTACTCCCTGATTGACCTCGATCCGCAACGGGATGCGATCGAGGGCTTTCACGTCGATGAGAACGAATATCACATGGGCCTGATCACTTACGACGGTCGAAGAAAGCATGCTTTCGACCGCATGAAGGAAGTCCTGGCGACCCCTGCAATCCCTTCTTTAAGCGAATCGCAAAACCAATGAGCCTCATCAGCGTGATCTTCGGCCGCCCCCTGGCGAGCGACGAACAGGACGAGACGAAGATTGGCCCGCTGGCCGGCGTGCCGGCGATGGGCCTCGACGGGCTGACATCTTCCGCCTACGGTCCCGAGGCCGCGCTCACCATCCTGCTCCCCGTGGGCGCCGCGGGCCTCGCCTACATCGGCCCGATCACGCTCGTCATCCTCGCGCTCCTGGCCGTCCTGTACTTCAGTTACCGCCAGACGATCGCGGCGTACCCGGTCAACGGCGGATCGTATACCGTCGCTAGAGAGAACCTTGGCGTCTGGCCCGGCCTGCTCGCCGCGGCTGCGCTGATGATCGATTACGTCCTCAACGTCGCCGTCGGCATTTCCGCCGGTGTCGCCGCCCTCGTCTCCGCAGCGCCGAACCTCCACGCATACACCGTCCCGCTATGCCTCGCGATCCTTGCCGTCATCACCCTCCTGAACCTGCGCGGCACCGGTGAGGCGGGCCTCGCCTTCGCGCTGCCCACTTACCTCTTTATCGCCAGCATGGGCATCGTGCTCGCGCTGGGCGTCTACAAAACCATCATCGCGGGCGGCCATCCCCAACCCGTCTTCGCGCCACCGCCCGTTCCCGCCGCCGTTGAAGCCGTCAGCCTCTGGCTGCTCCTGCGCGCCTTCGCCAGCGGCTGCACCGCCATGACCGGCGTCGAGGCGGTCAGCAACGGCGTGAGCGCCTTTCGCGAGCCCAGGGTGCGCAACGCACATCGCACGTTGACGATCATCGTCGGCGTTCTCGCCCTCCTGCTTGGCGGCGTCGCCTACCTTGCACACGCTTACCAGATCGGCGCCATGCGGCAGGACCAGGAGGGGTACCAGAGCATCCTTTCACAAATCACCGGCGCCGTGGTCGGACGCGGATCGTTCTACTTCGTCGCCATCGGCAGCATCCTCGCGACCCTCTGCTTGTCGGCCAACACCAGCTTCGTTGACTTTCCGCGCCTGTCCCGACTGATCGCCCAGCACGACTTCCTCCCGCGGGGTTTCGCGGTCGCCGGACGCCGCCTGGTCTACTCCGGCGGCATCCTCTTTCTGGCCGCCTGCGCCGCACTGCTGCTGCTCGTCTTCAAAGGCGTCACCGACCGCCTGATCCCCCTGTTCGCCGTCGGCGCGTTTCTCGCCTTCACCCTCTCACAGGCGGGCATGGTCCAACACTGGCGGAAGTCCACCTCAAATCATTCGCGCCTTCATCTGTGGATCAACGGCATCGGGGCAATAGCAACAGGCATCGCGCTATTGATCATCCTCGCCGCGAAATTCACTGAAGGCGCCTGGATCACGGTCCTCGCCATCCCCGTCCTGCTCACGCTCTTCAAGCTCGTCAACCGCCACTA
This sequence comes from Phycisphaerales bacterium, assembly GCA_028291615.1. Lineage (GTDB taxonomy): Bacteria > Planctomycetota > Phycisphaerae > Tepidisphaerales > Tepidisphaeraceae > RYN-433. The sequence continues at coordinate 1,063 of JAQGHM010000321.1, read as the reverse complement.
CGTTAAACTGACCGATCAAACCATCGCGCACGAGCCCCTCGACCTCACCAACAATCAGCCGCCCGTCGTCCTCGTTCCCACCAAGGGGTGGGATCGCTTAACCGGCAAAGCCCTTCGCTTTGCCATGTGGCTTTCAACCGACGTCGTCGCAGTCCACTTGAGCAACCTGAGCGGCGAGGAAGCCGAGGAGGAAGAACATCGCGTGCGGCGGGAGTGGACGGAGGACGTCGAAGCCCCCGCCGGGCGCCACGGCGTGCCGCTGCCCAAGCTGAGGGTGGTGCAGACGCCCTACCGGTCGTTCCGCCGGCCGCTCCTGAGCGAGATCGACCGCCTGAAAAGCGAATACCCCGGCCGCCTGATCGCGGTGGTTATCCCAGAGGTGATCGAGACGCGCTGGTGGCACCTGCTGCTCCACCGCCGCAAGCCAGCGCGCCTCCGCGCGGCGTTATTGAAGCGCGGCGACCACCGCGTCGTCGTCGTGAACGTGCCGTGGTACCTGGAGGATTAAGCCCCCGCAGCGCGCCGCCGGTTCAGCACTTTTCGTCCCCGTTGCGCCGCAGCGACGTTGACGACGACTCGACCAGCGCTTCCTCGGGCACCACCGGCTTGCCGGTCGTCAGGTCGAAGGCGTCACGCTCAGCCAGCAGGTGCAACTTGATGTCGAAGATGCTGAGCGTGCCCTCGGGGTTTTTTTCGGACAGACTGGTATAGGAGATGGCGCGGCCGTCAATGACGCAGACGGCGCCGCTGCCGATCACGCGAAAGGTCCGTTCATCCTCGACGACAACTGCCGTGTTCTCGTCAATCCCCAGGCCAAGGTTCTGCGGGTTGTGGGAAACCGCGCCCAGCAGTCGGCCGATCCGGCCGCGCTCGGCGAAGTGCGAGTCGACGATAAACCCCTTGAGCAGTCCCAGCCCCGGCGCCATGCCCAGCGACGCGACGGTCGGCGAGTGTTCCGGCCGGCCGGAGATCAGCATCGTGTCCGGCACCGCCGCTGCGCCGGCGCTCGTGCCGGCGATCGTGCCGCCGTGGTCGTGGATCTCAAGCATCCGCTTGAGGACGG
>JAQGHM010000319.1 GCA_028291615.1 Phycisphaerales bacterium | reverse complement strand
TTTGGTTGACCCAGCTTCGGCCGCCCGTGATAATCGCAGTCTCATGGCGAAGTTCAGGATCGACACCCTCGATAATCTCGCCCGCCAGCTTACCTTTTCGCCGCACGACGCTCGTGTTGCGCAACTTGCGGCTGCTGAAGACCTTCTGCACACGCTCGATCCCGCCAAGGCCTATCCGCTCGACTTCGTCATCTTTCGCGTTACCGGCTACCATCCCAAGCATGCTGAGGCACTCCTTTTTCCCGGCGCGGCGTTGCAGCACGACCTGGGGCAACTGATCGAGTCGGTTTCGGATTCGCTGAACCAGCATTCGGCCAGCCTTGCCGAGCCGGTGCTTTCAATCGACGACGTCACCGAGAAGTTCAACGTCACCAGCAAGACGATCCAGCGATGGCGCCGCAAAGGTTTGCCCGCGCGGCGGTTCATCTTCCCCGACGGCAAACGCCGGGTTGGTTTCCTGCTGTCGAGCGTCGAACGGTTCGTGTCGGTGCACGAGAACCAGGTGGCCCAAGCCGCTAACTTCTCGCAGGTGGCTGATGTCGAGCGCGATGCGATCGTGCAACGGGCTCGGCTGTTGTCGGACGGATGTGGCTGCTGCGTTCAGGAGATCACGAGGCGCATCGCGCGCAAGCTCAACCGCTCGCCGCTGACGATCCTGCACATCATCCGCAAGTTTGACCAGGAGCATCCAGCGCTGGCGATCTTCCCGAAGTCCGCCCCGCCGATCTCGGAGAAGCAGAAGGCGTTCATCCTGCGCAAGCACGACGCCGGCGCCGACATCCGCCGCTTGGCGCGGAGGCTTTGCCGGCCGAGCAGTGACGTCTATCGTGTGCTGCTGGAAGCTCAGACCGACCGGCTTAAGCGCCGCAAGATCCGCTTCATCGACGATTCGCTTTACCATCAGGACGACGCGCGCGAGATGATCGATTCGATCGTCGCGCAGCAGGAAATCGGGCTGGCCGCATCGATCGAAGAGCTGCGCGTCCCGCGCGACCTGCCGCCGTACCTCGCTGCCCTCTACCGCACGCCGCTGCTGACGCCGGCGCGCGAGCGGGCGCTGTTCCTGAAATTCAACTATCACAAGTACCAGTTCGCCTCCGCCCGCCGCCGGCTCGATCCCGAGCTGACGCGCCGCCGCGACCTGGACGAGCTGCAACTTCACCTGGATGACGCAACCGGCGTTAAAAACACAATCGTGCAGGCCAATCTCCGCCTGGTCGTCAGCGTCGCCCGCAAGCACCTGCGGCCGGGGATGTCGTTGATGGAGTTGATCAGCGAAGGAAACATCACGCTGATGCGCGCCGTCGAGAGCTTTGATTTCCACAAAGGCCACCGCTTCAGCACGTACGCCACCCTGGCGCTGATGAAGGGGTTCGCCCGCAGCGTGCCGCAGATGCTCTGGGCGTCGCGCAAGAGCAGCGGCGACGTGGCGATCCTTACCGAGGTCGCCGACCGCCGCACCGCCCCCGCCGCCGACTCGCTGGTGCGCCACGATGAGGTGAACCACCTGATGTCGCGGCTCTCCGACCGCGAGCGAACGGTGCTCAGCGCCCATTTCGGCCTGGGGAGCGACCCCGCCACCGAGACGTACGATCAACTCGCGCTGCGCCTCGGCCTGACCAAGCAGCGCGTGCGCCAGATCCACCATACGGCGCTGGACAAGCTTCGTGCCGCCGCCGGCGTCACCGCGGCGACTTCCACGGGCACAGTGGCGGCGAGCTGATACATGCGGTTCGCGCTGGGGATCGTCTTATCCGTTCTACTCCTGACTCCAAGCCTAAATGCTGCCGCCGCTGACGCGCGCGAGACCTCGATGCGTGCACAGGTCGAGCGCCTCCCGCCCGTCGACCGCGACTTCCTGGTTAAAGCGAAGTATGCCGGACACTACTCCGTGGATCGCCTCGTCGCGTATTCGAACACCGACGGGCGGCCCATCGCGACCTTCCACCTGCCCGCGGAATTGGTCCGGCAGTTCGACGGCGGCGGTTCGGCTCCGCTGCTGGTGTCACTGGAAGGCTCGCCGCACGTCTGGAGCCTTCACCGCCGCAAGGGAGGCACGCTCGATCTTGGCCTGTCGCTCGTTGCGCTCACCTGCTACGCCCCCGACGAGACCGGCCCGTTCAACCGGTTCAGCGTCGCGTCGGACGGCCATAGCCTCATGGTCGCGGCGGCGCAAATGTACGGGCATCCCGCCGTCCAGCAGCGAATCTGGATGAACCAGGGCGAGGGCCAACTGCACATCGCGTGGCGTCTCGCGGCCGAGCAGTGGGCGACGAAAAACATCGACATAAACGGCCTGATGCAACTTGCCTTGCGGGTGCCCGGGCCAATCGAGGATTACCTGATGCCCGTGCTGCAGCGGCTCGGCCCCGCGCTACCGGCGAGCGACGTCTATCGCGTCTTCGACCGAATCCCCGCCGATCCCGCGATCACGCGGCAGATCCTGCCGCTCATCGCGAGGCTCGATTCCGACGATTCCAAGGTTCGCGACGCGGCCGCCGCGTCGCTCAAGGCGCTGGGCCGTCCGGCGGTGCATGCCTGCCTGCGGCTGGACGAGGCCGTCCTTTCGCCCGAGCAGCGCAATCGGCTTTCGGCGTTTTACGCCTCAGAAGGTTGGGTGCATGTGGCGGACGTCGAGGTGGCGCGGCGCGACCCCGTGTTTCTCACCGGCTGCCTGGAAGATGAAGATCCCGCGGTCCGCGCTGCTGCTTCTACCCTGTTGGCGGCGCTGATGTTGGCGCCGCCGGCAAATCCCTAAACCTTTGGAAAGGCTCGAGGATCACGCATAAGCTCCACCATGTCCATTTTGCGTCCCACTCATCGCCGCGCATTCTTCATCATCGTAAGCCTGGCGTGCGCGATCGCAGCCAACCTGAACATGGCGGCGCACGGGGCGCACGCGGACGACCCGAAGACCGCGTTTCGCATCGTCGATCCGGATGAAAACGCAAAGCCGGACGCAACCACGAAACCGCGGCCGCGAAAATACGACACCTTCGCCCACCGTGTCCTCGACATCGACTCCGGCGAAGCCCCGGCCTCGCCCGAAAAATATGCGCTGCTCGACGCGCTCATCGACGATGCCAAACAGCGCATCACCTACGACCCAGCCGTGCAGGATCCGCGCGAACGCCTAAACCAGGCCGAGCGCATCCTCCGGCAAATCGATGACATCCTGACCGACCACAACTTCCTCTACCCGCCCGGCGGTTACGACGTGACTTCCCTGCGCGCGTCGCTGGCGCCGCAGCGATACGACAAGGCAGCGCTGGAGCGAATCCTCCGCGTCGGCGTCAACAAGCGCCGCGTCGAACACGCCCGCGCGCACGCCGACGAACTCTTTTACATCACCGATTGCGACATCAGCAGCTTCCTATTCATCGGCATCGGCGACGCGTTGGGCATCGACCTGCACCTGGTCGATCTCCCCGACCACATGTTCGTCCGCTGGGAACTCGCCGGTGGCGCGCACGTGAATTGGGACACCAACGATGGGGCGGTCATCTCGGACAAGGAGTACGCCGCCGATTACGCGATGGGTAAGCGCCTGCGCAAGCGGCGCGTCTACCTGTCGAGCATGACCGACCGGGAAGCCGAAGGGTTCGCCTACTTCCTCCGCGGCCAGCGCTTCGAGGACCGCAACGAGCCGGCCAAGGCGATCCCCGACCTGGAGACGGCGCGAAAGCTCTACCCGCAATCGACGCAGGCCAGAAGCGAACTGGCGTGGCTTTACGCAACGGCCGCGGGCGTGGACCCGGCGCAGCGCAAGGAATCGCTGAGCCTCGCGCAATCCGCGCTGGATCTTGAGCCGCAGTGCGCCATGTTCTGGGATTCGTCAGCCGCCGCCCACGCCGCCAACGGCGACTTCAACCGCGCCGCCAAGGAGGCCGCTAAAGCCGAGGATCTTGCCGGCACGCCTGAGGATCGGGCGCAGTTCAGAGATCATCGCAAATCGTTTGAAGGCGGCGCGATGCCAACGACGCCGCATCCGCATTAGAAGCGATGACTGCGTGACATTATTTCTGCCGCGGCTACTGCTGTTCAAGCAGCCAAAGAGGGCGGGGAGAGCTTGCCTGCAGGTTGCTCAACGAAAATGCCGTCTTGGTATCGGTAGGATTAGATTTCGGCCCCGGCAGGCCGCCGGGCAAGTCCTGTGTACGAAACGTCTCCGCATGACCATCGAAAAAGCCGATGTTTGTCTGAGTCTTATTGCCATGCCGCGCGTTGATCCGGTTTCCGTTGTTAATTGCCTGGTTGTAAAGGATCCCATCGAAGAACAGGACCATCTCCGATGGTTTCTTGACCATGTCCATGGTAGTCAGGCGGATCCCCAAGGGATTAGTTAGGGTCCCGGCCTTCTGGATCCTTCGGCAAGGCGTACCTTTAGTCGTTGAATTCGCGGGAGGGGTGGTGCTGGAAGGATCTGCAGCATCCTCGCCATTGATTCCGTACCAGACGTCAACGGAAATATTGGTGACGGTGGAAAGGCGCCGAAGCGCTGCTGCGCCCCGCTCGTCGGTACGGTTAGGGGGAACGCTCAAACTCGTTGTACTGTCTGTGGTATCCGTCGGCACAAAGTCTTGATTTCCAGAAGGGCAGAAGAACGCACCGCGCATCTGTGGCTGCATTCCCGGATTGGGGTCGGATGGCGCGGGCACGTACTTGCCATCAACCAAAATATTGCACCACCAGTAGCTACTTCCGCCTACCTGACTATTGCCGACGGGGATGATGAACTGATTGTGATCCGCCGTGTAGCTGTAAGCGGCGGCAGTCAACTGCCTCAAATTCATTAGGCAAGCTGCCGTGCGGGAGCTCTCGCGCGCCTTGCTGATTGTCGGCACGAGAATGCCGATCAGCAGCGCGAGGATGCCGATGACCACGAGGAGTTCGATCAGGGTAAACGCTTTAGTACGACCGCGCATCAGCCACTCCTGTTAGATCTATTGATACTGCTGCTCCAACCTCCACAGCGGGTGCGGATACTTCGCCTTCAGATTCGCCGCCGAAAAAACCGAGGTGGTTTCAGCGGTGCTCGCCGTGCCCATGCCGCCGGGCAGGCTGTTGGTGAAGAACGTTTCCGCATGTCCGTCGAAGAACGCCAGGTTCGTCTGGGTCTTGCGGCCATGACGGGCGCTGATCCGGTTCGCGTTCACCTCCAGCGCGTGATAGATGATCCCGTCGTAGAACATCACCGTTTGCGAGGACTTCTTGATCATGCCCAGCGTCGTCAGTCGATCGGTATCTGCCTGGATGCGGCGGCAGGGTGCGCCGGTCTTCGTCGCGGACCCTTCGCTGGCATTCATGCCATACCAGAGGTCGATGCGGACGCCGGTTCGCGGGGAAGTCTGCTGCGTTCCCATCGCGCTGCGTTCATCGACGCGGCTTGAGGGAACGGTGCCGTTATTGGTCAGGTCGGGCGGGAAGGCATCCTGGTTGCCCGACGGGCAGTAGAAGACGCCGCTGGTCTTGGGCGCGTTGCCAGTCTGCCCGGGAACGGCAAGGTACTTGTTGTCCACCATGATGTTGCACCACCACCCGGCTTGCGGGGTGCCGCAGGGGATGATGTATCCCTTGTTGTCGGCCGCGTAGTTCATGGCCGCCGCGGTGAATTGCTTCATGTTCGACAGGCAGTTGACCGTGTTCGCGCTTTCTCGCGCGCGATTGAGCGCCGGCAGCAAAATGGCGATCAGCAAAGCGAGGATGCCGATCACGACCAGCATCTCAACGAGGGTGAACGCCTTGGACCGACCGCGCATTGAGCGCTCCTGTGTGTGCGTAGGGCTTCCCAGACTTGATATGACGCGCGACAACGTCCGCCAAGGCGTTGCACCCTTAGTTTACCTAGATGCCGCAGAATTAGCGATGCCCAATTGGATCGCGAAGCCAGCTATTCCTTCCCCGTCAACTCCCCCAGCAACTTCTTCGCCTCCTTCGCCGCCGGCGTGTCGGGATAATGCCGGACGATCCATCCCAGCTTCTCACGTCCCCGCTCATACTGCTTGTTATCGACGTATAACCGCGCCGTAACCAGAAGTTGCTGGGCGATGGCCTGCGGGCTGGCGGGCGCGGTCGTAGCGGCTGCGACGGGTCGGGTCGCCGGCTTTACGACTGCAACTGGCGACGCCTTGACGCCCGCCGTCGCCGCAACCGGCTCGTCCAGGGCCGCCAATCCCTTCTCGAACCACTCCGCATCCGGCGACCGGTGCCCCATACCCGGCACCTGCAGGTACGTGATGTGCTCGAATCCATCCCGCTTGAAGCCGTTGTAATAGAGTTGCGTCTGCTCACGGTTTCCGTCGTTGTCGCCGGTGAGGAAAACGTGCTTCGACTGCTTGCGCGCCAGGTTGTAAATCTTGGCTGGCGGCACGTTGTAGCTCCGCTTGAAGGACCCGTTCTGCTCCGCCGACTTTTCCTCGTGATAAAAGTCGCAGCCGATGATGTAAAACCCACCGCGGAAGACATCGGCAAACCCGACGCCCAGCAAACTCGCCACCCGCCCGCCGCCCGATACGCCCGAGACGTAAACCCGATCCGGGTCGATCTTGTATCGCGCCCGCATGTTGGCCGCCGCGTCGATCGCCAGGCCCATCCGCAGGCGGACGAAGCGGTCGTTCCCCGCCTTGTTCGGGCCGACCCAGATCAGGTGATGCTTGTCGATCAGCGCCCGGTAATTCTCCGGCAGCCCGCCGCGCCCGCTGGGCATGACGAAGACGAGCAGGCCGAACGGCGTCTGGTCCGTGTAGTCCGCCGGCACGTAGACCTCAAACGATTCGTCGGGGAGGTTGTAATCGACCTTCGCCGCTTCCTCTGCTGCCAGAGGCCACCCCATCCGCGTCGCAACGAATGCATTAGTCGATTGATCCGACCGGTCGGTAAAGCTCAGCGTGAATGAGCCGTTCTTCGACGGTGCATTAGCAGGCGCTTCCCCCGCAGGACCGTCCCCGCGCGCCGCCAGCGCAGTGAGCAAGCAGATCCCCATCCCGCGGATCATCGCTTGCCACGCTGCCATCTGGTCCTCTCAAGTCGCCGTATTACTTCTCCCGCTCCCGTTCCGTGCAGATGATGCAGACCGTCGCCGGCTTCACCTTGGCCGCAATTTCCTCCGCGTTCATCCCCGCGCCCACGGCGACGCCCGGCGTCACTGTCACCGTGTTCTTCGCCAGGAACTTGCGCACCTTGCCGGCGGAAATCGCCATCCCGTAGCTGTCCTCAAACCTGGAGTTGGCCGACTTCATCGTGACGATCCCCATCACGAAGCCGTTGCGGTCGAGCATCGGCCCGCCGGAGTTGCCGGGGTTGACCTTCGCATCGGTCACGATGTCCGCCCCCTCCTCCCGCACCGAGCCGGACGACACGATCCCCCGCGTGATCTTGATCGCGGCGCCGAGGCGGTCGATCAGCGGGAACCCCATGACGGTGCACTCCGCGCCGTCGCCCGGGTTATCGGGTACGCAAAGGTGGACGAACGGCGTCTTGACTCCGTCGGTCAGTTTGATCTTCACCAGCGCCAGGTCCTGCTCCTCGTCGATCGTCACCACCTCGGCTGAAACCTGCTTATGGTCGTTCATCACCACCAGTAGCGTTTTGGCGCCCTTAACCACGTGCCGGTTGGTCAGGATCAGCCCCTCGTCATTGATCAGGAAGCCGGTGCCGCTGCTCATGCCGTGCGGCGTCTCATCGGATCCCTCTTTGCCCTGCGCGTCCCCGTGCCGCAGGCCGACGATGGTCAGCGTCCCCGACGGGCCGTTGATCCCGTACTTGCTCGCCAACAGCGTCGCCGACTCGATCGCCGGCTGAATCTTGGGCGTCGCCCGGGCGACCTGTGGGATCGATGCGATGCCGTTGATCAGGTTCTGGCAGAGTGGCGCAGAATCGCCGTACTCCGCCGCCTTGTACAGGCACGTGATCCCATCCACGTACTGCCGCTGCCGCATGTACGCCACGCCCATGTTGTTCAGCGTCTCCGGCGATTTCGGATTCTGCCGCAGCGCGTTCTCCATGAACCGGATCGCCTCGGGGTTCTTGTTCGACAACACCATCAGATACCCCAGTGCGAAGTTCGCTCGGAACGAGTTGGGGTAGACGCGGTTGGCCTCCTCCAGTTTCTTGATCGCCTGGATCGTCTGGCTCTTCTCCATCAGCTCGTACCCCTCCGCCGTGAGTTTGGCCGCCTTCTCCAGGATTGCCTTGCGCTCCGCCCCGCCGACCCACTTGCCGTTGATGCGCTCGGCCTTGTCGTCGGCGAGTTTCTGCCACTTGGCCATCTCCACCTTGGCGGCCGCGAGGCCCGTCGCGTCCTTCGGATTGTCGTCAATGAACTTCTGCCAGATGGCGACGGCGGCCATCGCGGTGCTCGCGTTCTGCACGCGTCGCTGCGTTAATTCGAACGGCGTGCCCGACACCGGCGCTGGCGGGGGCGTCGGATCAGCGCCCGTCGCGGGCGTCGTCGCCGTACCCGCGCCGGCTATCGACGCCACGTCCGTCGCCGGCACCGTCCGCGTCGATCCATCCGCCGACTTAATCCAGTACTTATCTCCCACCTTCATCGCCACCCCGTCGAGCACTGTCCCGTCCTTGAGCGTGATGCGATCAGCCCACGCCGTCAACGCAATCGACGAGACGATGGCGACGACAACGACCCACGGCGTCCGAGAGAGCATCTGACCCTTCCCTTCAAATATATGGCACACCCGAGACGTAAAGAAATGCCTGCGAACTCTCGCAGATGGTAATCCCCCGACCTCCCGAATCCAAGCTTTTCCTTCCGTGGCGTGCCTACTGCTTAAACTGCTCCAAGAACTTCAACGTCTGCGGCAACTGCGTGATCACCGTCGGCGACTCGTCCTCGATGAAGTGGTATTTCACACCGCTGTTGGCCGCTGCGCGAATGACCGCTGGATAATCCACCTGACCCGTTCCCAGGGTGACGTCGTTCCGCACGTCGGTGTTGCCGGTGAGTGCCCCCGTCGGCACGCCCTTGCGCAGATCCTTCAGGTGGGTGAAGCAGAAGCGGTCGGGATACTTGGCGAGCAGCTTGGCCGGGTCCTGCCCCGGGTAGACGACCCACAGGATGTCCATTTCGAACGAGACGTACTGCGGGTCGGTCTCCTTTACGAGCAGGTCGAAGAGCGTGCCGCCGTCGCCGAACGGGACGAACTCGTACCCGTGGATGTGGTAGTAAAACTTGATCCCCTTGTCGGCCAGCGCCTTGCCCGCCTTGTTGAATGCCGCCGCCACCTCGCGGCAGTACTTCTCGTCGAACGGTTCCTTCCCTTTCACCCACGCCGTCCCGGCATATTGCAGGCCGAGCGCCTTGGCGTCGCTGGCGATACCCTCTGGGTCGGCCTTGAACCGATCGAACGAGAAGTGGCCGGCGATCGGTGTCAGCCCGCGCTCGTCCAGCATCGCCTTGAACTTGTCCGGCGGCAGATTGTACGTCCCCGCGAGCTCCACGTACTTGAACCCGAGATCCTTCACGCGATCCAGCGTCTTAGGGACCCCCTCAGCCTGGAACTGCGTTCGCAGACTGTAAAGCTGGAGCCCGACCGGGGCTTTGAGCATGGGCTTCTCCTCTGCGGACGCGACGACAGACACGGCAAGCAGGACGATGCACGCGGCGATGTGACGGATCATGCGGGTCCCTCGGTAAGGGCGCAGTATTGTGTTCTTCCACGCTGGGCTATGCAAGGTCAGGGTGTTGCCCGCCACCCCCGTTGCTAGTAAGTTACTATGCTCGATTTTCCCAAGGAGACCGCATGGGACTGATGGACGGCAAGAAGGGTTTGATTCTCAACATCGCCAACGATCGTAGCATCGCCACGCACATCGCCAACAACGTGATCAAGCAGGGGGCCACCTGCGGCTTTGGCTTTCTGCCGATGGACAACATCGAAAAATCCCAGCGCCGCGTGAAGAAGGCGATGGAGGAGAACGGCTTCGCCGATGCCTGGCTTCACCCGTGCGACGTCGGCTCGGACGAGTCGATCGAAAAATTCTTCGCCGGCGTGAAGGAGCAGTTCGGCACGATCGATTTCCTGGTCCACTCCCTCGCCTTCGCCAATCGCGATTACCTGAAGAAGGACGCCGGAAACTTCACCAGCACCCCGCGCGACGTTTTCAAGCAGGCCGTGGACATTAGCGCCTATAGCCTGATCGCCCTCGCTCGCGCCGCCGCTCCGCTCATGCCCGAAGGCGGCTCGATCATCGCCCTGACCTACCTGGGCGCCACGCAGGTCATCCCCGGCTACAACGTGATGGGCGTCGCCAAGGCCGCCCTCGAAGCCACCGCCCGCTACCTCGCCTTCGACCTAGGCCCCAGGAAGATCCGCGTCAACACCGTCTCTGCCGGCGCGGTCAGAACCCTCTCCGCCATGGCCGTCGGCGGCATCGACGAGATGTTCACCCACACCGAGAAAAAGGCCCCCCTCAAGCGCAACATCGACCCCGACGAAGTCGGCAAGACCGCTGTCTACCTCCTCAGCGACCTCGCCAGCGGCGTCACCGGCGAGAACATTTTCGTGGACAGTGGCTTCAACATCGTCGGCCTCTAGCCCCGCGGGTTATCGGACCCCTGCCCCGCACAATTACAGGCCCATCGATTTCTGACCGATGAAAGTGGCAACGCCACACTTCATCCTGTCAGGAATCACTAATGCGCGTAATGCTGGTCGATGACGATGCCCGGATGAGACAGGTGCTCGCAAGGCTCCTGCAAACCTCGGGCTTTGATTCCGTCGCGGAAGTGGGCGATGGCAAGGAAGCACTCCTTCACCTGCAATCGGAGCGCGTCGACCTGATCGTCACCGATTGCTGCATGCCGGGAATGGACGGCATCGCGCTCGTCACCGCGCTGCGCGCCCGCGGCGACCAAACCCCCGTCATCATGCTCAGCGGGCAGGACGACCCGCAACTGATTGTCCGCGCCATCCGCGCCGGCGTGAACAACTACATCCCCAAACCCATCCATCCCGAAAACTTCTTCGAGAAGATCTGGCAAACCCTCGGGGCCACTCGCGCCATCGCGATGTAATTGCGCCCCGCCATCACTTCCCCTTCGGCGCCTCCACCGTCAAAAACGTCAACAAATCCCGCAGCTTCTTCTCCCCCAGATCCTTATACCCCTCGGGCATCAGCGAGATTCGCGACGGCCGAATCTCTTTCACCTCGTCGCGCGCCAGGGTAGTCACCTTGTCCACGCCTTCGGAGACGATCACCTTGTCTCCCTCCTGCCGCACCAGCCCGGCGATCGTGTCGCCCGACTTCGTCTGGATGATGTAGTTGACGTGATCGGGGTTGATGCGGGCCGACGGTGCGACGATGTCTTCCAACACCGATTCCGCGTTCACGTTCATCAGGTGCGACAGGTTCGGCCCGACCGCGCCCCCTTCGCCGCGGATGGTGTGACAGGTGGCGCACTTCGCGTCACCGAAGAAGAGTACTTTGCCGGCGTTCCAGTCGCCGCCCTGCGTCAGGGGTGACGGGGTTGCCGTGGTGATGACGGGCTGGCGATCTCGCGCAAACCCCACGCCGCGACATCCATCCAGGGTCAGCGGCCGGGGCGTCGCCGACGCGTTGGTGATGTGAACGACCTCTAAATGCGGGAGTTCCGCCCCGTCCTTCGTTGCCAGGGAAACGCCGGTCACTGCGGCGGGTGCGCCGCGCAAATCCAGTTTTACCGTTGAACGGAACTCGCCGTCATCCTGCTTCGCTGCGATGGCCGAGAAGGGCCCGGTAAATGCCCGAAATGCCTCGTCGGAAGCAAACGTGACCGAAGCCGAATCTGCCGCAAATCCCAACTCCGATCGCAGCGTAAGCCGTCCGGCTTTTCGCAGGTTGTTCATCAACCGCTCGTGTTCGCTCGATCCGGCCGTTAGCGTCTGGATCACCCGCGGGTCGAAATGGGGAACCCATCCCTCCCACGTCTCCTTTCCATCGGCCGACGCCCACGTTGCCTCAACGCCCGCCATTTGAAAATCGACGTCCACCATCGTTCCCAGCCCCGGCCCGCCCGCCCCCTTGACCCCCGGCACCGCCAGCGCGTACCAACCGCGCCAGGGCATCGGCTCGGCGAGCTTCACCGCCAG
>JAQGHM010000392.1 GCA_028291615.1 Phycisphaerales bacterium | reverse complement strand
GTTGGCCCGGGGGGGGGGGGGGGGGGTGGGGGAGGAAGAAGCTGAAGAGGGCGAGGGCGATACCAGCGCCGGCGGCGATCTGGAACTGGCCGACGGCGACATCGACGTGGAGGAAGCTGACGAGGAGGCCGGCGACGATCCAGCCGAGGGTGCCGAAGACGCGGATGTAGGGGAACTGTTTTTCCTGGTTGGTGAGGTTGGCGAAGGCGACGGAGTTGGTGAGGTTGATCGTCGGCATGTAGAAGAGGGAGTGGACGAAGATGAGGGCGAGGAAGGGTGCGGCGGAGGAGCCGGGTGCGGGGAGCGGCGCGGCGTTGGGCGCGGGGTTGGGAATGGTGGCGGGAATCACCGCGGGTATCGCGAGCATCGCGACCGCGCCGAGGAGATGCATAACGCCCAGGACGCGCTGCGAGGGAAAGAAGCGGTCGGCGATCATGCCGAGGAAGAAGGGGGAGATAATGGCGGCGAAGGGGGCAAGGGTGTAGGCGCGGCCGATGACGGCGCCCATGCCGTGCTCGGCCATGAACGGGCCCATGGAAACGTACCACGCGCCCCAGATGAAGAACTGGAGGAACATCATGACGGACAGGCGGACCTGGATCTGGGTGGAGGTCAGGCGGCTTGCGAGCTGGGCGTTAAGGGCGGTATCGCTCATGTACGGTTCACCTTGGTTGATGGGTCGCGGGGTCTAGCAAGGCCTCATTGTGCAAACACTTCGGCGGGCAGGGCGTTGCCGCCGCCTTCGGGGCATTGCACGGCGGCGATGACCGCGAAGCCTTCGGAGCTGTTCTTGGCGACCCAGTTGGCGTTGGTGTTTTTCGGTGGTTTGACCAGGGCGGCGAAGACGCGGGGGTCACGGCCGCCGGGGGTGGCGGGCGCGGGGAGCTTGTCGGGGAGTTTCTCGAGGAATCCGACGAACTTGCTGCGCCCGTCGTTGCAGGAAAACATGTGGGCCTGGACGGCGGGGACGCCGTCGCGAAGGAAAGGAGTCGCTTTGCCCAGGTCGTCGGCGAAGACGGTTTGGCCGTCGTCGGTGGTGTAGTAGGCCTTGGTGGCGGGGCGGAGCGGCTTGGCGCGACTCTGCAGGAGAATGGCGACGAGGGCGATGACGACGATGCCGATGGTGACGCCGGTGATCAGTGCGGGTTTTTTGTTGAGGGTCTCTCTGATGCCCACGTGCGTTCCTCCGCGCGGAAGTGACCCTTCTTTTCCAACAGCGCGACGTGCCGGAAGGGATAGTGTATGGCCGAGCCGTATGGGGGACAAGATCGAGGGGCTGGCGAGACAAGGAGGGATGGTGCGGAACGGACGTGTGGAGCCGGCGAATTTTTCCCATTGTGACGTGCGTGACGCGGACCGTAACATGCGGCGGAGGTGAGCGACGGGCGCGTTGCCCCAGACTTGCCATGGAAGACAAGGAGCACAATATGTCTCGTGCCGATGCAGGAAAAACCCCCGAAGGAATGGCTTCTCAAATTAAGGACAAGGCCAGCGAAATGGTAGACAGCGTTCGCGATACGGCTTCGCAGGTGCGCGACACCGCGACCGAGCAGTATCAGGCGGCGAAAGAGTCGGCCACGGAGTATTACCAGGCCGGCCGCGAGAAGGCTGCGCAGTGGGAAGAACAACTGGAGAACTACGTTCGCGAGCAGCCGGTGAAGGCGTTGCTGATCGCGGCGGGCGTGGGCGCGGTTATCGGGGCGATCTGGAAGCGGATCTAACACGCGCACGCGCCGGCCGGCCGACGCGCGGATTTAGAGTGGCCGCTCGATTGCGCGCGTGGCGGTGGCGATCGGTCTTATTTCCCGGAGCACCGCAATGAGTTCCAAAATGTACAAGACGTCGTCGACGACGACTCCTCCCCCGCCGCCGGGGGGGCGGGAGCATCCGGCGCCGCACGTCGCGCCGACGGGTGCGGGGGCATCGGAAGACGATGCCCGAAACCCGGCGGCCGAGGCGTTCCAGCGGATCAAGGGGGACATCAATGAGCTGAAGGAATATGCCGGTTATTACGTCGCGGCGAAGGTGGATGGCGTTAAGCGGACGGTTCGTAATATCGGACTTTACGCGGCGCTGGGCGTGGTGGGACTGATCGCCGGCGGGGCGATCGTGGCGACGGCGGCGGGGTTGCTGATCGTCGGGCTGGCCGAGGGGCTGGGGCGGTTGTTTGGCGACCGGTATTGGCTGGGGGATATCGTGGCGGGGCTTGTGGTCCTGGGCGCGGTCGGCGTCGGGGCCTGGATGATGATGAACAAGCTGACGAACACGTGGCGATCTCAAACCTTGAAGAAGTATGAACAGCGAAAACAATCCCAACGTGAACGCTTCGGCCACGACGTCTCCAAGCGGGCAGCCGAAGCCGCAGCAACCGCAGCGGCAGAGCGGCGAGAAGCCGCCGGTCGGCGATAAGCCGCCCACCGAGGCCGATTTCCTGACGCGGGAGCAGGATCAGGCGAAGGCGGCAATCTCGGCGGTGCTGGCGGACATGAAGCATGCCGTGGCCCAGGGAGCGGACCTGCGCGAGTGGACGCGGCAGCACCCCTTAATTATGGCGGGTACGGCGACCGTGGCGGGATTTGTCGCTGGAATGCTGGTGATGCCGTCCAAGAACGAGTCGTTCAAGGACTATTTCGAGGAGAAGTGGGAGGCGTTCAAGGAGAAGATGACCCCGCCTGCCACGGCGACGGCCACCGTCGGAACCGACGCTCCGCCTCCGCCACAAGCGCAGAGCCCATCGATACTTGGGACTATTATTCGCGAGGCGATGAAGAACCTGGGGCCGATCCTGGGAGGTTTGGTTAGCGGGGTGGCGGCGGGTAAGGCGGCTCAGCCGGAGAACGGACATCCGCCGTCTGATGGGGCACATGGGACGACCGATACCGCATTCCGCAATGCCTGACGGCCGATCCGCGGGGTGATGCGACCCATCGATCTTGCCAAAACTACCACCTATCGGCAGGGTGGCGCTGTTACTTGAAAATTTCTTTATTGGCGTGGGGGCCGAAGCGGGGTAGTCTGAAGCACACAACACGCGGCCGCGGTTTTGCGGCTGTTTTCGGCCTCGCCAGCCAAAGGTGTCCATCATGAAACGCGGGATCCGTTTTCTCTCGCGGGCATTCGCAATTGCGATGCTCTTGTCGGCCGGGATGATCCCGCCCGCCCCCACGTCAGCACGGACGCCGACGACCTCCCCGGACATGGATGCCTACGCCAACCGTTACGAAGTTCGCCTTCGTAAGCTGCACTTGGTGCGGCCGGATTTGATTCTCTATCCGATCTGCTACGACGTTTATTGCTGATTCCCTCCCTCCTCTCGGCGCGGTAGCTCCCCTGCCGTCCAAATTAAGTCTTCTCAATTCGGATCGATTGACGCGATTGCGCGACGGGCAGCGCCGGCATAGGCGCGGTTGGTCGGGTCGGGGTCGTCGTCCTGGATGGTTTTCAGGGCGGCATCGACTTCGCGGCCGTCGGCCCAGGCGCGCTCGATACCGAGGACGAGGCCTTCGCGCGCGACGAAGTCGCCGGTTCGGGCAGCTTTGAGTAATGCGGCGGCGACGGGGTGGGGGACCAACTTCTGGCCGGCGAGGTAGGCGGCGCACTGAACGCGCTGCTCGGGGAGTTGGCTGCGCAGTTGAGCGAGGAGCGACTCGCGCGAGGGGGCGGGATGCATAAACTGCAGGAAGCGCGGATCGTCCGGGGCGAAGCGATGGAGGGCTCGGATGGCGCCTTGGCTGAGGGCGGGGTCGCGATCGTTCAGAAGCGTGAGAAAGATATCGATCGGGGCGGAGGCGGCATCCTCGGCGATCGCGTTGAAGGCGGCGTCGCGAACCAGGGAATTGGAATCGTTCAGCGTGCGAATGAGGGCGGGGAGCGCGGCGGAGGCGAAGGGGCGGATGTGGGAGAGACGGTCGGCGGCGTCGAGGCGATCGCCCGGGGCGCCGTGGTCGAGAAGGTGAATGTTCCGTTCGAGGGCTTCATTCAGGAGATCGTCCTTGGCAAAGCTCAGGAGGTACTGAAGGCGTTGCACGGCTTCGCTGGAGGTTCGGATTTGATCGAAGAGAGACAAGGCGGGCGTACGCGCGGGTGTGTTGTTGTCGTCCTCGCCGTCGACGTCAAGCGTGAAGCCGTAGAGGTACGCGAGGGCGGATTGTGCCAGCGCACGAACCTCGGGTGATGGATCGTCATTGGCAACGCGGCGGACGGCGGGAATGGCTCGGGGGCCGAGTTTCTCGAGGCGGGCGCGGCCGACCTGTCGCTCGAGCGGAGTGGATCTCGGATCGCGGAGCTCGAAGAGGGAATCCGTCAGTTGCCAATTGAAGGAATTGGTGGGGAAGGCAGGCGTGGGTTGGGTTGCCGGCGCAGTGGTCGCGGCGGTGGAGTGCAGGATGATGAGGAATGAGAGCCACACGGGATTGCTCCCCTCGAATTGATGCGCCAGGGGACATTGTACCCGCGGGACGGGAAACAACCATGTGGATCAGGCGACCAGGGTGAGCGCTTCGGCGGCACGGACGTCTACTTCCACGGTGCAGCTTAGTTCGTCTTCTAACAGGCGGAACTTTTTTCGGCGGAGGTATACGCGGCGGGCTTTGCCGGTGAGGTCGCGGAGGTAGCAGGTGACGTGGACGCGGCGCTTTTTGAGGCCGAAGACGAGCTGGGGGGATTCGAGCGAGCGGCTGTCGAGGGAGTCGGCGGCGCGGAGGATGGCGAGGATTTTTCGCAGGTCTGCGCGGTCGTCCTGGTTGCGGATAAGGGCTTCGTCGCCGAGGCGGGGGAGGGCGTCGCGATGATAGAGCGTGAGGAAGGCGAGGGCGCGGCGATCGGCGCCGGCGACGGGCAGAGAGCGGTCGGCGAGGATCAGGCGTGCGCCGACGATGGGGTGGTCGGCTTTGTCCACGCAGCGGCCTACATCGTGGACGAGGGCGGCGGCGCGGAGGAGGTTGCGGGCGCCGGCGTTTAGTTGGTGGAGATCGGCGGTGAGGTCGAAGAGGGTGGAGGCGATGCGGACGACACGCTGTTCGTGTTCAATTCCCTCGTCGAGGTGCTTGGAGACCCAATGTGCGATCGGGCGTAAATCCATGGCAGTTGTAAGAAGAATAGCGGGATCGGGAATTGTTCGATACGTGGTTTTTGGAAAGTCTTCGTAATAATTATCGCCCGACTCCGGGGATGACTTAACGAGTGGACGCCCAGTCGTCGTGCGGGCGACGCTCACCCCTACGGGTTGTTACAGGGCCTTTACGGACATGGGGGGAACTCGCGCGTCTAATGGGTGAACGTTTGGCGTTGTTGCCGTCGAACAGTTGTCCCCCTTTTCCCGCGGGAGGTTTTCATGCGTCGCACGATGGTCTTGTTGGTTGCGGTTTTGATCTGTGCCGTGTTCGTGCCGCTGGCGCGGAGCCGCGCGCACGCGAGCGAGGATCAGACGGCGCTGTGCATCGCGGCGTTGTCGGAGAACAAGGAGGAGGCGAGCTGGGCGATCCTGGCGCTGCGGGCTGAGGGACCGTCAGGGTTGGAGGCGCTGGTTTCGACATATCAGGCGGCGATCGATCGGCACCGGCGGAACCCGACGAAATCCGAGCCGATGTGGGATCGGCTGGCGGCGGCGCTGGATGGTGTGGCGGCGCAGAAGGATGCGTGGGCGGCGGGGCTTTACTGGTATACCGACCTGGGGGCGGCGCAGCGGGCGGCGAAGGAATCGGGGCGGCCGATCCTGTCGTTGCGTTTGCTGGGAACGCTTGATACGGAGTTTTCGTGTGCCAACAGCCGGTTTTTCCGGACGGTGCTCTATCCGGATGCGGCCGTGGGGCGGGCGCTGCGCGAAGGGTTCGTGTTGCATTGGCAGAGCCATCGGCCGGTGCCGAAGCTGACGATCGATTTCGGCGACGGACGGAAGATCGAGCGGACGATTACGGGGAACAGCGTGCATTACGTGCTGACGCCGAACGGGCGCGTGGTGGACGTGATCCCGGGATTGTACGGACCGGCGGCATTTTTGCGGGCGGTGACGGATGCGAGCGGTGTGGCGCGGGCGGCGGATCGCGCGGATTTTAACGCGATGCTGGCGACGTATCACGAAACGCGACTGGTCGCCGGCCGGCGGGCATGGGATAATGACCTGCGGACCGTGGGTGCGGCGGGCGGGGCGCAGCCGGCGGCTGCGGGCGCGGCAAAGCCGACGGCGATGGCGGGGACGCGGATTACGGCGTCGAAGATGGCTGTGGAGCTTCGGCCGCTGCTGGCGATGACGCCGGATCGCGGGACGCTAGAGGAGCGGACGGACGAGGCGACGTGGGCGAAGATCGCGGCGCTGCACGCGCCGGATGCGCGGCTGGATGCGTCGAGCCGGGCGGTTATTCTGTCCAAGGGGCCGGACGCGGTGGCGGCGAACCTGGTCACGGTGTCGAAGAAATTTGTCGAGGACCCGACCGTGCGGATGATCCGCAATTTTGAGCGGTCGGTGGCGGAGGACACTGTACGCAATGAGTACCTATTTCACGGACAGATTCATGAGTGGTTCGTGCGCGGGCAGGCGCTGGCGACTTTGGACGAGTTGAACGAGAAGGTTTACGCGCAGTTGTTCCTTATGCCGCGATCGGACCCGTGGCTTGGGCTGGTGCCGGCGGATACGTATACAGCGTTGCCTGCGGATGCGACGGCGCTGATCGGGAAGTCAGGCTCACTGAAGTGACCCAGCCGCGCGGGCGGGCTAGCGCTCAACCTTTACTTCCTGGTGGGCGCGTTCGGCGGCTTCGCGGGCCTGGCGGGCGGTGTCGTGGGCGCGGGCTGCGGTTTCCTGGGCATCTTCGCTGGTGTCTTCGGCGACCTGAGCCCTGCGGTGGGCTTCTTCAGCGGTCTCGTGAATCTCATCCACGCGATCACTGACCTTCCGCTCGGCCTTGGTTTGAACCCGGGCGAACTGTTTCTGCAGCCTCTCCAGTTCCTCATCGCTGAACTCTTCGAGGTTGACCAGGTGCGTGCGAGCGCCCGTGACGCCGCGAATCAGTTCGTCGAGCTTGAGATGGATAGCCTTGGCATCCCGGTTCTGGGTGTTCTGGATCAGGAAGACCATCAGGAAGGTGACGATGGTGGTGCCGGTGTTGATGACGAGCTGCCACGTGTCGGAGAAATGGAAGATCGGTCCGGTGGCGCCCCATACGACGACGATGACGATGGAGAGGAGGAAGGCCCATTTTGATCCGACCGCGGCGGCCGAGGCGGAAGCCATTTTGCGGAATGCTTCGTTGAACGAGCGTTTCGGGGGGGCGGAGGCGCCGTTGTTCGAAGTGACGCTGGCGTGGGACGTTTCTCGGCTCACATTCATTCCTTTCGTGGGTGGATCGCCGACTGAAGCATCAGCAGCGTCTTTTCGGGCTGCCATTTATGCAGCAATGGCCATGCCATTGCTCAGCCATTGTCCGCCGCGGTGACGCCGGTTTGAGCGGCGCTGGATTTCAAAGCGCCATGTTTTCGCCGCTCCTGCTCGCGCAGTTGCTTGAAATCGGCTTCGAGCTTTTCGAGATCCGTCTCGGACATGCCCTGCAGGTTGACCATTTGCGTCCGTGCCCCTTCGACGGCGCGGAGCAGTTCGTCGAGCTTGAGCTGCAGAGCGCGGTCGTGGCGGTTCTGCGCGTTTTGCAGGATGAAGACCATGATGAACGTGACGACCGTGAGCCAGCTCGCGAACGTCCAGAGCAGTTCCTGGCTATAGCCGCGGACACGCATCCAGAGCATGAGCGACCCTACGGCGATCAGGGCGGCGGCGATCGACCAGGGCGAGCCGAAGATCGCGGAGATCCGCATGGCGCTGCGTCGCATCCATTCGTTCATGGGGGAAACACATCCTTTCTCGGCGGCGGCACCGACCCCATCCGAGTCGTTATAGCAACAGGTAGGACGTTGGCGGGAGGTTGATTCTTCCGCGATCGAGCGAGGCGGTTGCCCGGCGCGAGGGGATGGGTTAGAGATGGGCGAATGCCGCTGCGCCTGATCGCCCGCAAATTTTTGCCGCACAGTCCTGCTCCCGAGGCGATCGCGGGGCTGGGCTCCATCGTGGTTGGCGTGGTGCTGCTGGCGATTAAATTCATCGCGTACTACAAGACGGGTTCGGCGGCGATTTTTTCCGACGCGATGGAGTCGATCGTGAACGTGCTGGCGGCGGGGTTCGCGGTCTATGCAATTTATTACGCCCACCGGCCGGCGGACCGCGAGCACCCCTACGGGCATGGCAAGATCGAATTTATGTCGGCGGGGTTTGAGGGCGGGATGATCTTCGTGGCGGCGCTGGTGATCGCCTATCACGCGGTTGAGGCGATGCTGCGGCGGACGGCGGTGGCGGAGATCGGCGTCGGCCTGGTGCTGATGGGGGCGGCGATGGTCGTCAACGGGGCGATGGGGGTTTATCTGATTCGCTCGGGGCGGAAACATAAATCGTTGACGCTGGAGGCGGACGGGAAGCATTTGTTCGCCGACGCGGTGACGAGCGCGGCAACCATCGTGGCCTTGGTGATCGTGAAGCTGTCGAATGGGCGGTTGTGGATCGTTGATCCGATTATCGCGTTGATCATTGCGGTCTACATTACGTACATGGCGGTGGGCTTGATGCGGTCGGGGGCGGCGGGACTGCTGGATCAGCAGGATCTGGACGATGATGCGCTGCTGGTGCGGATTTTGGATTCGCATTTAGCGCCGAACGGGAAGGAGCCGCGCATTTGTTCGTATCACAAGCTGCGGCACCGGCACAGCGGGCGGTATCACTGGGTGGATTTTCACATGATGGTGCCGCCGGCGCTGACGATCGATCAGGGTCACGCGATCGCCAGCACGATCGAGTACGAGATCGAGCAGGCGCTGGGGGAGGGAAACGCGACGGCGCACGTGGAGCCGTGCGTGGACCCGGGGTGTGCGGTGTGTGGCGGAAACAACCGTGAAACATGAAGACGTGAAGCATGAAGAGGCGTAGACCGCCTGTCCCCCTGGGCTTCATGTTTTACGTTTCATGTTTCATGCCTTTTGTTTTACTCTTATCCTCATGTCCACCCCCCTGCCCCTGCGTCTTTCGGCCAAGGCTTCGCGGACTGCGGATTCGCCGATTAATGCGCTGATCGCGGCGAAGCTGGCGAATCCGGATCTGGTGAACTTTGCCGCGGGGCTGGTGGATGAGGCGACGCTGCCGGTGGACGAGGTGGCGGCCATCACGAAGCGATTGTTTGGAGAGAGCCGGCGCGGGCAGCGGGCGCTGCAGTACGGGACGGCCATTGGGCTGCGCGAATTGCGCGAGGCGCTGATCGCGCACCTGGAGCGGCTGGATGGTCGGCATGTGGGGGACCTGGGGCTGTCGGCGGATGACGTGCTGGTCAGCACCGGGTCGCAGCAGGCGCTTTACCTGATCGCGGATGTGCTGCTGGATCCGGGGGACATCGTGATCACGGCGAATCCGAGCTATTTCGTCTTTACCGGGGCACTGCAGTCGATGGGGGCGCGTGTGCTGGCGGTGCCGATGGATGATGAGGGGATGGATGTCGATGCGGTCGAGCGGTTGCTGGAGCAACTGCAGGCGAAGGGGGAATTGGCGCGGGTGAAGTTTGTTTATTGCACTAGCTTTTTCGATAACCCGACGGGGTTGAGTCTTTCGACGCCGCGTCGGCGGCAACTGGTGGAGATCGTGCGGCGGTTTAGCACGTCGCATCGCATCCTGATTTTGGAAGACGCGGCTTATCGCGAGTTGGGGTATGACGGCGCGCCGCTGCCTTCGATTAAGTCGTTTGATGCGGAGAATCAGTTCACGATCATCACGCAGACGTTTTCGAAACCGTTTGCCCCCGGGATTAAACTTGGGTATACGGCGATGCCGCCTGATCTGCTGGACCAGGTGCTGCGGCAGAAGGGGAGCCATGATTTTGGATCGTCGAACGTCTGTCAGGAGATCGCGCTGGAGACGATGACGGACGGCAGCTATGTGCGGCACCTCGAAGTGCTGAAGAACGAATATCGAAGGAAACGGGATGCGACGCTGGCGGCGCTGCGGGCGAATTTGACTGAGACGGCGGAGCTGCACTGGACCCATCCGAGCGGCGGGATTTACGTCTGGCTGACGCTGCCGAAGCACGTGAACACGTCGCGCGAGGGGCGGCTATTCGAGCGGTGCGTGAAGTATGGCGTGTTGTACGTGCCGGGGGCGTATTCGTTCCATCCGGATGCGCAGGGGCGGACGCCTAATCATCACATGCGGTTGTGCTTTGGGCAGGTGACGTTCGAGGAGATTGCGCCGGGGATCGAGCGATTGGCGGGGGCGATTAAAGAGGAGATGGCGTAGCGTTATTTTCGTTCGTATTTGAACGCCGGTTGTCCCATTCTTGAGATGTAGAACGTGTCGGACTTGGGGTCGTAGGCGAGGTTGGTGAACCAGCCGGCGCGGTTGGTGTCGAAGCCTTTGGGCGGGAGAGCAACGACCTCTTTCCAGGTTTCGCCGGCGTCGGTGGATTCGAGAATGGCCGACTTTTTACCGACCGTGATGAGGTGTTTATCGTCCTTGCCGAAGTAGGGGCCCCAGGCGGCGTCGGTGGTCACGCCCTGCTTGGTCCACGTCGCGCCTTTGTCTTTTGAGACGATCAGGAAGGACTCGTAAGTCGCGGGTTTCTTCTTTTTCGGATCGGCGGGGGCGGCTGGATCCACGTGGTTGACGGCGAAGAAGTAGTGTGCGCCGTTGAACGTCTGCATGACGTGGGAAACGGGCGTGAAGTCGCTGACCTTGGTCCAGGTCTTGCCTTGATCGGTTGAGCGGTGAAGGCCATCGCCCGGGGGGGGGAGGACGGGGTTCGCGTCTACGACGCCCACGGCGCCCTGGGCGTCGAACGCCTTTTCTTTGGCGAGCATGGTCCAGGATACGCCGGCGTCGGTGGAGACGTAGGATTCGCCGCCGGATTCGTGGCGGGCGCCGAAGATGACCTGCGGTTTTTCGGTGGACCAATCGACGGCGGCATAGTCCCAGTTGCGGCCGACGTCTTTGAACGGATGCCAGGTCTGGCCGGCGTCGAGCGACATGGCGCACTTGCCGTCGAGCATGAAGCAGGCCATGCGGCTGGTGGCGGGGTCGAGGTGGAGAGCGTAGGCGGTTTCGCAGCGGCCGGTGACTTTGCCGTCGTCACAGCGGGCGAAGGTTACGCCGCGGTCGGTGGATTTGAAGAGGCCGTCGCCGGGGACGACGAGGAAGAGGTTGCCGGTGGTGCGATCGACGGCGACGCCGGCGGTCTCGCCCGGCCAGACGGGTTTCTTGCCGTCTGCGGTAAGGCGGGCGATCAGGTGATCTGAAATGTTGACCCAGGGTGAGTCGGCGGCGTGGGCGGCCGCGGAGACATAACATGTAATAATGCAAGATAAGAGCAAGAGGCGGCGGGAGGGCATGTTGGTTCCTTGGTTGGGACGTGAGAGGTCACTCCCTACGATCTACCGCGGAACGGACACGGCGTGGCCGGGCTTTACTTGCACTTGGATTCGTCGGAATCGTCCACCTGCGATTGGCCGAACATGTCGAAGAAGGCGTCGGCGACGGTTTCGCTTAGCAGGCGGAGGAGCGGGTTCTTGAATGAGTCCTGGGAGATCATGCAGTTGACCATCATCGGGCGTGGGCCTTCGCGGGCGGATTCGTAGGTCTCGGCTGGGTAGTGCGGGTTGTCGCGGAAGGCGGGGGTTTGCGCGGCTTGGTCGAGGGCGAGGTCGTCGGCGTCCTTGAAGCCGCAGAGGAGGATGGCCGTCGCCAGGAGCGAGCTCGCCTCGGGCGGTTCTTTGTAGAGGGCGATGGTGACCAATGCGGCGGTGCACTTGACGGAGTCGATGCCGACGATGACGCGGCCGAGCGCGGGGACGTTGAAGAAGACGCCGATGTACGGCTCTTCGTCGCTGAGGGCGAGGAGGTGCTTGCGGAAGCCGAGCTTGATCTCGGCGCGGAGCTTGGCGTAGGGGGCGAGGTCCGGGCTGGTTGGCTCGACGCCGTCGGCCTGCATGGGGATGAGTTGAAGGGTTGCGAAATCGGCCATCGGGGCTCTCCTTGCGAATGGACTAGGAGAGGTATCGGCCGGTTTTGTGAGGCGGTGAAGAAAGCCGACTGCCCCGCCGGCGAGGTGCGATAATGCCGCGCTCGCGCTACTGCGGCTTCTGGACGAACGCGATCAGGTCGGCGACGTCCTGGGGTGTCATGCCCTGTTCGAGGCCTTCGGGCATGAGGGAGAGCCTGGAGCTGGTGAGGGATTTGATGCTGGCGCGGGGGACGCGCTGCTTGATCGCGTTGGGCTGGACGATCGTGATGGCCGAGGCGTTTTCGTCGCCGAGGAGGCCGACGTAGGTTTCGCCGTCGGTAGTTTCGACCTGGTAGGCGACGAAGCGGCCTTCGACGGCGGCGTTGGGGTCGAGCAGCGCGGTGAGGAGATAGCCGGGGGATTTATCGGTCAGGGCAGCGAGGTCGGGGCCGACGGCATTGCCGACGCCGGAGAGCTGGTGGCAGGCGGCGCAGGTCTTTTCGTAGGTGAGCTTGCCTTTGGCGGCGTCGCCTTTGAGGGTAAGGGCGGGCTGGAGATCTTTGAGCGCCTGGGTGCGCGCGGGCGGACGCGATGAGGCGAGCGCCTTGGCGGCGTGATCGCGGAGGGCGGCGTTGGGATGGGCGAGGAGCTTTTCGCGCGTGGCGGCGGGAAGATCGGTGGGGGAGAGTTTCTTCGCCTCGACTGCGGCAATGAGCAGCTCGGCGGATTCGGGGCGAGCGGTGAGCGCATCCAGCGCGACGGCGCGGAGGGTGGGAGAGATGCGCGGTAATGCCGCGATCAGGACGCCGGCGGCGCCGGGAACCTTGCCGCGCGACAGTGCCGCGAGGGCGGCGGATTGCAGGGCGGGCGGATTCGCGGGGGAGAGCAGATCGTCGGCGAGGCGCAGGTCGGCCTGGGCGGCGGCGGGATCGCGGCAGAGGAGGGCGACGGCGGTGAGCCGCTGGACGAGCGGGATGCCGGTGCTGGCGGCGAGACGGCGGGCGAGGTTCGTCGTGGCGCTTATGCGGGTGGCGGCGTCGCCGGGGAGTTGCGAAGCGGAGAGTGGCGTGGGGCGGTGGTCGAGCGCGTCGAGAATGGCGGCGGTGGCGCTGAGTTGCCAAGCGGCGGCGGAGTCCGGCGACGATGGGGCGACTGCGTTGATGGCGGCGGTGATGTCGGCGGGCTCTCCTACGGCGGCGACCATGGAAACGAGCGCGCCGAGCAATTCGGCTCGGCCGGGGCGATCGGGTGGCCATGCTGCGATCAGGGCGAGCATCTTTGCGGGACGGTGGAGTGAGGAACTGAGGATGGCGGCTCGGGTCCAGACGTCTACGGGAGTGGCACTGGCGATTTCGACTAGCGCGGCGGTGGCGCGGTCGTCGTCGAGTTGGCCGAGCGACAGGGCGAGTTGATATCGCACGGCGGGATCGGGATCGGCCGCCAACTTGAGGGCGGCGGCGAGCAGCGCGGGATCGCTGGCGAGACGTGGTTCTGCAACTCGCAGCGCATTGCGGCGAATGCGCGGATCAGCGTCGGAGATCTGGAAAATGAGTATCTCAGGCTTCACTGCATTCAAGCTGTCCAGATCGCAGATCGCCTGAACGCGGGAGGCTGGACGGGTGGATTGTGTGGCGATCTTTTCGAGCGCGGGAACGGCGGCATTGTCTTGTCGATGAACGAGCTCGCGGTGGATGAGGTCGCGAATGACGCCGTTCGGATTGTCCAGTTTGGCGGCGAGTTGCTCCGTCGAGAATTGAGATAGATCCTCGATCGGTCGGCCTTGAGTCCCTTTTGGCAGGAGGCGGTAGATGCGGCCTTTATCGTGCCCCGCTCGCGTGTCGAGCGTCGCGAGGCGCTGCGGCGTGATCCAGCGCGGGTGCTCGACCACGAAGCGGTACATGTCCACGACGTAGAGCGCGCCGTCCGGGCCCGTTCGGGTTTGGACGGGACGGGACCAGTTGTCGGTTGAGGCAAGGAATTCGGATTCGCCGGCCGGGGAGCGGTGGGCGGTGAAGGTGGCCCCGTTGGGTTGGAGGATCAGCCGTCGGACCATGTTATGGACGGGCTCGCAGAAGAAGGCATTGGAAGTAGAGGCCGAGTCCGGGAAGAGCAGCTCGTCGCGATAGATCGTCGGCCCGCAGGCGCTGGTCACGCGATTGGCGCTTTCGGGATTGTTGAAGCGTTCGAGCAGGCGGCTGAGCGGGAAGAGCTTGCTCGGATCGCGATCCGCGACCACGCCGACGCGCGGCGGTGGATAAACCACGTGCGGGTTGCGGCGGACGTAGCGGTCTTCAAGCGGGTAGTGCCAGAGCGGGTTGCTGTTGTCGTTGCCGAACCAGTTGCCCCAGTCGTCGCGGACGCGACAGAACTGCGTGCGCCCGGACGCGGGCTCAAAGGCAAGCGTGTCAGGGTTCATGCGGAAGTCGCGGCTGCCCAGGTCGATCGCCTGCTCGGTTTCGCCGAGTTTAATGGGATTGTTATGGATGCTGCTGGCGCCGTAAACCCAGTTGTCCAAGCCCCAGGTGAGGCCGTTCACTTCCCACTGCTGATTGTCGGGGCCGAAGCCGGAGAAGAGCGTCTTGACGGCGTCGGGACGATCGTCGTGGTTGTCGTCGGGGGCGTAGAGGATGTTGGGTGCGGTGCAGACCAGGACACCGCCGCGCCAACACATCAGGCCCTGCGGATAGGCCAGGTGGTCGAGAAAGACGGTCCGCTTGTCGTAGTGGCCGTCGTGTTGGGTCGATTCGAGGATGACGACGCGGCCACCGGGCGTGTTGTTGTCGTGGAGGCCGGAGGGATAGTCGTACATCTCGAGGACCCAGAGACGGCCGCGCAGATCCCAATCGATCGCTACGGGCGATTGCACGAGCGGCTCGGCGGCGACCAGCTCGACCCGCAGGTCCCCTTCGACCTTCATGCATTGCCGCGATTCTTCGGGGGATTTGGGCAGCGGGAACTCTTTTAACGACGCCGCGGTGCGCAGGCTGATGGGCAGGATCGAGTGGACGGCGCGGATGATGTCGTTCTCCATGGCCGGGGCGAAGCGCGTCGGCTTCGCGTAATAAACCATCGCGCCCTCGGCCTCGTAACCGCCTTCGGCGAGAACCCGCCGCGAGGGAATGTAGCACGGCACGTCGTTAGAATAGGAGCTGACCCAGAGCCGCGCGGGATCAAAATCGTGCTTGAGGCGCAGGGCGTAATCGACGACGACCTCGCCGGCCAGAAAGACCATCGAGAGGTCGTCGCCGAAGGTCCAAGTCTGAATGGCGTACGGAATCGTCTCGGCGAGCTTGCCGTCGCGGGCGAGTCGGTCGAGCTGGATGCGGGCGTTGCCGCCCGGCGCTGTTTGCTCCTTCGCGAGTTTCTCCAATTCTTCCTTCGTCGGCAGCTTGTCGAAGGCGAGGTCGATCGTCTTAAACTGGCCTGTCGGCGCACTTGCCAGCGGCTTGAATGAATCGGGCGTCTTCAGGAGACGCGCCACTTCGCTGGCGACGGCTGCGCCGTGTTGCCGCGCCAGCGCAAACGTGCCGCGTGGGCTGGGATTGGCGTCCGCGCCGCAGCCGATCGTGACCATTGCAACCGCGCCCTTGTACGCAGCCTCCAGATCTTCGCTGGCGCACTCGGCCCAGTCGCCGTGCACCTTGTTGATGTCCGAGCCGCCGGTCGTGCAGTGGCAGGCGTAGTTGGCGAGGATGGCGCGGATCGAGCCGTTCGGGTTCTTCGCCACCAACACCGGTAATTCGTGATCGACCGGACCGGCAACGCCGGGCGCGATCGGCTTGCGCCGATTGGCGGCAAAGGCGACGTTGCCGCGCGCGATCGCAAGCGTGGCGGGCCTGAGATCGTCCAGCGCCGCCAGCGCGGTCTGTTCGAGCTTGTCCGCCAGTTCCTTCGTGTACTGGTCGATGTGCGCCTGTTCCTCAGGCGTAACCGGATGGCCGAAGATGTTGATCGCCGCGTTGGCGATGCAGGGCGCGCCATGACTATGCGTGCCGCAGAGGACGAAGCGCTCACGGGGCAGGCCGGCCTTGGTCTTGAGGCGCGATGCAACCTCCTCGGTCAACTCGCGGGGGATGGCCATGCTGTCCAGCGTCATCAGGATCGACGCGTCGGCGTTGTTCGTGCCGATCGCGATCGCGCGGGCGAAGAGTTTCTGCTCGACGCCTTTAGATTCCGTCTTTCGCGCGGCGTAACCGCTGAGGCGGATGGGCGTGGTGGGGGTGACGTCGGTCTTGGCGACGCCGATTTGCAGGTCTGCGGCCCAGACAAAGCAGGGCGCCAGACAGACCAAGATAACGATCAGCGATCGATACATCCGCGTTGCTCCGTCACTTGGCCTTGTCGCCGTAGTATTCGTACTTGTCCCAGCGGTCGTCGTGCGGGTTGACCGCGCGCGGGTCGACGGTTTCCTTCATCCACGTCTCGACGTCGCTGCGAAGTTGCTTCTTCGCGTCTTGAAAATCCGAATTGTCCGCCAGATCGTTCAGACAATTCGGGTCGGCCTTCAAATCAAACAGCTCTTCCCCCGCGCGCTTGTCGGTCGCGAGGTGGAAGAATTTCGCGAAGTTCGGATCGTCGCGGTTTTTCAGGAATTCCTGCTTGGTCGGGCCATTGTCGATGTCGCCGAACGTGCCCATGATGCCGGGGTAATTTGGGTCGCCCGCGGGCCAGCGGCTGGGCTCGAAGTTGCGAATGAAGAGATATCGGTCGGTGATGACGGCGCGGCTGGGGTAGCTGGTGTTCCCCTCGCGCGCCCGCGCGTGGCGCTCGCGCTCGACGAAGATCGCGTGGCGCGGCGGCGGGTTTTGATCCAGCAACACCGGCAGCAGGTTTTGGCCGGTCATGTCCTTCGGAACCTCAACGCCCGCGGCGGCGAGAAATGTCGGCGCGAGGTCGGTCAGCGACGTCAGGTAATCCGTCTTCGTTCCCGCCTTTATCTTGCCTGGCCAATACGCCACGAACGGCTGATGTACGCCCGGATCGTAAAGGTTCGCCTTCCCGTGCGGCCAGGGCCAGCCGTTGTCGCCGGTGACGATCACCAGCGTATTTCCGTCGCGCCCAGCCGCCTTGAGCGACGCCATCACTTCGCTAAGCTCGGTGTCGAACCGCTGCACCTCCGCGAGGTAATCAACAATGTCCATCCGCACCTCCGGCGTATCGGGCAGATACGGCGGCACGACGACGTCCTTCGGATCGATCCCAGACTTCTCCGTAAACGCGCGCACGTAAGGCCGATGCGGATCGTGCGAGCCGAACCAGAAGCAGAACGGCTTGCCCGCCGGCACCGTCTTGAGAAATTGATCCAACGACTTGAAATCCGGCCCGGCCGGTGGACGCGGGCGATCGATCACCTTCCCCGGCCCCCACGCCTTCTGCCGCGCCCCGGCGACGTACCCAGCCCGCTCCAGCAGATCAGGATAAACCGTGAACTTAGCCGGTAAATGGCTCCAGAGATCGCCGCCGTTTTCCAGGCGATGCGGCGCCTGCCCCGTCAGGATCGACCCGCGTGATGCGGTGCAGCTTGGCGCGGCGCAATAAGCTCGATTGAAGAGCATGCCTTGCGTCGCCAGGCGATCGAACGTCGGCGTCTTGGCGGCCTTATACCCGTACGCGCCGGCGTGCGGATAACCCCAATCATCGGCGATGGCAAAAATGATATTCGGCCGAGCGTCCGGCGCAACTTGCGCGACGGCCGAGCGGGCACTCGTCAATGCCATCCATCCGACGAGGAGGAGGAACCAATGCGCGGTTCGATGCAGCATATTTGTCTCCGTGAACTTGAGATGTGCCGACGCCATCCACTCTACCCGCGTGGCATCGCCGTGTGGAAGCAGAGCCATCACCGATCCGCCTCCGTGCCGCGCTCGAGAAACCGCGCGAGTCGCGCGCGATCCGGCAAACCCTCCCAATCGCCGTGCGTCACACAGACCATGGCCGCCGCGCCGTGGGCGCGAAGAAGCGCATCCTGCGGCGACAACCCATCGAGATGCCCCGACAAATATCCCGCCGCAAACGCATCGCCCGCGCCGATCGGATCGACCACGCGGTTCACTTCGAACCTAGCCGCGACGGCCGCCAATCCTTCTTTTGCGTAGACCACGGCGCCGCCGTCGCCGGCTTTCAAGACGACGTTCTTCGCCCCAAGGCCCATCAGCGCACAGGCGATCTCGCCAGGATCGGTTTTGCCGGTCAGCAACCGCCCTTCGGCCAACCCCGGAAGCACCGTATCGACTTGCGGAAGCATGCCTGCAATGGCCTGCCGAAATGCGTCCGCTCCCCAGAGTTTGCTGCGATAGTTCGGATCCAGCCAGATCGGAATGCCCCGTGCCGCCGCATCCGCCAGCACCTGCCGCATGAGCGCGAGGCACCCCGGCGAAAGCGCAGGCGTAATCCCGGTGAGATAAATCACCCGCGCGTCGCGCCACAGTTCTGCGTCAAACGTGCCCGCATCCGCGTGCGCGAAGGCCGACGCTTTGCGATAGTACATCACCTCAGGCTCATCGCCCGGCCAGCGGTTCTTGAACATCACACCCGTCGGATGCTCCGGCGAGAACTGCACCGCCGAAACATCGACACCCTCTCCGCGCAATCCCTTTGCTATCGCGTGCCCGAAAGGGTCGTCGCCCAGAACTGTGAGATATCGAACCGCATGCCCCAGTCGCGCCAGGCCGATCGTCACGTTCGATTCGGCGCCGGCGAACGTCGCCTGCAAAGCCGCGCCGACCGAGATCGGCGCGTCGGCCGGGCCGTTGAAGACCATCATCGGTTCGCCGATCGTGACGATCATAAGACTCCGTCCGCGGTTGATTGCGCCGCCGTGATGGCTTCAACGTAGGCGCTCGCCGCGCGCGTCAGCCCATCCCAATCGCGCGTCTCCAGAACCGTCCGGCTCAGCAGATTCGATCCCACCGCCACCACGCGGCACCCCGCCTCGAAATAATGCCGGAGATTCGCCGGCGTCACCCCGCCGGTGGGGACGAGGTTCAAGTACGGCATCTCTTCAAGCATCGCGCGGATGTGCGGCAATGCGAAGGTCGCGGCGGGAAAGATCTTGATCATGTCCGCGCCCGCTCGATGCGCCGCCAGCGCCTCGGTGGGGCTGGCGCATCCGGGTGCTACCGGCGCCCCCTGCTCGCGGCAATACGCCACCGTATCGAGCTGCAGCGTCGGCGTGATGATAAACTGCGCCCCCGCCTCGATCGCCACCACCGCATCACCCGGCATCAATATCGTCCCCGCGCCGCACAGCATCTCCGGTAACGCTTCACGCACAGACGTGATCGCCTTCAGCGCCCCTGGCGTATTCAGCGTGATTTCCATCACCCGCACGCCGGCGGCCTGCAGAGCTTGGGCCGCCTCCACCAGATTCTCCGATGACGCCGCGCGCACGATCACGATCAATCCCGCCTCGATGATCTTTAGGCCAATCTCGCCGCGCGTTCCCATCGCCCAAAGTCTAACCGCCCCCGCGCCGCCGCGGCAATTTCTCCACGCTTTGTGGTGCGGGCTTTCAGCCTGCAACTGCAGCCTGAAAGGCCGCACCACAATTAGCCGCAATCCTCGCCTTCAACTCCGTCCTTTCCATACAATGCCAGACATGCCCGCCGCCGACGCCCGGCAACTCGTTGAAGACCTGCTCGACCAGGCCCTGCGCCGCGGCGCGTCCGATCTCCACCTCGAGCCCACCTCCGCCGGCTACGAAGCGCGCCTGCGCATCGACGGCGTGCTCGAAACTGTCGCGCATCACGATCCCACGATCGGCCGAAGCCTAGTCAGCCGCCTGATGGTCATGGGCCAACTGCTGACCTATCGCCTCGACGTCCCACAGGAAGGCCGCGTGAAGGTCGTCGTCCCCTCCGCCAAAGAAGCCGTCGAGGTCCGCCTTGCCGTCATCCCCACCACCCACGGCCTCCGCGCGGCCGTTCGCATGCCTGCCGAACTCAACCTCGCGCGCCGATTATCCGATCTGAACCTGCCGCCCCGCGCCATCAAAGGCCTGCAAACGTTCGCCGCTAGCGACGCCGGCATGCTGATCGTCACCGGCCCCGCCGGCAGTGGCAAAACCACCACCCTCTACGCCCTGCTCCAGCAGATCGTCGAAACCACGCCCGGCGTGAGCATCATCGCGCTCGAAGACCCCGTCGAGCGCGATCTCCCCGGCGTCACGCAGATCGAAGTCTCTCCCTTCGGCGAACTCACCTACGAAAAAGCGCTCCGCAGCATCCTCCGCCAGGACCCGCAAGTGCTCATGCTCGGCGAGATCCGCGACGCTGCCGTCGCGTCGCTGGCCATCCAAGCCGCGCTCTCCGGTCATCGCCTCCTGTGCACGCTCCACGCCGGCTCACCCGGGTCGGCCATCGCGCGTCTGCTGGAGATGGGGCTCGAACCGTATCAGCTCACCAGTTCGCTCTTCGGCGTCCTCGCGCAGCGTCTCCTCCGCCGCAAAACCGCCGACGGCTACCGCGGCCGCACTCCCGTCGCCGAGTTCGCCCGATCGAGCCCCGAACTTCGCAAGGCGATCCTCGCCCGCGCTGACGCTGAAGAAATCTCCGCTCTGCTGCGCAATCAACCCGGCTACCAAACCTTGCGTCAAGCCGCTCAAGACCTTACTGCCACAGGGATTACAGACGAAGGCGAAGTCCGGCGGGTATTGGGAGATTCCCCAGGCGTCTAACCCGCCCAGTCGGTTAGAATTCGCGTGAAAGATACCCGGAGCGCTTCCGTCATTCTCATGAAGCCATGACCGCGGCCACCACACTACTCGACGACCCGATCTTAGACGCCGCCAAGGTCGGCGCTGGCAAGCTCCCCACTTGGCCCGTAGCCATCCCTCCCGAAGCGCTGGAGGAGGAGAATCCGGCCAGCCTCGACCTGATCCTCCTCGACCGCTTTCGCGAGGAAGGCGATCAGGAAGCGTTCGCCGAAATCGTCCGCCGCTACGCCTCCGCAGTTTTTTCAACCTGCATGCGCATCCTGGGCGACAAGGCCAGCGCCGATGACGTCTCGCAGGAGACGTTCTTCCGCCTCTCGCAAAAGCCCGAGGCCGTGAAGCAATCCGTGGGGGGTTGGTTGCACACCGCCGCCACCCGACTGGCGATCGACGCCGTCCGCAGCGAGGCAAGCCGCGCCGAGCGC
This sequence comes from Phycisphaerales bacterium, assembly GCA_028291615.1. Taxonomy (GTDB): domain Bacteria; phylum Planctomycetota; class Phycisphaerae; order Tepidisphaerales; family Tepidisphaeraceae; genus RYN-433. The sequence goes on along the minus strand of JAQGHM010000392.1, from coordinate 11,688 downwards.
GAGGCCAAGTACGAGCGCAAGCCCGCTTCGGATTCCATGCAGTGGGCGGACATCTCGCCCCACGTCGATCAGGCGCTGGCCGAACTGCCCGATGAAACCCGCGTGCTCCTGGTCCGCCACTTTCTCCAGAACGTCTCGCAATGCGTCATCGCCGGCGAGCTGCGCACCAGCCCGGCGACCGTCTCGCGCAAGATCAAGGCCGGCGTCGAGCTGCTGCGCAAGCGGCTCGCCAAGAAAGGCGTCTGCGTCGCCGTCGCCCTGCTGATCACGATGATGCGCGACCACGGCGCCCAGGCCGCCCCCGCCGAGCTGCTGCACGAGCTCGGGAAAATCACAATGTTAAGCGGCGGCAAACCCGCCGGCGTCGTCGCTCCCGCGCCGTTTTCCTGCGGCGCATGGTGGGTGACCGCGATCGGATCTTTGGCCATCGCGTTCGCGGCGATATTTATGACTGCAATGCCGCGAATCCCGCCGCCGCCCGCGCCGACACCTTCTGCCACCGAAGAACACCGTCCTGAAGCCGATCAATTCCGCCAGGACCGGCTGCAAAAGCTCCGCCAGGCTGGGTTGAGCGGATAGCCAGGGTAGCGAGCTGCAAAACCGTACAACCGCAACCCAGCAACACCGTCATCCTGAGGTACTCCGAAGGATCTAGCCGGCAGTCGAAGTCAGGCTACTGCCACGCAGATCCTTCGGTCGTTGAAACTCCCTCGGGATGACCGTGGCTGGAACGTCGCACCGCAATTAAGAGAACGCCAATGTCTTCCACCGCACCCACATTTGCCTACCGCGCCCAGAGCCTCGACGGCCAGCCCCTCTCGGGCACGATCGACGCCGCCACCGCCGACCAGGCGCGCGAGCGCCTCGAGTCGCTCCGCCTGCGCGTGCTGGAACTTGAACCCGCCGCCTCTGCCGCAACCAGCGTCCGCGCCTTGCGTGGCGACGACTTCGTCACTTTCAACCAGCAGCTTGCCCACCTGACCGCCGCCGGCCTTCCGATGGAACAGGGCCTGCGCCTGATCGCCCAGGACCTGCGGCGCGGCAAGGTCGCCGCCACCGTCCGCCAGATCGCCGACGACCTGGAAAAGGGAAGCTCGCTCGGCGACGCCTTCCAGAAATACGCAAACCGCTTCCCCCCCGCGTACGGCCGCCTGATCGACGCCGGCGTGCGCAGCAGCAATCTTTCGGGCATGCTGCTCAGCCTCGGCCAGCACCTGCAAACCGTCGCGCGCCTGCGCTCGGCGCTCTGGCGGGCGCTCTCGTACCCAATCATGGTCTTCCTGGCGCTCTGCTTCGTGCTGGCGTTCATCGGCCACTTGGTGCTTCCTAAATTCGAAGAGGTTTTCAAGGACTTCGGCACGCGGCTCCCGTTGATGACCGAACTCCTGCTTTCGGGCAGCCGGGTCATGGGAACCACCGCGATCATCGCGGCGGCATTGCTGATCGCCGCCATCGTGCTCTGGCAGGTGCTTCGTTCCACCGGCCGCGACGCAGGCCTGCGCGACGCCGTCGGCCTGCGCCTGCCGCTCATCGGCCAGACGCTCAAGCGCAGCCTGATCTCCCGCTGGTGCGACGCGGTGCGCCTGGGCGTGAGCGGCGGAATGGACCTGCCCAGCGCCATGCGTACCGCCTCCGATGCCGTCGGCTCTCCGCGCCTGGCGCGCGAAGTCGAGCAACTGGTGGCGCGCCTCGAAGCCGGTCAACCGCTCGACGATGGCCGGCGATACCGATTGATCCCCGCAACCGTGCTGGCGGCCATGGACCTTTCAACGCGTCAGGGCGGCCCGGGCGTTCTCGCTCAAGTCCTTGGCACGCTCTCGCAGATGTACCAGCAACAGGCCCGTGCCAAGGTCGGACTCATCCCCGCGGTGCTGACGCCGCTCATGCTCGCGCTGCTGACCGGGATCATCGGCTTCGTCATTGTTGCGATGTTCGCGCCGCTGATCACGCTGATCCAATCGGTCAGCGGGGGAGGCAAGTGATGCCGACGGAACCGACAAGGACCGGCCTGGCATTGATGAAGTTCATCGCGTGGCGGATCGTCACCGCGGCGGTGATCACGCTCTTCGTCGCCACGCTCTGGTTCACCATCTCTCCGCTGCTGGCGCTGGTCAGCCCGCTCCTGATCGTCGTATTTTTCCCAGAACTCGCGGGGATGAGCACCCGCGTGCGAAAGCAGCGGGCGGCCATGATCCTGAGTTACCTGGAACAGGCTGTGCGACTCAACCTGCCGCTCCCCGGCATGCTCGCCGCGGCGCGAAAATCTGAACAGGGACTCATGGCGCAGCGGCTGCTCAAGGTTCAAGAACTGCTGGAAAAGGGCGCATCGTTGGAAACATCGCTTCGGCTGGAAACACCGGAAATTAGCCGCCGCGTCGTAAGCCTGATCGGCGCCGCCGAGCGCACGGGCCAGTTACCGCAGGCACTGGCGCGGATCATGGATGAAGAACAGGAGAGCCCCGAGCAAGCCGAGCGCAACGCCTTCGGCCGCTGGTACCCGCTGATGATGACGCTGGTGCTGCTCGGCGTCACCACGATGATCATGGTGTTCGTCGTTCCCAAAATGGAATACATCTTCCATGATTTCGGGTTGCGGATTCCGCCGGTCACACGAATGCTGATGAATCTATCGCGGGCGATCTTCCAGGCGGATCTCTTCGACATTCCCTTGATGCTGATCGTCGTCGTGGTGACCGCGGTGATCGCGCTGGGCGGCATGTTCGAGCGCATCTGGACCCAGCCGCAGGAACTTCCGCGGCCGACATGGTTCGACTACATCGCATGGATAACGCCGGTCTGGCACGGCGTCGTGCGCGACCGCAGCATGGCCGACGCCTGCGACACGATCGCCGGCGCACTGCGCGGCGGACAACCGCTCCATCGCGCCATCGAAGAGGCGACGACCCTGCGCATGAATGAGATCGTCCGCGAACGCATGCGCGAGTGGCAGGCCGGTGTCGAAGCCGGGCAGCCAGCCGACGAAGCGGCGCGGCAGGCCAAGCTCCCCCCACTCTTCACCGGCATGATCGGCTCCGGGCGCGGTATCGACCCGGCCGCGTCCATCGAATTCCTCGCGTCCTACTACCACGGCCGCTTCAGCCGCTCCCGCGAGCTCATCCGCGCCGGCGCGGTGCCGATTATGGCCCTGATCTTCGGCGGCATCGTCCTCTTCATTGCCGCCGGCCTGTTCACACCGCTGATCTCAATGATGGACCACCTCGCCGGCAGCGTAAAGGTGGTGTCAAAATGATCCACCACTCACAACAACGACAACACCGCCACGGCCTCTTCCTCGCCGACGCCATGATCGGCTTCGCCATCACCGCGGTGCTCGGCCTGGTCCTGGTAACCGCCATCACGCAAACCAAACGCTCGCAGGAGCGCCTGGACGAAACGACGACCGCCACCCGCATCGCCCGCCGCGTAATGACCGATCTGCAGGCAGGCAAACCCGCGCCGGCCAAACTGGACGACGCGGAAGTGAAGGTCTCCTCCGCAACCGGCGGCGCTGCCGTCACGGGGCAGGCATGGGTCGAGGTTACCGTCAACTATCACGGCCGCACCGCGACGCTGGTCGGCCTGACACCGCGCGGAGGTGCGAAATGAACAAGCGTCACCAACCACGCCGCGCGTTCATGCTGGTGCAGATGCTGCTCGTGCTCGGCCTGATGGGCGCTTTCGTGATCGTCGCCGACCGCGTCTTCCGCCTGTCGGTGCAGACCTCCGCCCGCGCCGCCAAAGAGCAGGAAGACCTGCTGCGGCTAGAACAGGCCATGACCGCGCTGCGCGCCGAAGTCTGGCAAGCCGCAAAGGTAGAGACGCCCGACAAGTCAACCGTACACCTTACTGCTGAAGGCACGGACGTGACCTGGCAAACCCTGCCGGACGACGACCTGAAACGCACCGACAAGGATTCCGAACAACAATGGACCGCCTTAAACCTGAGCTTCGAACGCCAGGGCTCATGGCTCGTGGTAAGCCGCCGCGGCGCAGAGATCGCGCTGCTCAGGCAAGCCCCATCGACGACGAAGGGCGGTGCGAAATGAAGCGAAAAACTACCCGCCCCGCGTTCGTAACGACGCTGGCCGTCATGATGATCGCGCTGGTCGCCGTCGCCCTGGCCGCCCTGACCACGCGCCTCGGCACCGCCGCCCGCCAGGCAACCGCCGCCCGCGAGCAGGCCCAAGTCGAGCAACTCGTGCTGGTCGGCCTCCAGATCGCCGCGCAACAGACCGGCGACGTTGACCAAAACATCCCCCTCCCCGAGGAACTCGTCGAAGCCGGCGCTAAGCTAAAGGTAACGATCCGTGCAAAGCACGTCGCAATCGAAGCGCAATACGGCCGCGCCCGAACGCTTCAGGAATAACCTCACCTTTTAGCCGCTGGGCTTGCCCAGAGCGTCCCACCCCCTCATCGAAAATGCTCCGCCGCAAAAACAAACGGGACAGCCTTCGTCTGCGCAGAATACTGCGAAAGATTATGCGTAACCCCCTCAAACTCCTGATAAGCATGCTCGACCCCCATCTCCGTCATCATCTGATGAAGCGACCGTGACCCCGCCAGCAGATAATCCTTCGTTCCCACATACAGCGACACCGGCAATTTCCCCTTGATCTCCTTCAAATTCGTCTTCAACCACGTCGCGGGGTGGTTCGCCGCATAGTTCTTCGCATCATTCCCAAACATCCGCAGCAGGATGTCAGGCCGATCCTTCGCAAACGATTCCTGATCGCGAATCCCCGGCGCAAACGCCGTCACAGAAGAAAACAATTCCGGGTGCTTGAACGCGAACTTGAGCGATCCAAATCCGCCCATCGACATCCCCGCGATCGCACGCTGCTCGCGAACCGCACTAGTGCGACAGGTCGCGTCGATCAGCGGAATCAACTCCTCGATAATCGAAGTCTCCGGCATGCAATGGATGCCCGGATTGTCCGTGTAATAAGTCCGCTGCCCGCCCGAAGCGTAAACGACGATCATCGGCTTAACGGCTTTCGCCTTGATCGCGTCGTCGAGGTAGCGAATCGGATATTGATCCGTGGACTCCGACTGGTTCATCCCATGAAGCCAGTAAAGCACGGGGTAACGAGTCGCCGCGTCAGCGTCGTAACCGGGCGGCAGGTAAAGGTTGTACCCCACCTCCGCATCCATGGATTTTGAACGAAACGTCTTATGAACCAGCAGCGGTTGCGGCTTGGCGGGAAGCGTGGACCAACGATCGACCTGCTGCTGCTGTGGCGGCGCCTCGACGGCCGGAGCGGCGGCAAGGCCGACGAGGCCGACGAGGCCGACGAGGCCGACGAGGGCAATGCTTAGAACGAAGACGATTCGACGCATTGTTGATTCCTATCAGAATCGCTCTTGAATTCAGTCGAGCAACGCAGTGAACTGATCGACCGTTAACCCAGCTTCCCGAATCAATGATCGGAGTGTCCCTTTGGCCAACTCATGATGATCGGGAACCGTCAACCGGCGGCGGTTCGGGTGCCGCAGAATCATATGGCTGCCAGTTTGATGGTCGAGAAGATATCCAACTTTGGAGAAGGCCTTGACCGCATTGCGACCAGAGCAAACCGGCAATCTGCTCACGTCGCGACCTCGACAATTTCCTCGGAAATTGGGAGTGGAACGGGCTCGCCATGCTTCTCAAGGCTCTTGAGATAACCGCCGATTGCGTCGCGGATGTTGGCGATCGCCTCGTCGCGAGTGTTGCCTTGAGAGACGCATCCAGGGAGCGTCGGGCACTCGGCGACGAACACGCCGTCTTCATCGGGCTCGATCAGGACGCGAAATCTCATGGCTTATATTCTCGCGACGTTTGTGAGCGCGGTCAATCGGGGTGGTGACTACATCACGCGATAATTTCATTCACCACCGTCCCATGCACGTCCGTCAGCCGGAAATCCCGCCCCGCATACCGGTACGTGAACTTCTCGTGATCAAACCCCATCAGCTTCATGATCGTCGCGTGGAGGTCATGCACGTGCACCGGCTTCTCCTGCGCGCGGAACCCGAATTCATCCGTCGCACCGTGTACATACCCGCCCTTCACCCCGCCGCCCGCCAGCCAGTATGTAAACCCATAATGATTGTGATCGCGACCGTTGATCTTCCCCGCGTTCGAGCCCGGCGTCGGCAACTCCACCACCGGCGTGCGGCCGAACTCGCCGCCGCACATCACCAGCGTATCCTCCAGCATCCCGCGCTGCTTGAGATCCTTGATCAGCGCCCCCATTGCCTGGTCGCACTGCTTGGCCAGGCGGCGGTGATTGACCTCAATGTCGTCATGGTTGTCCCACGGCTGCCCGTCCCCGTGCCACACCTGCACGTACCGCACGCCGCGCTCGACGAGTCGGCGCGCGATCAGGATCTGCCTCGCCTGCGTGCTCTTCTCCGCGCCATACATCTCGCGGATGTGCTCGGGCTCGCGGCTGATATCGAACGCATCCGCTGCCTCCGTCTGCATGCGATACGCCAACTCGTAAGACTGAATCCGCGCCTCGAGCTGCGCGTCCTTCTGCCGCTCCTGCAGGTGCTTGTCATTGAGCTGCAGCAACAAATCAAGCTGCCGGCGCTGTTGGGTCTTGTTCTCGTACTTGTTGCGAATGTGCTCGATCAGCTTGTCGAGCTCAGTATTCTTCGTGTCGATGTAGGTGCCCTGGTAGATGCCGGGCAGAAAACCGGATTGCCAGTTCTGCGATTCCTGAATCGGGTAACCTCCGGGGCACATCACGACAAATCCGGGCAGGTTCTGGTTATCCGTCCCCAGGCCATAGGTAAGCCAAGAACCCATCGAAGGCCGGATCAGCCGCGCCTCGCCGCAGTTCATCAGCAGCAGCGACGGCTCGTGATTGGGCACGTCCGCGTGCATCGAGCGGATGATGCACATGTCGTCCACGTTCTGCGCGACGTTGGAAAAGATCTCTGACACCTCGATGCCGGATTGCCCGTATTTCTTAAACGCATACGGCGACTTGAACGCCGCCCCCGTCTTGCGCTCGGTCTTCAGGTACTCGCCCGGCAGCGTCTGGCCATGGTACTTGGTGAGCGACGGCTTGGGGTCAAACGTATCCACCTGGCTCGGCCCGCCGTTGAGGAAGAGGTGGATGATCCGCTTGGCCTTGGGGGCAAAGTGCGGGCCCTTGGGAAGCAACGGGTTGACGGAATTGCTGATCGGGGCGGCGGTGGCGGCACCGCTGATCTCTGGAAACAGCGCCCCCAGCGCAAGAGCGCCCAGTCCCATCCCCGTGCGCTGGAGCATCTGGCGTCGGGTGAGAAACTGGTCTTGAAGTTGCGGGCGATGATCGTACTGCGACATAAGTTTCCGTCCGCTGAAGCGAATCCTACGTGAATGCACGGTTAATCTACAAAGACAAACTCGTTAGTCTCTAGAAGGATCTGGGCATATTTTTCCCACGGCGTCAGCGGCGTCATCGGCGCCGCGGTTTGCGGGCCGGCGAAGTCCGTGACGGAATTCCACTCCAGCGTGTCTTCACCGCCCGCAATCCCTTCGGGAAGGTTCTTCATCTTCACGATCACCGGCCAGGTGAACGAATCCGACGTGACCGACGTTCGACAATCCACGATGAAGTCCAGCGTCTCGCCCGCCTTGACGTCCAGCGTTTCAAGCTGCGTCTGGGCCGACTTGTTATGCACCGTCAACGAAGCCAGCTCGCCAATACGCGAAGAGACAATCCGCCCCCGAACGCCATCGCCGTTTGCCGACGTATGGGCCAGAGTGCCGCTGACGGCAATCGCCCCGTCGCGCGGCGCCGTCCAGCGTCGCACCACCGCGTGCGCAAGATCGTTCCCCGCATGCCCTCCCTGCGGCGTCAGCAGGCAATATCCCAGCTTCAGATCCGGCAGCGCCTTCCCCCCCTGCCACGCGGCGCCGGTGTAAAAGGGCAGGGGCGTGAACGTGGTAAGGCGCTGGGCAGACTCGTCGTAAGCGCCGTATCCGTATTGCCAGAGCGGGGCGTGCGAAGTTGCAAGTGTCGACGGAGACGTTTCGGCGTTGATGAAGGAGAGACCCAGCTTGATTTCGTCTTGTGACGGGTTGCGCGCGAAGACCTTTTGGTAGAGGGTGCGGATCTTTTGCTCGGGGGATAGGGTTGCTGAAGCGACCCCGCCTGCCAAGGCGCGCGATTGTTCGATGATGAACGGGCTGTTCATCATAAACAGCGCCTGCTGCGGCACCGTATTGGCAAACCGCATCGGCGCATGCTGATCCGGGCTGGCAAAGTCGAACGCGCGGAACATGCTCGGCAAATTCTGGCGATCGATAAACCCGTAAATCGTGCGCCTGTGCGAGAACGGCTGGGCGAGGATATCCACTGCCCGCCCGCCGACGCTCTGGTCAAGCTCCCCCGACGCGAACAGCAAGGAATCGCGCAACGCTTCAAAATCCAACCGCTGCCGGTTCTGGTGCGAGATCAGGCGATTTTCCGAATCGTCCTGCAGCGCCTTGGTCGAAGCAACACTCGACTGCTGGTACGCAGCCGACAGCATGATCGTCTTGTGCAGCCGCTTGATGCTCCAACCGTTCTGCATGAAGTTGACGGCCAGATAATCGAGCAGTTCGGGATGCGTCGGCCGCTCGCCGCGAATGCCAAAGTCGCTGGGCGTGCGCACCAGGGCCTTGCCAAAATGCTGCAGCCAGACGCGATTGACGAACACGCGCGCTGTAAGCGGATTATCTTTAGAAGCGATCGCCCGCGCGAGCTCCAGTCGCCCGGACCCTTCCTTAAACGGCTGACGAGCATCTCCAGCGACACACGCCAGGAACTGCCGCGGCACCGCCGCTCCCGGCATCCCCGGGTTGCCGCGCTTGAAGATCACAGGATTCACCGGCGTCGGCGCATCAACCATCACCATCGCCCGCGCGGGCGCGCCAGGATGCGTAGCCGTAACGGCGTCGCGCTTCTGCAGCAGGCCGTTGTAAGCTCCACGGTCGTCGCCGGTGAAAACAGATTCAACGTTGGCCAGCGAGATATTGGTCGGAAAGTTGGGCGCGGTCGCGACCGCGGATTTCGGATTCGCGATCTCCCCTTCAACGAAGCTCGCGTATGCACTCGCGACGTCCGCGAGCGAGGCGAGCGGCTTAGCCGAAAGCGCCTTAGCCAGATCCGGATTAAGCGGCTTCTTCTCGTCGGCAATAAACGTCTCAAGAATCTCCGGCGCCTTCGCCGCGAACTCCTTCTCCGGCAGCGCAGCGATCTTATGCCACGGCGCGAAGACCGCATCCTTACTCGCCGCCGTCTCATCCAAAAACGTCCGCCAGCGTCGGATGGCAAATCGGTTCAGCTTCGCATTGTCCGCAGAAGCGTCCCCCGCCCCGCGCGGCTTGCTCGCTGCCAAAAGGTATGCCTGGATGCTAGCCGCGCTCTTCAGCGGCGCAACCGCCTTCTCCAAGCGATCTTCTTTAAACTTCACGATCGCCGCCTCGCGCGTCGCCAGTTCCTTCTCGTACTCAATCGTCTGCGGCGATTTCTCAGCCCCCGCCGCCAGCAGCGGCGGGTCCTTAGGCTCGCTGCTGGAAGCGAACACGCCATAGAGACTGTAATAGTCCGCAGCCGGAATCGGATCGAACTTATGATCGTGGCACCGCGCACACGCAACCGTCAGCCCCATCGTCCCGCGCGACAGCACGTCCAGCCGATCATCGATGATGTCCGACTGATTATTCAGAAACCGCCGGCCGACCGTGAGAAACCCCATCGCCGCCAGGTTCGCCTTGTCAGCCTTCGGATCCTCCGCCACAACCCGGTCCGCCGCGATCTGATTGATCAGGAACTGATCGTAAGGCATATCCTGGTTCAACGCCGAGACCACCCAGTCGCGATACGTGTACGCAAACGGATACCGCCGCTCTTCCTGAAAAACATACCCCTTCGTGTCCGCATACCGCGCCACGTCAAGCCAGTGCCGGGCCCACCGCTGCCCGTAAGCCGGAGATGCCAGCAGCCGATCCAAAACCTTCTCCAACGCATTCGCCGAATTATCAGCCTCATACGCCGCAACATCGGCCGCAGTAGGGGGAAGACCCGTCAGATCGAACGTCGCGCGGCGGATGAGCGTCCGCTTATCTGCCGCCGCCGCAGGCTGCATCCCGCTGGCCGACAGCTTATCGATGATGAATGCATCCACCGGCGACTTCGCCCAATCGCCTTTGACCACGGGAACAGCCGGCATCACCGGCCGCTTGAAGGACCAGAAATTCTTAGACTCCGCCAGCGAAAGCTTCGTCGCCGCCGGCGGGGTCGCTTCAGCCACCCTGCTCCCCGCAGTCGCAGGATCAGGCCGCGGATCAGGCGCCCCCATCTTCACCCACGTCTCCAGCGCCGCCACCTGCGCCTTGGAAAGCTGCTCCTTGGGCGGCATCTGCAAATCTTCATCCGCGTACCGAACCGCCTTGATCAGCAGGGATTTCTCCGGCTCCCCCGGCACGATCGCCGGCCCGGTCTTCCCCCCCGTCCGCAACCCGTACGGCGAATCAACGTAAAGCCCCCCCTTCAACTTCTCCGACTGCGCCGAATGACACTTGTAGCACGTATCCACGAGGATCGGACGGATGTTCTTCTCGAAGTAGTCGATCGCCTCGGGGCTCGGCGGTGTGGCAGCGCGCACGGGGGCAGCGACGAGGAACGCGATCAGGAGAAGGAAGGCGCGGTTTATCATAAGTAGAATGGGCATCTCCCGGACTTTTACCCGCGCGCCAGCGCGGGTGTTGAGGCGATTATAGTAAACGCCAATGCCCCTACCTTCGAAATTGCCCACCCAGGCTTGTATACGATAGACTCCCGCCTTGAGATCGCCTGTTTCGGGCCGCCACCGGGGCGGTTTTGACGGCTCTCCATTCTTTAGCTGGAACATAACCAATGCGACTTTTACTTACGCTAGCCTGCCTCCTCATCGCCTCCGCCACCTTCGCCGCGGATCTGCCCGCCATCCCCGCCAACTCGATCGCCAACAAAAAAGAACTCCTCTTCTCCGACGACTTCGAAGGCACCGAGCCCGCCAAGCCCTGGCACAAGGTCGTCCCCACCTTCGCCGCCGAGAAGGGCGTGCTCAAGGGCACGCAGACGCGCGACAAGACCGCCCCCGCCGAAAACGGCAAGCCCGCCGTCACCCCCCACGCCGCCGTCCACGGGCTTGAGCTTCCGACCAAGGACAGCGTCGTCGAGGTCAAGATCCGCTTCGAAGGCGCATCGATGATCGACGTCGAGTTCGACGACCGCAAGTACACCGGCTCGCACTACGGCCACCTCTGCCGCGCCCAGGTCCGCCAGAGCGGCGTCTCCATCATCGACGAAAAAGAAGGCTCGATGCGCAACGACATCTACGAGATGAAAGACCCCGCCAAGAAGGCCGAGCGCGCCGCCCTCCTCAAGGGCAAGAGCGTCACCTATCCGCTCGCCGACAAGCTCGAGGCCGGCAAGTGGTACACGCTGGTCGTCGAGACGGTCGGCGACACCATGCGCGTCACGATCGACGGCAAACCCGCCGCCTTCCTCAAATCCCCCGGCATCGCCCACGAGACCAAGTCCAAGATCGAGCTCGGCGTAGCCGGCAAGGACGGCCTCTTCGATGACATCAAAGTCTGGAACGCCGAACCCGCCAAACAGTAATCGTGCAATCGCATGTGGGAGGGCGAGCCTCCGTGCGAGCCGCGGGTCACTCCGTGACCCG
>JAQGHM010000298.1 GCA_028291615.1 Phycisphaerales bacterium | reverse complement strand
AGACGTCGTCAAAGTCTTCCCCAGCACCAGCCTGGGCCCCCAATACTTCAAGGACATCCTCGCCCCCCTCCCCCAGCTCCGCCTAACCCCCACCGGCGGCGTAGACCTAAAAAACGCCGCAGAATGGATCAAGGCCGGCGCAGCATGCCTCGGCGCAGGCTCCTCCCTGGTCACCAAAGACGCCATGACCAAATCCGATTGGCCCTCAATCACCGCCAACGCCCGAGCTTTCGTCCAGGCAGTCGCCACCGCGCGCACCAAATCCTGAACCACGTTTAGCCGGCCCGCTTGCGGGCCGTGTTTCCTCCGCCCCTACCGCTTCATCGTCCCCCCGCCGCGCGCCGTACTAAAATCCGTATCCAACAACCGCTGCGCATCCGCCACCGCCCGCGTCGCATCCGACGCCACCGCCCCCAGCGACGCCACCTTCGTCACTGCCGACAATTCCTTCGCCGCATCCGCGATCTTCCCCCCATTGTCCACATCCGCGCGCAGCGCCCGCGTATCGACAGGCGACAACCCGCGCTTCACCATCAAGTACCCGCCGTTCCCATCGCTCTGCCGCGTGACCGAATTCGCGCTGAGCCCGATCTTCTGCACGTCCGCCGCGATCGACCGCACCGCCTCGGTCATCAATGTCTGCGCATGCGTCCCCAGTTCCTTCGCCGACGCCGTCGTCTTCTCCTCGCTCCCCGTCGCCGCCTGCTCCAGCGCCCCAAGCCGCGACACCGTCTTCAGCGCCTCAATGATGATCGGCAGCGTCTTGGCCGACTCGCCCGCCTTGATCTTCGGCGCCGCAATAGCCGCCTCGTCCGCATAAAGCGCGGACATCGCCTGCTTCCGCCCCGCCTCATCCAGAATATCCAGCGACTCCGACTTCCCCCCGCCCTTGGGCCGCACCGTATATTTCAACCCCGGCGACTTCCGCACCAGCATCTCCGTAGCCGTCGCAGTCGCCGCCTCCTTCGCGTCCGTCGATTCTTTCGCCGCCCCCGCAAACGCATCCAGCGCCTGCGACACCTGCTTCAACCGCAACTGCGCCTCCCCCTTCAGCATCATCACCTTCGGCCGGTTATATGCCTTCGCCGCATCCCCCTTGAGCTGCAACACCCGCGTCGCCTTCAACGCCAATCCTTGAAAATCCCCATCCTTAAACATCTGCTGCAATTGCGCTTCAGTCGCCGGCGCCTCCGGCCCATCCGCACCCGCAGTCAACGACCATCCCACCACCACACACAACAGCGCCATCCGGAAAAGTCGCCAGTTCATCTCGTATCTCCTGCATCGCCCCGACGCGCTACTCTCCCCAATGCAACGCCAAATCGCCAGCACAATTTCACGAAAAACAGTTGCACCGCCACCAATCCGTTTTAGGATACTCCACTACGGGAGACACGCAGGGCAGCGCTTCGTGGGCATCTAATTCAAACATTTCGTTTAGCCGGCCCGCTCGCGGGCCGTGTCCGACGACCATCGCTCGCGAAAAATGCGCCCGCATTCATATCCATTCAGGAGGACCATCATCATGCGCCACGCTCACTTCACCAAGACCCATTCTAACTCGCAAACCATCACCCAAACCCGCCGCGCCCGCCTCGCCCGCGCCATCACCAGCGCAACCCCTCAACCCGCATGGATGGAACCCTTCGAACCGCGCCTTCTCCTCTCCGCCTCCCTCACCTACCGCCCGCAAAAGCCCGACGGCAGCCTCGACGCCCCCGTCCTATTCCAAACCCAAGCCGGCGTAAGCAATTTCACCCCCGCACAGGTCTCCCTCCTCCAAAAAGGTTTCGCCGCCCCCAAGTACGATCTCTTCCTCAACGTAACCGACATCCCCGGCGACTCCACCGACGACCGCCATCCCGATGAGATCGCCATCCGCTCCTTCAACTGGGGCGCAGACGCAACTCAAAGTACCACCGGCGGCGGTGGCACCAGCGTCGGCAAGAGCTCCCTCCAGGAACTCCACTTCACCGCGAGCGTCTCCAAAGCCTCCCCGCTCCTCCTCGCAAAGATGACCACCGGCCAGCACCTCGCAAATGCCGACCTCACCGTCCGCAAGCCCGGCGGCACTCGCCCCGAATTCCTTAAGATCAACCTCTCCGAAGCCATCATCAGCTCCTACGTCCTCACCACCGCTCTCGACGGAACCGCCATCGAAGAATTCACCGTCAACTTCAACCAGGCCCGGATGGAGTACCGCCCCCAGAAGCCCGACGGCAGTCTCGACGCGCCAATCGTCTTCCAGGAATCCGGCAAACTCATCGACGATTTCGCCCCCACCGAACACTCCCTCCTCAAGGATGGCTTCGTCGCCCCCGTCGGACAAAAGTTCTTCCTCGACCTCGCCACCATCCCCGGCGGTTCGACCGACGAAAACCACGCCGAGCAGATCGACATCCTCGCCTTCAGCCTAGGCGGTGACGCCACCGGCACGACGAGCACCGGCAGCGGCGCAGGCGCCGGAAAAACCACCTTCCAGGAAATCCACTTCGTCTCCAAAGTCTCCAAGGCCTCCCCCAAGCTCTTGGCCGCCATGGCCACCGGCATCCACCTCCAAGCCGCCCACCTCTCCGCCCTGAAGAATGGCGCAACCCCCTTCGAGTATCTCAATGTCGATCTCCAGTCCGCGCAGGTCAGCTCCTACCAGGTCTCCTCTGCCCCCGACGGAAGCCTCGTCGAAGAATTCACCCTCTCCTTCGCCAAGCTCGGCGTCGATTACTTCACCCAGAAGGCAGACGGCAGCCAGGACACACCCGTCCACTTCGAAGAACAAGGCGGCTCCGTCAACGATTTCGCGCCCACGCAGGATTCACTCCTCGACACTAATAACATTAAGGGCGCAACTAACGCCTTCCTCCATATCACTGGCATCCCCGGTGAATCCGCCAGCGAGCAGAATCTCAACGACATCGACGTCCTCTCGTTCGGCTGGGGCGGTGACGCAGCTCGCGGCACGGTCGGCGGCGGCGGCTCTGGGAAGTCCACCCTTCAGGAGCTCCACGTTGTCTCTCATTTGTCAAAAGCCTCCCCACTGCTCCTCTCGCGCGTCAACACCGGCGAGCACATCCAGGAGGCCGACCTCATCGTCCGCAAAGCAGGCGGCACGCACCCCGAATTCTTCCGCATCGATCTCAGCAATGTCCTGATCAGTTCTTACCGCGTCACCACCGCCCAGGACGGCACCTTCCTCGAAGAATACACCATCAATTTCGCCAACGGCGGGATGACCTACAACACCCTCAACGCCGATGGCTCCGTCGCCTCCGCCACCACCTTCACCGAAAACTTCCTCGGCGTCGATGATTTCAAGCCCCGCCAGGCTTCTCTCCTCGAAGGCACGCTCGTCTCCCCCAAGCAACTCGGCCTCTTCCTCAACATCAACGGCATCTCCGGTGAATCCGCCGACGAACACCATCAGAATCAGCTCGACATCCTCTCCTTCGGCTGGGGCGCGGACGGAACCGCTACCGCGCCAGGCAGTGGCGGAGGCGTCGGAAAATCCACCCTCCAGGAAATCCACTTCGTCGCCAACGTCTCCAAGGCCTCCCCCAAGCTTCTCGCGGACGTCGCCGCCGGCGTCCACATCACCACCGCACACTTCGGCGCCGTCCATCTCCCCGACAGCTCCGCAGAATTCCTCACCCTTGACCTCCAGAACCTCACCGTCACCTCCGATCGCGTCATCGTCGGTAAGAACGGCCAACTCCTCGAAGAGTTCACCCTCAGCTTCGCCACCGCCGGACTCGACTACAAACCCCAGAACAATGACGGCTCCCTCGGCTCACCCATCCACTTCGGCATCACCCAACCCAGCATCGAAAACTTCACGCCCCCCCAGCCCTCCCTCCTCGACTCCGGCTTCACCGGCCCCTCCGCGTTCGACTCCTTCCTCAAGATCACCAACGTCCCCGGCGAATCCACCGACGCCGCCCATCCCAACCAGATCGACGTCCTCTCCTTCAGTTGGGGCGCTGACTTCGCTGGCTCCACCGTCAGTGGCGGCGGCGGAGGCGTCGGCAAAACCACCTTCCAGGAACTCCACATCGTCTCCCGCTTCTCCAAGGCCTCCCCCATTCTCCTCGCCCGCATGAACAGCGGCCAGCACATCCAGCAGGCCGACCTCGTCTTCTCCCGCCCCAATAAAAACCAGGGAGACTTCTTCACCATCAACCTCGCCGACGTGCAGGTTAGGTCATACCAGCTCACCACCGCCAAGGACGGCACCCTCCTAGAAGAATACACCCTCAACTTCGCCCGCAGCGGCGAATCCTACAAACCCCAGAACCCCGACGCCTCGCTCGGCGCGCCCCTCACCTTCACCGAAAACGGCCTGGGCGTCACCCACACGCCCATCATCGAGCACTCGCTCCTTCAAGACGGCTTCGTCACCAAGCCCGACCTCGCCCTCTTCCTCTCCGTCAACGGCATCCAAAGCGAATCACAAGCCAACCGACATCAGGACGAATTTGACCTCCTCGCCTTCTCCTGGGGCGGCGAACTCTCCGGCGGCACCACCACCGGCAGTGGCGGGGGCGCCGGCAAGACCACCCTCCAACAACTCCATTTCGTCTCCAGAATCTCCAAGGCCTCCCCCACCCTCCTCTCCCGCGTCCTCTCCGGCCAGCACAGCCCCGACGCCACCTTCACCGTCCAGCGCAAATCCAGCGGCCAGGACTTCCTCAAGATCCGCCTGCAAGACGTCTTCGTCAGCTCCTACCAGATCACCACCGCCATCGACGGTACCCTCACCGAAGAATTCACCCTGAGCTTCGGCCCCGCCGGCGCCACCGGCCCCATCGCCGACGCGGGCGGCCCCTACACCGTCAACGACAACGGCTCGGTCCAACTGGACGCCTCCGGCAGCACCGATCCCAACCCCGCCTCCCTCACTTACGCCTGGGATCTCAACGGCAACGGCATCTTCGGCGAAACCGGCGCAGCCGCCACGCGCGGCGACGAGGTCGGCATCAACCCCACCTTCAACGCCGCCGGACTCTTCGGTCCCGCCGTCTTCAACATCGACCTCCGCATCACCGACGGCACCGGCGCAACCGACACCGCCTCCACCTCCGTCCGCATTGTCGATATCACCCCGCCCGATACGATCATCCTCACCGGCCCCGCCACCCTCACCAACCAATCCACCGCCACCTTCACCTTCACCGGCACCGACCAGGGCACGCCGCCCGACCAACTCACCTTCACCGCCCAACTAGACGGCGGCACACCGTTCGCCGTCACCAGTCCACTCACGTTCTCCAATCTCACCGACGGCCTACACACCCTTCAACTCTTCGCAACCGACCAAGCCGGCAACACCGACCCCACCCCCGCCACCTACACCTGGAAAGTCGACACCGTAGGCCCCAACATCCTCACCCCCCTCGCCACCCCCAGCCCCGTCTCCGTCGGCGTCCCCATCACCCTTTCTGCCACCGCCAGCGACCTCCTCACCGGCGCCTCCAACATCGCCATCGCTCAATACAGCCTCAACGGCATCACCTGGTTCAACATGACCGCCGCCGACGGCGCGTTCAACTCCCCCAGCGAAGCCGTCAAGGCCACCCTCGCCCCACTCCCCGCTGGCGTTTATACCATCTACTTCCGCGCCACCGACGCAGCCGGAAACACCGGTCCCACGTCCTCCATCACCCTCCCCGTCTTCGACCGCAACGCCGGCAAGATCAGCGGCGACGGAACCTTCAACTCCCCCGCCGGCGCAGACCCCCTTCACCCCACCCGCACCGGCAAAGCCGAGATCGAGATCGAAGCCCAGTACAAGAAGAACTCCAACACCCCCACCGGTAAGGTCGAGTTCGAGTTCGGCAACATCGAGTTCGAAAGCACCAGCATAGACTGGCTCGTCATCACCAACGGCAACGCCGCCCGCCTGGCCGGCTCCGGCAAGATCAACGGCAAGGGCAACTACTCCTTCGAAATCTCCATGATCGACGGCCACCCCGGCAAAGGCGCAGGCTTCGACTTCTTCCGAATCCGAATCGTAGACAAAACCACCAACCAGGTAATCTACGACAACGGCCTAAACGCCCCCATCTCCGCCCCTCCCCTCACCCCCCTGAAATCCGGAAACATCAAAATCATCGATTAGCCCGCACATTTCACCCCCCCCTCCCGGTACGCCCCGGGAGAGGGCTAGTAAGGGTCCCGCGCGGTGAACCATACCTCAACTCTCCCGCAACTCGCACGCCAAAGTCGCTTGCGGTTTCGCGGATCAACACGTCCAACTCACGCATGACGGATGTACAAGAATTCTTCGACCCAGGAAAAATTCCCCTCGCAATGTCGTTAGGTATATGTTAGAATACACGTAGTTCTAACAAAGGGGGACAAATGTCCAGCAGCATCGCGCTCCCGTCCGAAGAGACCGCCACCGTTTCTCTCGCCGACCTCCGCACCGCCCGAAACCGCCAAAACGCGCAGAAATCCACCGGCCCCCGCACAAAGCAAGGCAAGCAACGCTCCGCCCAAAACGCCAGAACCCACGGCCTCACCGCCAATACCCCTCCTCATCAACTCCCCGTCCCAGACCCCACCGCCAACCTCACGTTCGACATCCTCAAACGCGAACTCACCGAAGAACACCGCCCCACCACCCCCACCCAACGCACCCTCTTAGACGAACTCACCCTGATCATCTGGAAACTCCAGTACATCCCCAGAATCGAACACCGCCTCCTCAACACCCCGCACCCAGAAGACCGCCCCAAAACCCCACAACCCAACCCCGCTCATCTAACTCCCCACCCCAGACTAGATCACGAAGGCGACCCCACCGCCGCGGTCTACGCCCTCCACCTCTCCCAAGACACCCCCACGCCCTTAACCCGCCTCTTCAACCTACAACACCGCCTCCAAGCCCGCCTCAACTCGATCCTCAACCAACTCCGCCGCCTGAGAAAAGACCACCAACTCCACCACGAGGACGACCAGGACCTCTGCCGCGCCCAGCGAAACGCCGAGGTAGACCAAACCCTCCACCAGCGTGCCCTCGACGCACAAAACCAGCGCGCGATCGAACAGGGTCGCGCGCCGGCGCGAATCGAACCCACCTCCCCCCCAATTCGCAATCCGCAATCCGCAATCGGCAATCCGCCCAACGCACCGGCGCAAATCGAACCCACCTCCACCCCGCCAACCCCCGTTGCCCTTAACCTCATATCACCTACAATGAGGAACTCCCCTCCGTCGGGACGCGCGCCGATAGCAACAAACAACCAGAAACCAGCAACTTTTAATGCAGATCCGTAACTTCTCCATCATCGCCCACATCGATCACGGAAAATCCACCCTGTCCGACCGCCTCCTCATGCGCGCCGGCGCAATCACCGAGCGCGAGTTCCACAGCCAGATGCTCGACGACATGGACCTCGAACGCGAGCGCGGCATTACCATCAAGGCCTCCGCCGTCACCGTCTTCCACGAGCACCAGAGCGAAAAGTTCCCCGAGAAGGAACTCTTCATGCTCAACTTCATCGACACCCCCGGCCACGTCGATTTCCATTACGAAGTCCAAAAGGCCCTCCAAGCCTGCGAAGGCGCCATCCTCGTCGTCGATTCCACCCAGGGCGTCCAGGCCCAGACCGTCGCCAACGCCTACGCCGCCATCGAGGCCGGGCTCGAGATCATCCCCGTCATCAACAAGATCGATCTCCCCAGCGCCGACCCGACGCGCGTCGCCGAGGAAATCGAGCAGGTCCTCGGCTTCCCCGCCGAAGACGCCATCCTCGTCTCCGCCAAGACCGGTCAGGGCGTTGATGAGCTGATCAGCCGCCTCTGCGATCAGCTCCCCCCGCCGCGCGGAAAGCCCGAGCTTCCGCTCCGCGCACTCATCTTCGACAGCATCTACGACGACTACCGCGGCGTCATCGTCTACGTCCGCGTCATCGACGGCGAGCTCGTCAAAGGCCAGAAGATCCGCCTGATGGGCACCGATAAGCTCTACCAGGTCTCCGACCTCTGCAAGCTCGTCCCCCGACCCAAGCGCGTTGAAAAAATCGGCACCGGCGAGGTAGGTTTCATCGTCGCTGCCATCAAAGATCTCCACGACGTCCGCATCGGCGACACCGTCACCGACGACGCCAACCGCGCCCCCGAGGCCCTCCCCGGCTACAAGCCGATCCAGCAGATGGTCTACTGCGACTTCTATCCAGGCGGCAAAACCCAGTACGACGAGCTGCGCGACGCGATGGACCGCCTCCAGCTCAATGACAGCTCCTTCACGTTTACCCCCGAATCCTCCGACGCGCTCGGCTTCGGCTTCCGCTGCGGTTTCCTCGGCCTCCTCCACATGGAGATCATCCAGGAGCGCCTCGAGCGCGAGTTCAACATCGAGGTCATCCAGACTGCCCCCACGGTCACCTACGAAATCCTGATGACCGACAAGACCACGATCCGCATCGACGCTCCGTCGGAGCTTCCGAATCTGACCCAGATCGAAGAGATCCGCGAGCCGTACATCCTGATGAACCTGATCCTCCCCGCCGACGGCGTCGGAGCGATCATGCACCTCTGCGAGGAACGCCGCGGCATTTACCAGAAGACCGAATACATCGGCGCATCGCGCGTCATCCTCGTCTATGAGCTACCCCTCGCCGAGGTCATCTACGATTTCTACGACCGCCTCAAGTCCGCCACCAAGGGCTACGGCACGATGGACTACGACCTGATCGGCTTCCGCCCCGGCAACCTCGTCAAGCTCGACATCCTGGTCAACGCCGACCGCGTAGACGCCCTGAGCGTAATCGTCCACCGCGAAAAAGCCGAGTCCCGAGGCCGCAAGCTCCTGATCCGTCTCAAGGATGAAATCGACAAACACCTCTTCGAAATCCCCCTGCAAGCCGCCATAGGCGGCAAGATCGTCGCCAGGGAAACCATCAAGTCGGTAGGCAAAAACGTAACCGCCAAATGCTACGGCGGCGACGTCACCCGAAAGCGCAAGCTGTTGGAGAAGCAAAAGGAGGGCAAGAAGCGAATGAAGCGCGTCGGCAGCGTAGACATACCCCAGGAAGCGTTTATGGCGATCCTGGAGCAGGAGGATTGAAACGAATCGGAGGCGGCAATGGCTCAAGCAAGTTTGGCTTGTTCGGCCTGCGGACAACAGTTCGAGCTGACGCCCGACTACGTCGCCCAATACGCCGGGCAGACCACGACCTGCCCGTGCGGAAATGAACTGTCGATTCCCGCGATCGGTACCCCATCAACGGTTCAACTCTCTTACGCCGCACCGGCGCGGGCATCATCAAAAGTCTCGGCCAATGTTTGGCGGGACGACCAATTGCTCATGATGACCCGCGGCGCCCGCCTCCCCAACCGCTGTGCGGATTGCGGAACTCCCGTCGAGCGTAAGTTTCGATTGATCACGCTCTTCCGCGCAGTTCCGTTCGTCAGCATAACCGGTTTTCTGGTCCGGCGTTTCATGAGCGACAGCGTTCGCGTCCGCTACGGCTACTGCCGCGAGCACATGCATTGGGTTGAATCCGAAATCGGACGAATCACGTTCTTTGCAAGCTGCGCAGCGATCCCCGCGTGTATCGCCGCTGCCTCCCTCGTTGAAAACCGCAGCTTCGTCGTCTTCTGGATATTGATCGCGTTGACTATCGCCGCAATGGCTTTGGCGGTGAGTTTCTTCGCCATCGCTAAATCAATCAAGATTCACAATCTCGATTACAAACATGTCTGGCTCATCGGATTCGACGACGCTTACCTGCAACACTTGCCATCCATCCAGGAGAAGCGGGATCGCGACGCCCGACAAACCGCCGCCAGGTTGAATTCGATGGATGGGTGAAACGGGCGTGTTTGTCGGGTGCTTCAGACGATTTAGGGAGCCAATAACCGCCGGTCGAATTTGAATCGTTCCGGCCGTCCGATGCCAGTCTTGGGGAAATCTTTATGAAGGGGATTGAGCAGGAAATTATGTTCCGCCGCGACGATCGCGCTGGGCACTCGCAGCACCAGGGATCGCCCGGACTCGATCCATTCATCTCCGATCGCGCGCAACTTCCTGGGCGGCGGATCCTTTCGCCAGTTCGCCGGCAGAATCGCAGCATCGAGATCCTCGACCAGCGCGCTGTTGAAAGTCACGGGACACATCTGGTAATGCTTCAGCGCGTCCGCCGCTTCCAGGTGCACGAGCATTTCCAGTGCTGCCAGCGCCTGGGACTGCGCGAGATAAATGACGGCATGCCCTGGACTGTTCCATCGCCCGCCGAACAGCCGCGCGCCCTCCCCGGTAAAGGCGCTGCGGCCATGGCGTTTCTTATAGATCCGCCACCCCGTGACGATCACGAGAAGACCCCGTGCTCCAATCGCCCGATCAATGCCTCAACCTCCCGGCCGCCAATCTCGGTCCGCGCGAAGTTCAAGGGCGTCGCGCCGTCCAGCGCCCGCTTGGGCGTTGACAACCAGCGCCGCGCCGCGACCACGTCTCCCTCGAACAGGTCTAAAGCCTTTTCGAAAACGGTCGCGATGCGCAGGAGTCGCTCGGATTCATCGGGAGAGAGCCGGCCGGTGGCCCGACGCCGTGCGAGCGTCCGCTCCGGGATCAGCACCAGCCCCGCAATAGTTCCCACCGCCAGCCCACTGGCCTTCCGGAATTTCTCGATCGCGCCAAATGGGAATCCCGCCTCGACCCGGCTGATCAGGTCATGCAGGCCAGACGCGGCAATCCCCAGGCTGCTTCCGCCTACTCTGGCACGCCGGGCACGGCTTGGTTTGAGGAAGGTGGTGCTCATTATTTCCTTATCGACGGCTCGCCCCTACTTTATCACCATGTCTGCCATAATGTCCAATATTTTATGCCATATGGCAAACGGAATGTTTCCTTATCGAGACATTCTCAAGCAATCAGGGGGGTAGCCATCATGAAATTCGCGACCGACCTCGAACGCCTCGTTCAATCCCGCGGCACGCCAACAACACGCGCGCCACGACCTTCAACCGCCCGCCCGCTCCCGCACCCGCGTCACGACGGCGTCGGCCAGCCGACCGACCATCTCGTCCCGCAACCCTTTCAGCACTTCGACCTGCGCGCCGCCTTGGGCCATCGTCGGCACCCACTTCTTCCGCTCCCCCTCGCTGCTCGCCGACAGCACCACCCGACCCGTCCGCACGTCCACCATCGCCGCTGCCGACCGGCCGACCGCCTTGACGTCCTTGCTTGGCATCACGTACGCCCCGACGATCGTCAGGTCCAGCAATCCGCTCGACGTCTGCTCGCTCCCGAAGTCCATCGTGCCGCCGTACATCAGCAGGTAATCCATTCCCAGGTCCCGCGCGTGCTGCCGCATCATGCTGACGCGCCGCCGCGCTTCCGCCGCGTCCACGGTCTGCTGGCCCATCCGTTCGAACACTGCCGGCACCGCCTGCACGCTGGCGAACAGCGTCGGTTCCGCGCGCAACCGCGCGAGCACGCCCTCCGCCGGTCCTACCTCCCCAACCTGCGCCACCCCCACCCGCAGCGGAGCTCGGAGCAGCACGTCCGCCCCTGGCCGGCCCGGCTGGGCCGTCGCGCCCCCATCGTCATACAGCGAATAGAGGTACGTCGAGTAGTCGCCGCCATGCGTCTCGCGCGGCGACAATCCCGACGACTCGCAGCCGGCCACCACTGCCAACCCAAGTACTCCAACCACCACCGCCGACCGTTTAATGCTCAGCCGAACCATACCGACCTCCCGCGTTTAAACTCTCAACACCCCAGGCGCACCCGCGCACCGGAGAATGAATGTTATGTAGCACTAACTAACATAACAGGAGGAGACGTGTCAACAAGAAAACAATGCGTTGCGTTTGCGACCCCGCTTGCCGCGCCCTATTACCCACCCAAAATCAACACTTGAGAGAAGGGGGAAGGACCATGTGGACGAGCTCGCCGCACCCATCTCCCCTACTTCTTCTGCTCCTTCGCCCACGAATCCTTCAAACCCACCGAACGGTTAAATACCAGCCGTCCCGGCGTCGTGTCCTTGTCCACCGTGAAGTAACCCTGCCGCTCGAACTGATAGTGCGTGCCGACCGTCGCTCCGCTCACGCTCGGCTCGACCTTGGCTCCCGGCAGCACCGTCTCGCTCTTGGGGTTCAAATTGACCTTCCAGTCAAACCCTTCCGGCACGTCTTCGGGATCGGGCTTGGTGAACAGGTAATCGTACAGCCGCACCTCGGCGTCCACCGCGTGCGCGGCCGAGACCCAGTGAATCGTCCCCTTCACCTTGCGCCCGTCCGGCGGCGAGTTACCGCCCTTGGTCGCCGGGTCGTAGGTGCAGTGCACCTCGGTGATCTCGCCCGCCGCGTCCTTTACTACGCCGGTGCATCGCACGAAATACGCGTACCGCAGCCGCACCTCGTTGCCCGGATAAAGCCGGAAGTACTTCGGCGCCGGCGTCTCCATGAAATCTTCGCGGTCGATGTAGATCTCCCGCGAGAACGGCACGGTGCGCGTACCCGCCGACGCGTCTTCGGGATTATTGATCGCCTCGAGCTGATCGACCTGCCCTTCGGGATAGTTCGTAATGACGACCTTCAGCGGCCGCAGGACGCCCATCACGCGCGTTGCCCGTTTGTTCAGGTCGTCGCGCAGGAAATTCTCCAGCAGTTGGATGTCGTGCATGCTGTTGAACTTGTTCACGCCGATGTGCTTGCAGAATGCGCGGATCGCCTCGGGGGTGTACCCCTTGCGGCGAAAGCCGCTGATCGTCGGCATGCGCGGGTCATCCCAACCGCGCACGATCCGCTCCTGCACCAGCGCCAGCAGCTTCCGCTTGCTCAGCATCGTGTAGGTGAGGTTCAGCCGCGCAAATTCGATCTGTTGCGGGTGCCAGATGCGCTTCTCCGGAGGCCGTCCTTCGTTCACCGCGTCGATGAACCAGTCGTAAAGCGGGCGGTGGTTCTCGAACTCCAGCGTGCAGATGCTGTGCGTGATCTGCTCGGTCGAATCCTCAAACCCGTGGGCCCAGTCGTACATCGGGTAGATGCACCATTTGTCGCCGGTGTTGTGGTGCGACTGGTGCAGGATGCGGTACATGACCGGGTCGCGCAGGTTGAAGTTGGGCGACGCCATATCGATCTTCGCCCGCAGCACCTTCGAGCCGTCGGGGAACTCGCCGGTGCGCATGCGCATGAACAGTTCGAGGTTCTCTTCAACCGGTCGGTCGCGGTTGGGGCTCGCTTGTCCGCCGGCGGTGGCGGTCCCGCGCGAACTGCGGATCTGATCGGCGGTCTGATCGTCCACGTACGCCTTTCCCTTCTTGATCAGCTCGACGGCGAAATCGTACATGGCGTCGAAGTAATCCGACGCCCAGAGCTTGTTCGACCATTCGAAGCCCAGCCACTTCACGTCCGCCTCGATCGAGCGAACGTACTCCTCCTCTTCCTTGGCGGGGTTGGTGTCGTCGTAACGCAGGTTGCAGATGCCGTTGTATTCGTTGGCGATGCCGAAGTTGAGGCAGATCGACTTGGCGTGGCCGATGTGGAGGTAACCGTTGGGCTCGGGCGGAAAGCGCGTGGCGACGCGCCCGCCCCACTTGCCGGTCTGGAGGTCTTCCTCAACGATGCGGCGGACGAAGTCGAGACGCTCGGGGGCTTTGGCGTTGTCGTTTTTCACGTTCTCAGACATCAGGCGATTCCTCGTGCTCGGTTGGGTTTACGCGCGCGTGGGCATATCTACACGATTTGACGCACGCTGTCAGTGACCGAGCCTGTCTAAATCATAGACGCGCAGGGAGTGTCCGATCAGCGCGTGGGGCTCGACGCCGCGCAAAAGCGCGTATTCGTCCTGGGATTCGCTGATGCCCGAGAGGCAGACCGGGCTCAGGATCAGCACCCCATGGCGGGGGGCGACGTCGGCGACGTGCAGTTGGGTGACGCGACGTCCGAGGTAATGCCGCACCGCGCGGTTGCTCACCGCTGACGCCCGGATATACACCGGCCGTCCGGCGATGAAGGCGGGATTGGCGTCGAGCCAGTCGTTGGCCTGCTTCAGGCCTTGGCCCCAGTCGATGTTGCTGTCGCTGATCGCACGGTAAACGTCGTGTCGCGGCCAGTTGATGTAGCAGATGTAGTCCGGATGCCAGCGCGCGATGTCGAGCGTGGTGACGCCAACCGCCACCCACGCGACGATTTGCCAAACGCGTCCCGCCGCCATACAGCGCGACGCGGCCAGCAGCATGAACACATACGCCGGCAGAAAGTGTCGCCAGCCGATGTTGATGTTCTGAAACATCAAGAAGACGGCGTACCAGATCAGCGGGAGGAGCAGGCCCCACTCCTCCCACCGCGGTCGAAACTTGAAGACCGACGCCAATCCCACCGCGAGGATGAGGGCGATGCCGATCGGCACTTTGTAGGTCGCGACGACCGGGAAGTAGTACCACCATCCGCCGCGGCGCACGTTGCCCCAGAGGTAGGCGTCGTTGGGGGCGCGGACGTGGTCGGCGGCGTCGAGCACGGAGCTGACGTAAAGCCCGCCCGGCATTACGCCCGCCCGCCGCACCGGGCTGAGGTCGAGCCACAGGAGTAACCACATCGCCATGACCGCGAGCAATGCTCCTTTGAGCATGCCGTTGCACACCGCCAGCGGATCGGCGGAATCGGCGGCTTTGGAGCGGCGGCGCAGCCAGTCGATCAGTGCGTAGCCGCAGAAGATCGCGGGAACCAGGATCGCGGTGTGCTTGAGCAGCAGCGCCACCGCGCAAGCGCCGCTGGCGACGGAGAGGCGTGGGAGGGTGGGATGATCGAAATATCGCCAGCCGAAAAAGCAGGCGCAGACGATGCCGCTGGTGGCGAGCACGTCGAGGGCGGCGAGGTGAAGATGGCCGGTGATCGTCGGCTCGACGAGCAGGAGCGTCACCGCCAGCCAGGCGGCGGGCAGGCCGTAAAGTCGGCGGCACCAGACGAAGACGACGGCGACCAGCGGAAGGAAGAGAAACACCTTCCAGACGGCGACGGCCATCAGGGCGGTCTCGGGGGAGTAGGCGGGCTGGTCGTAGAGGGCGGTGCCCTCGTCGCGGCCATGGGTGGTGCCGCCCATGATCCAGAGCGGGAGGGCGGCAATTGCCTGCCCGAGGTGCGGATCGTTGAGCTCGCGGTGAACCAGGCCGGGGTCGCGCTGGAGGAACTCGAGCCCGCGGACGAGGTGGTAGTCGTCGTCGCTGGTTTCGCCGTGTGCTTCGCGGATCAGGATGGCGCGCGGAAGCGTCACGAGCAGCGCGAGGAGGAGCGCGTACCAGAGATGTCTGGGGGAAGGTTTTGAGGTCACGACGTGTGCACCTTCGGTGCGACCGCTTACTGGTGATGCGCGCTGACGCGAGAAATGCCTACTGTCTTCGACTCATGATGCGGCGCAGTTCGCGGTCTTGTTCTTTTTTGCGGATCGTGTCGCGCTTGTCGTGCTGTTGCTTGCCGTGCGCGACGCCGATCTCGACCTTAACGCGGCCGTCTTTGAAGTAAAGCGCTAACGGGATCAAGGTGACGCCTTTGGTCTTTAGCGCTTGCTCGAGCTTGCGGATCTCGCGCTTGTGGACGAGGAGGCGGCGCTCGCGGAGGGGCTCGTGGTTGAACTTGGTCGCGGGGGCGTAGGGATCGATGTGGCAGCCGTGGAGGATGAGCTGGCCGCGCTCGATGCGGGCGTAGGATTCCTGGAGCTGGCCTTTGCCGTCGCGAAGGCTCTTGACCTCGCTGCCCATGAGCGCGATGCCGCATTCGAGCTTGGCGTCGATGAAATAATCGTGGAGCGCGCGCCGGTTGGCGATGCGCGGGGAGACGTTGGTCTTGCCTTTGGACATCTGACTGTGATCTTACGCCGGTGGGGGCGGTATGGGAATCGGCATGATCATTTGGTAGGTTGCCGGGCATGAAAGATCCGCGATTCGCCAAGCTTGCCCAGTTGCTGGTTCACCATTCCTCAAGGGTGCAGAATGGCGATAAGGTGCTGATCGAGGCGTTCGATATTCCGTCGGAGTTCACTACGGAACTGATCCGGACGGTAGCCGGAGCTGGGGGCGTGCCGTTTGTCTCAACGTATCAGCAGGCGGTGACGCGGGCGCTGCTGCAGAACGCATCGGAAGAACAGATGCGGACGTGGGCGCGGGTGGACCGGGCACGGATGGAGGAGATGGCGTGTTACATCGGCGTTCGCGGATCGCACAATATCGCCGAGCTGTCGGACGTGCCGCGGGAGAAGATGGATCTCTATGAAAAGCTTTACGCACACCCCGTGCACCTGGAACAGCGGGTGAAGAAGACGCGGTGGGTGGTGCTGCGGTGGCCGCTGCCTTCGATGGCGCAGGCGGCGAATTTGTCGAGCGAGGCGTTTGAGGATTTTTACTTTCAGGTTTGCGCGGGAGTGGACTACGCGAAGATGAAGGAGGCGATGAAACCGCTGGAGGCGCTGATGGCTGCGACGGACGCGGTGCACATCACCGGGCCGGGGACGGACCTGCGATTTTCGATCAAGGGGATCGGGTCGAAGGGGTGCTGGGGGGAGCGGAACATTCCGGACGGTGAATGTTTCTCGTGCCCGGTGAAGGAATCGGTGGAGGGGCACATCCAGTTCAACTGCGAAACGCTGTATCGTGGGACGATCTTCAACAACATTCGGCTGGCGTTTGAAAGAGGACGGGTGAAGGAGGCGATGGCGGATTCGCCGGCTAACACGCAGAAGCTTAACGAGATACTCGATTGCGATCCCGGGGCACGTTACATCGGTGAGTTTTCGCTGGCGTTCAATCCGTTGATCATCAAGCCGATGAAGGACATTTTGTTTGACGAGAAGATCGCGGGGTCGTTTCACTTTACCCCGGGACAGGCATACGAGCGGCCGGGGAACGGGAACGAGTCGCAGATCCACTGGGATATGGTTTGCATCCAGCGGGCGGAATACGGCGGGGGCGAGGTGGCGTTTGACGGGCGGGTGATCAGGCGGGATGGGTTGTTCGTCGTACCGGAGTTGGCGGGGTTGAATCCGGAGCGGCTGGGGGCGTAACAGCGGATCTCGCCAAAGATTGACGCGCATTTATAACCGCGCAATGGGCTTAACCGCGCGCGAGTCGTTTGCCGCGCGACATTCTAATTCATTTCCATGACGCGTGGACTTCGCCTGCCGTTTAACCGACTTGGGCGAGTGGGAGCGTGTCGCCAAACATCGCCCGGAGCGCGGCGCGGAGCTTCGCATGGGCGGGTTGGCGAAGATGGGGATCTTCGCCGAGGAGCGCAAGGGCGTCGTCCTTCGCCTGCTGCAGCAGCTCCATCTCCTGCGTGATGTCGGCGAGCTTGAATTCCGGCAGGCCATGCTGGCGGGTGCCGAAGAATTCGCCTGGGCCGCGCAGTTGCAGGTCGCGCTCGGCGATCTCGAAGCCGTTGTTTGACTGCGTCATGACGGTCAACCGCTCCCGGGCGATGTCTCCCTGCGGGTCGCCGATCAGGATGCAGTAGGACAACTCGCTGCCGCGCCCGACGCGCCCGCGAAGCTGGTGCAACTGCGAGAGGCCGAACTGCTCGGCGTTGTCGATCACCATCACGGTGGCGTTGGCGACGTCAATACCGACCTCGATCACGGTGGTGGCGATCAGCACGTCCACCGTCCCCGCGCGAAACGCGGTCATCGTCGCGTGCTTCTCTTCGGTGGTCATCCGGCCGTGGAGCATCGCCAGGCGCAGGCCGTTGAGCGGGCCCTTACTCAGCTTGTCGAACTCGGTCTTGACCGACTTCGCGTCATCCAGCCCAGTGTCATCAATCTGAGGCAGGACAAGATACGCCTGCCGTCCCGCCTTGATCTGGCCGCGCACGAACTCGTACGCGGTGGCCGCCTGCTTGCTTGGAATCCAGCGCGTCTTGATCGGCTGGCGACCGGGGGGGAGATGATCGATCGTGCTGAGGTCGAAGTCGGCGAAATAGGAGAGGGCGAGCGTGCGCGGGATGGGCGTGGCGGTCATCACCAGGTAATGCGGGGATAACCCCTTCCCCTTCAGCACCGCGCGCTGTCGCACGCCCAGCTTGTGCTGCTCATCGACCACAACGAGGCCCAGATTGGCGAACTCGACATCCTGCGCGATCAGGGCCTGGGTCCCTACCGCGATGTGCACCTTCCCATCGCTCAGGGCGCGCATCAGCGAGCCTTTGCTCTCCCGCTTGGTGCGGCTGGTGTAGAGCTCGACGCAAACCCCAGAATCCCCCAGCAGCCGCGAGAGGGTCAGGTAATGTTGCTCGGCGAGCACCTCGGTCGGGGCGAGGAGCGCCGCCTGCAGCTTGTTCGCTACGGCTGTAAGCATCGCGTAGAGCGCGACCACAGTCTTTCCGCTCCCCACGTCCCCTTGCAGCAAACGGTTCATGGGGCGGGCGGCCTGAAGATCCGTCAGGATCTCCCAGATCGCCGAGGTCTGCGCCTCGGTCAGCTCGAAAGGGAATCGCCCGCGAATGCGCTGGTCCAGCAATTTGTCGACCCGCAGCACGGGCGCCGTAAGCCGCCCATCCCGCAATTGCTTGCTGATCCCCAGCCCCAGTTGCATCAGCATCAGCTCGTCGTAGACGATCCGCCGCCGCGCCTTGAGGGCCTGATGAAGATTGCTGGGACGATGGATCGTGCGATACGCATCATGTCGCGGCATCAAACCGCGCCGATCGAGAAGCGATTGCGGAAACCATTCTTCTATATTGGCCACCGCCGCCTCGAGGTTCGGCTCGATGATCTTCTGGATTACCTCGCTGGGGAGCTTGGCGCTGGCGGGATAGATCGGGCGGAACTGCGCCTCTGTGATTGCCTCGGCAGCTTCGTCGATTGCCCCCCACTTCGGGTTGGTCATCTGCGGAATGTTCTTAAAACTCCCCACCTTCCCCTTCACGCGAATCATCAACCCAGGATGGATGGATTTGCGGAGGTAAGAACCGTTGAACCAGACGCAGGCGAGGATGCCGGTGCCATCATCCAGCGTCGCCTCGAATCGCGGACGGGGCCGCGTGGCGATGTAGTCAACGGCGATCACCTTCCCACGCGCGGTTTGGATGGGGCCGGGGTCGAGCTGGTTGATCGCCCGCTCTTCGGTTTCGTGCTGGTAGGTGCGGGGGAAGTATTCCAGCAGTTCGCCCAGCGTATTGACGCCTAGGTCTCCCAGATGCTGGGCGCGAGTCGGACCGACGCCGGCGAGGGACGTCACCGGGGTGGAAAGCATCACCGCCCCCGATTTCGATTCCATTCCCGCCACACGTTGCCCCATGGTCAGATTCTAGGATGAATCGAGCCTGAATGAAACGGCCTCCGCTTCCTCATCCGCCGACTCCGTCTTTACCGCAAAGTCAATTCAACCAACGTCCCATCCCGGGGCTTGGTAGAGACACCTGCCATGGCTTCGTATCCCTCTGTTGGCGATCTGAAGGTGAACAGCTTCACGAACGCCCCAACAACCAATGCGGTTTCCAATTGGCCAAGGTGCTGTCCAGGGCAGATTCTCGCCCCATGTCCGAATCCGAAGTGCATCAAGTCCTTTGGCGATTGACGCCGTGCTTCGATCCCCACCCAGCGTTCGGGCGCGAAACTTAACGCGGGGTGACCCGTCGCGGCGACCCCCCAATGATCCTCGTGACGATTGGCGTGCCAAATATCCAGAAGGATGTGGATTCCCCTTGGGATGAACAGTTTTCTTCCGTTCCTCGTTTCGACCCAAACGTCGGCGGTGCCCCGTCGCGGCAGAAAATAGAGCGATGGGGTCAGACGGAGCGTCTCGTCCAACACATGGCCTAGATACTCAGCCCAGCGAAGATTCTCCGGTGTGTATTCATCGATCTCCTTAACATCCTCAAACACCTTCGCCTGCGCATCGAGGTTTTGCGCCAAGTGAGAGATCGCCCAGCACGCGTACGAAGTGGTGGCCTCTAGAGCGCCAGCCAGAAATACCTTGAGATTTCCACGGAGTGCTGCGTCCGGCACGTCGGCC
>JAQGHM010000286.1 GCA_028291615.1 Phycisphaerales bacterium | reverse complement strand
GTGTTATCTTGACGGCGCCCACCGTGCGTGGCCGAAGGGGAAATGGATTCCACGCCCGCGAAAACTGACGCTGACGATCGGCCAGCCAATGCGTTTCGCGCACCTGCAGCGATGCCGGCAATCAGCGACGCAGATTGCGGCGGAATTGGAAGCGGCGGTGCGAGAGCTTTCAGATCACACGAAGACCGGGCAAAGGAGCACATTCGATGAACGCGACACTGGAAAAACCGACATCGGCACCCGCGGCGGAATCCGAGCGGCCGCACGGGTGGCAGCCTGCTGAGCGGACGTTCACGTCGTTTGACGGAACCGAGTTGTTCTACCGCGCGTGGCTGCCGCCGCAGCAGGTAAAGCGCGCCGTCGTGCTGTTTCATCGCGGGCACGAGCATTCGGGGCGGTGGCAGGAATTCGTCGAACGCCTTGGCATGGCGGACGCGGCCGTCTTCGCGTGGGACGCCCGCGGCCACGGCCATTCCCCCGGCGAGCGCGGCTGGGCGCCGGATCTCGCGAGCGTGATCAAGGATACCGACGCATTCGTACAACACATCCTCGCGGAGACTGGCTTAGCAATGCAGGACGTCGCGGTCGTCGCCCATAGCGTCGGGGCGGTAGTCGCGGCGGCGTGGGTACACGATTACGCGCCACCGATCCGCGCACTGGTGCTGGCAACGCCGGCACTGGCAGTCAAGCTGTACGTGCCGCTGGCAATCCCTTCGCTTCGCGTTCTCTCGAAGGTGAAGAAGAAGTCGTTCGTGACCAGCTATGTGAAGGCGAAAATGCTGACGCACGATCCGGAGCAGTCGGCCGCTTACGACGCCGATCCGCTGATCTCCAAGAAGATCGCGGTGAACATCCTGCTCGACCTGCACGACGTGTCGAAGCGGTTGGTCGCCGACGCCGGCGCGATCGCGACGCCGACACTTGTGCTGGGCGCGGGATCAGACTGGGTGGTGAAGAACTCCATCGCCGCCAAGTTCTTCGAGCGACTGAGCTCGGCGGACAAGGAGATGTTCATCTTCCCCGGCATGGGTCATTCGATCTTTCACGAGACGGGGCGCGAACAAGTGGTCGAGCGCGTACGCGATTTCCTGGACAGGCAATTCGCCACGCCGGCGGCGGAGCCGATGGAAATCGTCAAGGAGTACACGCGACGGGAGTACGATAAGCTCTCGCAGCCGCGACCGGCGTACTGTCCGATCGGCTTGATGTTCAAGGCGCAGCGGCTGTCGATGAAGACGGCGTGTAAGCTCAGCGATGGCATTAGGCTTGGCTGGCGGAGCGGGTTCGATTCGGGGGAGTCGCTGGATTACATCTATCGCAATCGCTCCGCCGGCATTTCGCCGGTCGGTAAGTTGATCGATCGCCTCTACCTCAACGCGATCGGCTGGCGCGGCATTCGTCAGCGGCGGGCGAATCTGGACAAGGCGCTGCGCAAGGCGATCGGCGGCGTCCTGGCGGAAGGGAAGCACGCGCGTGTGCTCGACATCGCGTCTGGGCCGGGACGCTACGTGCTTGAAACACTGGCGTCGATGCCCGGCGCGCCGATCTCCGCCATCCTGCGCGATCGCAGCACGTCCGGTCTCGAAGAAGGCCGGCGACTGGCGGCCCAACTCGGCGTGACCAACGCAACTTTCGAATCCGGCGACGCCTTCTCGCGCGACGAGCTCGCCGCGCTGCAACCAAGGCCCAACGTCGCGATCGTCTCGGGCCTGTACGAGCTCTTCCCCGACAATGCGCTGATCGAGCGATCGCTCGCCGGGCTTGCCGCGGCCGTCGAGACCGGCGGATACCTCATCTACACCAATCAACCCTGGCATCCGCAGATCGAGATGATCGCGCGGACGCTCACCAATCGCGACGGCCAGCCTTGGATCATGCGGCGACGGACGCAGTTGGAGATGGACGAGCTGGTCCGCCGGGCGGGGTTTGAGAAAGCCGGCATGGAGATCGACCGGTGGGGGATTTTCAGCGTATCCCTGGCGCGAAGGGTGAAGACGTGAGCACAGCGGTGATTTCCAAGCCAGCGGACGAAACCCCAAGCGGCGGCCGCGCCGCTCGACTTGATCTCGCAGGACTTTACGCCGGCGGGGCGGTGGTCTGCGGGATCGTAGCAGCGCTGCTCGGTGGCGTTGGTTCCGTATTCGCATGGCCGGCATTGTCACTCGCCGCGGTCGCTTGGACGTACGCGATGGGTTGGAGTTGGACGTTCGGAAAACGCCGCGGCCGATTGCCCGTCTGGTCCTACATCGCGTTTGGCCCGTACCTGCTGGGCCAGCGAACCTCGTGGTGGCTACAAAGCCGCAGTCGAACCCCCTGCTCGCAACTTCTGTCGAACCTGTGGATCGGAAGAATGCCCACTGCGCAAGACTGCGTAGAATTAAAAGATCGCGGCGTCACCGCAACGCTCGACCTCACCGCTGAATTTTCCGAGACCCGCGCCCTGCGCGGCACTAGCTACCACAACCTCCCGATCCTCGACCTGACCCTTCCGGATTTGCCCACCCTGCGCCATGCCGTCGAACTCATCGACGAAGCCTCGCAGAACGGCGGCATCGTCTACCTCCACTGTGCCCTGGGTTACGGACGCTCCGCCGTCGTCGCCGCCGCCTATCTGCTTTCCACCAGTCGCGCCGCCACAGTCGAGCAGGCCGCCGGGCAAATTCGCGCCTGCCGCCCAGGTAGCGTCTTCCCACCCCGCGCGCTAGCGCTGCTGGAGCAATTCCACACCTCATTGTGGTAAAGTCCGCGGGTCATGCCGATCCCGCTCGACGTCCTCCCCACCACCGCGTCAGTCCCCGCCGCGCCGATGGATTTCGTCGCCCATCGCTTCCCGTTTCACGTGATGTCCAAGCCGATCGGCCCGATCTGCAACCTCGATTGCAAATACTGCTTTTACCTCGAAAAGGAAGCGCTCTATCCCGACAAGTCCAACTGGCGCATGCCTGACACCGTGCTCGAAGCTTACATTCGCCAATACATCCAAGCCCAGGATATTCCCGAGATCACCTTCGCCTGGCAGGGCGGCGAGCCGACGCTGATGGGCATCGATTTCTTCCGCCGCGTGGTGCAACTGCAGAAGCAGTACGCCAACGGCAAGGCGATCGCCAACGCTTTCCAGACCAACGGCACGCTGCTCGATGACGACTGGTGCACGTTCTTCAAGGACGAAGACTTTCTCATCGGCCTCTCCATCGACGGCCCCTGCGAACTGCACGACTACTACCGCGTCGATAAATCCGGCAAGCCCACTTTCGACCTCGTCCTGCGCGGGATGGACCTCCTCATAAAACACGGCGTCGCCTTCAACACCCTCTGCGTCGTCAACCGCCAGAACCAGAAGCACCCGCTGGAGGTTTACAACTTCCTCAAACAGCACGGCTCAGGCTTTATTCAGTTCATCCCGCTCGTCGAGCGCGCCGGCGACGGCCATACATTCGGCCAGTTCGCGCCGCGCCGAACCTTCGCCGCCCCGCCGTCCCCCGACGGTCGCGACCGCCCCGCCCCCGTCACACCGTGGAGCGTCGAGCCGCTCGCCTACGGCCAGTTCCTCTCGACCATCTTCGACCAATGGGTGCGCAACGACGTCGGCCGGGTTTTCGTGCAGCTCTTCGACGTCATGCTCGGCGTCTGGACCGGCATGGAGGCCGCGCTCTGCGTTTTCCGCCAGCGCTGCGGAAAAGCGATGGCGCTCGAACACAACGGCGATCTCTACTCCTGCGACCACTACGTCTACCCCCAATACAAACTCGGCAACATTCTCGATGATCACCTCGTCAACCTGGCGTCGTCGCCACAACAGATCAAGTTCGGCAACGATAAGCTCGCCACCCTGCCGAAATATTGCCTCGACTGCGACGTCCGCTTCGCCTGCAACGGCGAATGCCCCAGGCACCGCTTCATGATGACCCCCGACGGCGAGGCCGGCCTCAACTACCTCTGCGCCGGCTACAAACATTTCTTCGCGCACATCGACCCGCACATGCGCACCATGGCCCAACTCCTCAACCAACAGCGCCCGCCCGCCGAGATCATGACGATGCTGAACAACCCGCGCCCATCATTCGAAGGCGACGATCCCATCCCGCCGCAGCGCAACCATCCCTGCCCCTGCGGAAGCGGGAAAAAGTACAAGAAGTGCTGCGGCGCCTGAATCAGTGCGCGTGGCCGTCATGTCCGTCCGGCCCGTGTGCATGCCCGTGCGTCACCTCTTCGGGCGTCGCCGGCCGCACGTCCACCACGTTCACGTCAAACTTCAGATCCATCCCCGCCAGCGGATGATTCGCATCGACCGTAACGTTCTGGTCGTCAACATTAACCACTGTCACCACCCGCGCACCGTCCGGCGTC
Source organism: Phycisphaerales bacterium (assembly GCA_028291615.1). Taxonomy (GTDB): domain Bacteria; phylum Planctomycetota; class Phycisphaerae; order Tepidisphaerales; family Tepidisphaeraceae; genus RYN-433. Next base: position 14,234 of record JAQGHM010000286.1, on the reverse strand, counting down.
TGCGCCTGGAACTGCATCCCCGGCTTAATTTCCGGGACGCCCTGAAAGTTCGATCGCGGCACCGGCTGCACCAGGTTCGGATCGCGCGCGCCATACCCCTGCTCCGCCGGCACGGTGACGGCCAGGCTCTCGCCGGCGCCCTTGCCTTCCAGCGCCGATTCTAATCCCGGGATGATGTTCGACGCGCCGTGTAGATACGCCAGCGGCTTGCGTCCCTTGGAAGTATCGATGACCTGGCCGTTAGGATCGGTCAGCGTGTAATCGATCGTCGCCACAGTATTTTTTTCAATCTGCATGAGCGGCAAGCCTCGTCAAAACGCACGTCGAACGGCGCGGGCAAAGCGCATCAAACGACTGCCACAATCCTCATCCCAAAATTGGCATTCCGCAACGTTTGAAGATCGGAAAACCCATCCGAATTTGGTTAGGGTATTGTTCACCAGACGCTGGTCGATATGATAAATGCGATGAGCCTGCCGGTCCTCCAGTCCCACAACACCAAAGTCCCCAGCGGCCGCGGCACGGATGCCAATCCGCGAAACCGCTTCGTCCCGCTCGATCTGATTGTCGATGATGAAGTCGCGCACGACCCAGCCAATCCCCGCCCCGCGACCGCCTTCCTCCGCGACACAACACGATCAATCATCGCCCACAACGATTCGCCCGACGTCGGCTTCGACGCCAGCGTCAACCCCTACCGCGGCTGCGAGCACGGCTGCATTTACTGTTTCGCCCGCCCGACGCACGAATACCTCGACTTCTCCCTCGGCCTGGATTTCGAAACGAAAATCCTGGTAAAGGAGGACGCGCCCGAGCTCTTGCGCAAGGAACTGAGCGCCAAAAACTGGCGACCGCAGACGCTCGGTTTTTCAGGCGTCACCGATCCATACCAACCCGTCGAGCGCAAGCTGAAACTCACCCGCCGCTGCCTCGAAGTGCTCGCCGAGTTCCGCAACCCCGTCGCGATGATCACTAAGAACCACCTGATCACGCGCGACGCCGACCTGCTCGGCGGCCTCGCCCGCCACAACGCGGCCATGGCCTGCATCTCCGTCACCACGCTCGATGCCGACCTCGCCCGCGTGATGGAGCCCCGCGCCTCCGCCCCCCGCGCCCGCCTCGAAGCCATTCGCGAGCTCTCCGCCGCCGGCGTGCCCGTCGGGGTATTGGTCGCGCCGGTCATTCCAGGCCTGACCGATCACGAGATGCTCCCGATCATCGCCGCCGCGCGCGAACATGGTGCAAGCTTCGCCGGTTATGTCCCCCTGCGCCTCCCGTTCGGCCTCAAAGACCTTTTCAGCGAGTGGCTCACCCGCCACTTTCCCGACCGCCGCGACAAGGTGCTCAATCGCGTCCGCTCCCTTCGCGGCGACAAGCTCAACGACGGCAACTTCCACACCCGCATGCAAGGCCAGGGCCCCTTCGCCGACCAGATCGCCGCCATGTTTAAACTCGCCTGTCGCAAGGCAGGGATGAACGACGAGCGACTCAAGCTATCGACCGCGGCATTCCGTCGGCACGGTGCGCAATCGCTGTTCGACTGACACCGCGCGCTTGCCTCCCGCAACACCCGCCGCCGCCACGAGTATGATACGAAGCACAAACTTACCCTTTTGGAGGAACAACGCATGCTCGAGAATACCAAACGCTGGTTGATGGTCATCGCAACCGCCGCGACGTTCGCGGTCGCCGGCCCACTTCGCGCTGACGACGCCAAGCCCGACGCGCCCAAGACCACCGCCCCCGACGCGCCCAAACCCCCGGTCAAGCCTCCCGCCCCCAAGGAATCCGCCACCGAACCCAAGCCGCGCGATGCCAAGTGGATGCTGCGCCACGAAGGCTACCTGAAGGAAGTCAAGGAAAAGGCCGGTAACGTAGACCTCCTCTTCGTCGGCGATTCGATCACCGACGGCTGGCACAAAGCCGGGAAAAATGCCTGGGCCGAAGCCTGGGAACCCCTTAAGGCCTTCAACATCGGCATCGGCGGCGACCGCACCCAGCACGTCATCTGGCGCCTGCAAAACGGCGAGGTCGAAGGAATCAAGCCCAAGCTCGCCGTCCTGATGATCGGCACCAACAACCTCGGCGGAAACACCAACGACGAGATCGTCGCCGGCATCACCGGTTGCGTGAAGGAAATTCAAAAGCAGCTTCCCTCAACCAAGGTTCTGCTCCTCGCCGTCTTCCCCCGCGGCGAGAAACCCGAAAATCCCGCCCGCGCCCGCATCAAGGCGATCAACGAGCAGATCGCCAAGCTCGATGACGGCGGCAAGACCGTCAAGTATCTGGACATCGGCGAAAAATTCCTCGAGCCCGATGGCACCCTCCCCAAGTCGATCATGCCCGACGCCCTGCACCCCAACGCCAAGGGATACCAGATCTGGGTCGACGCGACGAAGGACACCGTCACCGAAATGCTGAAGTAATCGGAACTACTCCGATTACCGTATAACCTGCAACACAGCCCCCGGCTTGCCGGGGGTTTTTTATTGCGCACCCGGAAACGTGATGAACCGCACCGGCACCTGATCCGTCAACCAAACCCCGTTGGCGCTGAGGAAAAAGATCAGCCCATCGCGCGCCATCCCCGCCGCGTCGATCCGCAGCACCACCGCCCGCCCGCGCCGCGATCCCACGCGCGTCGCCGTCTCCGCGTCCGCGCTCAGGTGCACGTGATGCCGCTCCCCCTTCACCAGCCCCTTCTCGCGAATAGAATCCGAAAACCGATCCACCGTCCCGTGATAAAGCACGTCCGGCGGCGTCGCCGGCTCATACCCCAGTTCCACCTCCACGCTATGCCCTTGGCTCGCCCGAATCCGCGTCCCATCCTCGCTCAGCGCAAACCGCTTCTTATCGCTCGCCTCCACCACGTGCAGCAGCGTCTCGCGGCTGACGACATGCCCATGCCGCGCCATTGCGCCGAGCAACTCTGCCACGTCCACCCACCCCGCCTCGTCGAGCGTCAGTCCCACCTTCCCCGGCTCGTGCCGAAGGATCAGGCTGAGAAACTTGCTCAGGCGGATTTGGTATTTCTCGTTCATGACGGCACCATGTTTTGAACGTTCGACGATGCCGATGTAATTGATCTGACAGGCAATCGTCATCAGGCCGCCGAAAGGATTTCGGCACTGCGAATCATCTTCACCCCCGCCCCGCGCATCTCCTCCACCGCACGCCCCACATCCCCCGCCCGCAACTCCACCCCGCGACATCCATCCTCCACCAGCCACACGTTAAACCCCAGCCCCACCCCATCCAGCGCCGTGAACTTCACGCAATAATCCGTCGCCAAGCCCATCACGTAAATGTCGCGCACGCCTTTCTCGTTCAGCCAATCGCCCATCCCCGTCGCGCGCCGATGCCCGTTGTCGAAAAAGCCGCTGTAGCTGTCGATGCCCGCCTCCGTCCCCTTCCGAAACACCCGCGTGAGCTTCTCCACCGCCAACCCCGCCGCGAACTCCGCCCCGCGCGTCCCCTGCACGCAATGCACCGGCCAAAGCACCTGCGGGAAGCCGTTCAACTCGATCACCTCGCCGACCTGTTTGCCTAGGTGATTCGCCGCGAACGACCCGTGATCCGCCGGATGCCAATCCTGCGTCGCCACCACCAGTTGGAACCGCCCCATTAACCCATTGGCCACCGGCACCACCCGATCCCCCTCGCGCACTGCCAGCGCCCCGCCGGGAACGAAATCGTTCTGAACATCCACCACGATCAGTGCCCGCATCATCGCGCTCCTTTCGCATATGCCGACCCGCGCTCGACGAGCTGATCTGCCAGTTCGAGCACATCCACCGGCCAAAACTCGCGTGGCCGGGCCGCAGAACTCCCGCCCGTCCCGACTCGGGCCTGCAGGCCAATACCGCGTCACGCCACTGCCTGGGCACCGCCCGCTCGCCATAAACCGCGCCCAGCAGCGCGCCGGCGATCGCGGCATTGGTATCGGTATCCCCGCCGCACATGACCGAATCCACCACGCCCTCCTCGAAGGAGGGCGCGTGCCGTAGCCGGAAGAACGCGTTCCGCAGCGCGATCCGCACCCATCCCATGTTCCGTGAGAAGTCCGCCGGCGGCCCCTGCATCGCCTCGGCCAAATCTTGACGCACATCTGGATGGAGGTCAGCTTCCCGAGCCCAGGTTACTGCGAAATCGCACAACTCAGCGCCGGTCCCCCCGTGCGAAACGGCGCGTGCGATCGTTACCGCGAACAAGGCGCTTGCGTCCTGGCAAATGGGGTGCGGATGCGTCAGGCTGGCGTCCCGCCGCGCGAGCTCCGCCAGTGTCCCCGGCGGCATCGCATGGCCGAAAATGCCGAGCGGGCTTAGCCGCATCATCGCCCCGTTCGCCTCGCTCGTCCGACTCGCCACCTTCCGCGCGCTCGACGCGAAGTTCGCCCCCACCTTGCTGGCGACCGACAGCGCCCGCCCAATCGTCCCCCCGCAATCGAACGGCCCCGATGCGTACCAGTGCCCGTAAGATCGCGCGACGGCGTCGTCGTCGAATGTCCCACGCTCCACCAGCGATCGCGCGAGCATCAGGGCCAGTTCCGAATCGTCCGTCGCCTGCCCCGCGATCGTCCCCCAATGCCCACCATCCCGAAGCTCGCGCACGCCCGCCGGATACCGCGCTCGGATCTCCGATGCATCTTGAAACTCGACCAGTCCGCCCAGCGAATCGCCCGCGACCTGTCCGAGCAAGCAACCGCGCGCCCTCTCCATCACAGCATCCATTGCCTCATCTTGATCCATCGCACACCTCTTAGGTCACGTCACCTATTCAAATCTCAAAATTAAACCCCTCCGCCACCAACCCCCGATACCGCTCCTCGTCAAACCGATAAAGTTGCGCCGCTCGATGCGCCACGTCCTTCTGCGTCTCCTCCAGGTCGATCAGCAGCCCCATCCCTAAAATCTTCTTCCGAAAATTCCGCTTATCCAAAGGCCGCTCCAGCACGATCTCATACAACCGCTGCAACTGCGAGAGCGTGAACTTTGCCGGCAACAGCTCGAACCCGATCGGCTGATACCGCACCTTGGCCCGAAGCCGCGCCAGCGCCATCTTCAAAATCTTCGCATGATCGAATGCCAGCTTCGGCGGCTTCGACACTGAAAACCAATCCACCGCCTTCGCATCGTCCGCCGCCTTGGGCGTATGATCGCTCAGCTTCACCAGCGCGTAATACGCCACCGTCACCGTATGCCCGCGCGGGTCGCGCCCCGGATCGCCAAACGTGTAAAGCTGCTCCAGGTAAAGCCGCGAGATGCCCGTCTCCTCCTGCAGCTCGCGCTTGGCCGATTCTTCGAGCGTCTCATCCTCTTCAACAAACCCGCCCGGGAACGCCCAAAGCCCCGCGAATGGGTCCTTCTTCCGCTGGATGAGCAGAACCTTCAAATCCTCCGCGGCCAGGTCCAACCCAAACACCACGCAATCCACCGTCACGCTAGGCCGCGGATACTGATACGTGTAACCCATGCTTCTTCCTTTTGCCCTTTGCCTTTTGCCTTCTCCTACATCCCCCCACTCACCCCGCGCGCCTCCAAAATCAGCCGCGTCTTCAAATCGTGCAGCCCGCGCTCCAGCCCCACCGGGTACTCGTGCGGGTTGACGAACCGCTTCACGCCCGCATGGAACATCGCAAGCTGCGCCGCCGTCCGCTCGCGCGACGCCGCAAGCGCCGGCGTCTCATACACGCACTGCCCGCCGCGAAAGATCGGCGCCAGCAGATCCTCATGCCGCAAGTCACTGCCGATCTTCTTCCGCCGCGAAAAATCAAACGGATCAACGATCACCGGCTCCGCCGGGATGGGCGAATGCAGATCGTAGATCATGTCCGCTGTCGCTTCCCCTTCATTGAAATATCGCCGCACCTGCAGCACGCCCGGCGACGTCACCTTCACCGCCTGCTCACTCAGCTTGACCTTGTATTCCCACCCACCATCCGCCTTTCGCAGCGCCGACAATTTGTAGATTCCCCCCAGCGCCGGCTGGTCGAACGCCGTCGCCAGCTTCGTCCCCACGCCCCACACGTCGATCCGCGCCCCCTGAACTTTCAGGCTCTGAATGATCTGCTCGTCCAGGTCATTGCTCGCCAGGATCGTCGCGCCCGTGAATCCGCCCTCATCCAGGATCTTTCGCGCCTCGATGCTAAGGTAAGCCAGGTCGCCGCTATCGAGCCGAATCCCCACCATCTCATGCCCCGCCTCGCGCAGCCGCCTCCCCACATCCACCGCGTGCCGCACGCCCTCCAGCGAGTTGTACGTGTCCACCAGGAACACACCGTTGTTCGGCATCGCGTCGGCGTACGCATTGAACGCTGCCGCTTCGTTATCGAACGACATTACCCAGCTATGCGCATGCGTCCCCTTCACCGGAATGCCGAACAACCGCCCCGCCAGCACGTTGCTGGTCCCATGCACCCCGCCCACATACGCCGCCCGGCTGGCCGCCACCCCGCCGTCGATCCCCTGCGCCCGCCGCAGGCCAAACTCGATCACCGGGTCCCCCTTCGCCGCCGCGCACACGCGCGACGCCTTGGTCGCCACCAGCGTCTGAAAGTTGATCATGTTCAGCAGCGGCGTTTCCAAAATCTGCCCCTGCAAGATCGGCCCGGTCACCCGCACCAGCGGCTCCTGCGGAAACACCACCGTCCCCTCCGGCACGGCGTCGACGTCGCAGCTAAACCGCATCCCCGCCAGGTAATCCAGGAAGCCCCCATCGAACAGCGCCTTCCCATCATTCCCAGTCAACGTACGCAGATACGCCAGATCCCCCTCCTCAAATCGCAGCGACTTCAGGTAATCGATCAGGTACTCCAGCCCCGCCGCCACCGCGTACCCGCCCCCAAACGGGTTCCGCCGAAAGTACAACTGAAACACCGCCTGCTCATCCGCCCGCCCCAACTTCCAATACCCATACGCCATCGTGAGCTGATACAAATCCGTCAGCAGCGCCAGCGAATGACGATAAAGCCCCGGCAACGTGGACATAAGTGTAAACTATACACCAAGTCGCCAATGTCAAGTTTAGCCGCGGGAGCGCGCGACCTCACTCCGGCGGCATCATCCCCTCCCCCTGCAACAGATAATTCCAAATCGCCTCAAATTGCCTATCCGCATCCCCCTCCAAAATCTCCTTCAGTGTAGTCTTCCCATCCTCGCTGAACTGCGGCATCTTCGTCCCCGGTTGAAACCGCATCGGCTTACGCATCCAGCGCAGGTAATAGTCGTGCGTCAGCCGCGTAGTCGTATGCACAAAGTTGGGCGCCGGCGCTTCAAACGGACTGATAGCCTTGGTATCCACGATGCCGTGACACGTGATGCACGCGAACCCCCCATCCCGGCTCACCAGCTTCTGCCCCACCGCCGCCAGATCCGCCTTCGCAGCCGCCTCCTTCCCACCCGGCAGAGCGCTCTGCGGCGCAAAGCCGTGCTCCTCCGCCAAGCCCTGCGCAATTGCCTGCCCCCGCCCCGCAAACGCCGGCATCCGCGCCCGCATCCAATACCGCGGCTTATAAGTCATCTCCCCATCGATAAACCGCCCCGCCCATTCCGGCCGCAGCTTCTCCCCAATCCACGTCAGCGCCGGCCGAGTCTGATCCCCCGAGATCACGATCTGATCCCCCCCATGCAACTTCCCCAGCCCCCGCGGCACGAAGAGCTTCGGCCCCTTGGCCGCATCGCCCGCGGTCTGATCGCTCTCAATGTTCGTTTCAGGCGGCGCCATATCCGCCACCTCCTCCGCCACCGTGCTCCACCGATCCTCCACCTCATCGCGCCCATGACACGCCATGCACTGCAACCGCTTGATCGACCGCTCCGCCAGTTCCGGCAACACGTCATTATTCAATGACGAAACCCCCGCAGCCGCAAACGCCACCAGCGCCCCGCGCTGTTCCGCCGACAATCTAAAATCCGGCGCAGTTCCACTCACCTCCCCCGCCATGCATCCCCTCGACCAATCCGATGTCGCAATCAAATCCGACATAGGCTTCGCCGTGAGGCTGCTCGGCACATCCTTCATCTTGTGACAATTCACACACCCTGCGCTCGCGAAAATCGCCCGCCCCTTCACCGCATCCCCCTTCACCTCATCCCCGATCCCGCCGCGCGAATTCTTATTCAGATACGCCACCAGCCGATCCGCCTCAAACTCCGTCAAATGAAAATTCGGCATCCGCGTCCACGGGTAATGCGCCTGCGGATTCATCAGCCACCCCTTCAGCGCCCCCGGCTGAAACTTCACGTTCAAAAATCCCAGCGGCACCCGTACGCCCTCCTTGTCCGCCGACTCCGCATCCGGCTTGGTATGACACCCAATGCACCCCAGCCCCGCGAAAAGCTGCGACCCCTGCGTCACCATCTCATCATCCGCCTGCGGCCCCTCCGTCATCGGCTTCCCCAACGTCGCCAAAAAAGCCGCCACATCCGCCGCCTCAGTCCCCTTCGCCGAATGAAACACCCGCGGCATCGAAGCATCCGCCCGCCACTTCTTCGGCTCCGCGATCCAAGCTGCCATCCACCCCTGCCGCAACCGCGCCCCCGCATCCGATAAATCCGGCGCATCCGCGGCAAGCTCCACCATCGCAAGGCCCTTCCCGCCCGCCGCCGGCATCACATGGCAATTCCCGCACCGCAACGTCGCCAACAACTCCCGCCCCTCGCGCAACCGCGCCGCCTCGCGCAACGACTTCTCCCCCACGTCATGCGACAACACCGTAGGCTGCACCGGCTCAGGTGGGAACTCGCGACTCGTCCAAAGCACCCGAACCCAGGCATCCCCCGTCTCCGGAGACGTATACACCACCTCGATTGGATTCCGTCCCTTCTCCATCTTCAGCACCGCCGACCCCTTGCCGCCAAAATCATCCCCCGCCGCCTCCAGCACCGGCTGACCCTTGATCTTCACCACCACCCGCCCCCGCCCCAGCACCGAAAAGCCAAACTCCCCGCGCAGCCGCAAATTCATAAACCCCGAAAACGTCGCCGTAAACCGCCCCGCCTCCAAAAACGGCGTCGGCGCAGAGTGCTCCGGCACATAAAGCGACATCACCCGCGCCGACCGAACATCCGTCTTCCCCCCCTGCGAAAACGCCAGCGTAACCCCCTGCTCGATCGTCTCCTTCCCCTCCGCCAGCGCCGGCACAACAATCCCCGCCCGCCGTCCCACCGCCTCTCCCCGCTCCACCGGCCGCAACGCAAAAAACACCACCAATAACGCCCCCAACATCCCCACCACCAGCGGCCAAGGCCGAGGATCAAACCCCAACGAACCCCCCTCCCGCTCCCGCGGTGCTTCCGACTGCAATGACGACGATCCCGAACCTATAACCATGCAGGGCATGATAACGGCCGACCCGCGCCCGGGGGAGTGGCTCAGCGGGACCGCAACGTGGATTCCAATCGCTGGATCAATTGCTGTATCACTCTAACCATCGCGTATTTCAATTTGTGTTACAGCAGCGTACGCCGGTTTAACAAGATCGTCGTTTCCCCCGCCTGGCGAGCAGCGCGATAGCCGCGACCCACAGCACCGCACCCGGCTCCGGCACGGACGCCGCGGGCGTCCCATTGACAGACTGCCCGTAATGCCGCATCAGCAGCGCGAAGTCCGCGGTATCCGTCACCCGGTCGTCGTTGAAATCCCCCGTCTTCCACCATGAATCCTTCGATCCGAAATTCTGCTCCCATATCTGAAAGTCGCCAAAGGATACCTCACCGTCCAGGTTCGCGTCGCCGGGCAAGCGTATCTCGGGCGTCCACGCAACCGGCGTGAACGTTTTCTCTCGAGGTGGACCAGGGTTTGTCACCGTTACCTTCACCCCCGCGATCGCCCCCGACGAGGACAGGTTCCAAGGCGTCGCCCCACCCACCCCCGCCGCCACAGCCGCCGGCTCCAGGTCGATGATCGTTGTGGGGCTGGTTGAGAGATCCCACAGGATTGCGTGGTGCTGGTAATTCGCATCCACCCCATCGCCAATCGCCCAATCACCAATCACGCGCGTCGCCTCTGACGCCAGGTAACCCGGCGGGGACAAATCCACCACCGAGGCGGCCGATCCCGACCACATCAAAGCTCGCGACGTCGAAACGATCGGATCCCCGACAAAGCCAATCCCCACCTGCCGTCCGCGCGATACGCCCAACGCCCAACTCGACGCGAACCCGTGGGCAGGATGAAGATCAACGTAACTCCCGGCAGTACCGCTCCACAACATCGCGTGCTGCTTGCCGACCGTGCCCCCGGGGCCGATCGTCTCGGCCCAGCCCACCTGCTGGGTCGCGCTGGCGGCCCGACCGTCGGACATGCTGTATCCCGCTGCCGGCTGGAGATCGGTGAACGAACCGGTAGTCCCTTGCCACAACAATGCGTGCCGCAAGGACTTCCCCGACACAAATCCCGTCCCCGTCCCCACCCCCACGCCCGGCGCCAACCCTCCAATCCACGAAGTGCTAAACCCAACCGGATTTAGATCTATCCGATTTGTCGGCGAGGTCCACAACGCCGCGTGCGCCATGTAGCTGCCGGCGAACGTGCTCCCCAGCGCATCGTTCACATCACCGGGGCCGAGATCGACATACGAATCGACTCCATTCCAAAGGGTCGCGCGAAGGCCTTGGTTGACGCTGCCGGTTCCACTGGTTCCATAATATTTCCCCAGGCTGGTCGCGTATGCCCCCGCCGCGATCGCCGTACTGCTGAGCAGCCGCTGCGCCGTGTACGGAGACGCCCGCAGGTATGGCGACGCCGAAGATCCGAGCAGGACCATGGCCAAGAAAGTGAGCGCGACTATGAAACGTGTCGTCTGCAACTAAAAAGGTCTCCCTTTGAGGGTCGCACACTATAACCGATGAACCAACGGCTTCAATTTCAGCTTCTTGCGCCGAGGCAACCGATCTTCCACAAGACGCCGTACCCATGTGCCGATAAGCGTTGTATTGAGTTCCCCCGTGCTTCCAGACCCCTTGCAACGAACCGTCAAGCGCCTCTGGCTAGCTGGCGGCGCCCTCGCCCTTTTCCTCCTCACACTGACCCTCGGCAATGCCTTCCTCCCCGAATCCAAACGCCTCACGTCCGATCTCGTCGGTCACGACTTCCTAGCCTTCTACACCGCCGGCCAATTCGTCCGCGAAAGCCGCGCGCACGATCTCTACGACCTCCAAGCCGTAAAAACCTACCAGCACAACCTCGCCCACCGCGAAAACCTCGAGATCGGCGAAAGCTTCGGCCCCTTCTGGAACCCCCCCTTCTACGCCTGGGTCTTCGCCCCCCTCTCCACCCTCCCCTACCGCACCGCGCTCCTCACTTGGGAAGCCGTGAACGTCGCTTGTCTCTTCGCCGCATTCTTCCTGCTAACGCGCATCCTCCGCCCCGCCCCAAAGCGCATCACCGCCCTCATCCCCCTCCTCCTCCTCACCAGCATGCCCCTGATCCAAGCCCTCACCCACGGGCAAAACACCATGGTCTCCCTGCTCCTTCTCTGCTCCGTAGTCACCGCATGGCGCGCCCGCCGCGCGTTCCTCACCGGCCTGACCGCCGGCCTCCTCCTCTACAAACCCCAACTCGGCGCACTCGTCGCTATCGCCGTCGTCTGCACCCTAGGCTGGCGCGCCGCCGCCGGTCTCGCCACCACAAGCATTGCGCTCTTCGCCACCACACTTATCACCCTCCCCGGCACGCTCGCCGATTACCTCGCGCGAATGCCCGCCAACCTCCACCAGTTCCAGGTCGAAAACGTCTACCTCTGGGATCGCCACGTCACCCTCCGCGCCTTCTGGCGGCTCCTCCTCCAAGGCCGCGAACCCGGCGAGATGACCACGCTACCAACCATTTGCTGGATCGCCTCCGCCACCCTAACCGCCGCCCCCCTCGCCCGCTCCCTCTGGAAACATCGCCCCCAACTCGCCCCACAAAACCTCGATCCAATCATCGCCGCCGTTATCGCCGCCATGCCCCTACTCATGCCCTTCTACTTCGACTACGACCTCCTGCTCATCTCCGTCGCCGCCGTCCTCTACACCGGCACCCACCTTTGCGTGTCCATCCAGTCCGATCGTTCCCTGACGCGAACCTGGATCGCCCTCTACCTCTGGCTGATGGTCAACTCCACAGTCGCCCGCTTCACGCATGTCAACGGCACCGTCCTCCTCCTCTCCGCCGTCGCTGCGCTGCTCGCCCACCGCGCCGCCCGCGCCCAATCCGCCGCCTCCGCCTCCACCGACGAATTCACCTCTCAGCCCCTTGCAGCCGCCGCATGACTCTGGGAAAGTCTGACTCGGTTGTGGGCACTTCCACGGAGCCGCGAAATGAAACTCAACTTCTGGCAAATCTTGGGCCTCGTCCTCCTTATCGCCGGCGCTTCCTGGTACGCCTACAACAAGAGCCACGGCATCCCCAACTCCACCAACGTCCCCGCAACCACCACCACCCGATAATTCACCTGAAATCCAACCGAAGTGACCGGCTACGGACGTGACATCTTTTGGGCCTATGCCCTCAGCGCCGCCCGCGTCGCAAGCTGGATCGTCGTCTACGGCACCCTCTACCGCCGCGTCGGCGCAGAAGCCGCCGCACTCCTCGCCCTCGTCCGCTGGACCCTGGGCCTCCTCAACTACGCCTCCGCCGGCCTCGCCCCCGCCATCCTCCACTACGCCGCCAAAGCCAACTCCTCTCCCTCGCCCGGTACTCCGGGAGAGGGTCGGGGTGAGGGTTCACGCGCTCCAGTCACAGATCCTCCAATCCTCAACTACGCGACACCCAACTCCCCCTCCCCCCGCGCCATCTTCACGGCAGGCGTAACCCTAAGCTGGATCGGCTTCGCCATAGGCCTCTTCATCCTCCTCACCTGGACCCTCACCCAAGGCCGCGCCCGCGGCGTCGCCACCCTCGTCGGCCTCTTCGGCACCGGCATGCTCATCGACATGGCCGCCGATGCCTGGGGCGCCATCATCCAATCCAAAGGCCCCATCCGCCGCGACTACCAAGCCCAAACCTCCCTCGAAATCCTCTGGGCAATCCTCGCCACCGCAGGCACCTTCGCCCTAATTAAACTCCCCTTCTCCTGGCAAACGGTAGTAGGAGGAACCTACCTCTGCGCCGCCATCGCCTGCGCCGCCGCCCGCGCGTTTTTCGCCCGCCGAATCCTGCAGACTTTACCCGACCACGACGGTCCGCGAGCAGGCCGGCTAAACAGCACCATCACCAGAAAACTCCTCACCTTCGGCGGCTTCGTCGTCCTCGCGCAAATCGCCGACTTCCTCTACGCCCCCACCGATTTCCTCCTCATCCGCTGGCTGATCGATCTCAAGACCGTCGCCGTCTACGCCCCCGCCGTGCAGTTGGACGCCGGCATCTGGCTCCTCGTAGGCGGCCTCTCCACCGCGCTCCTCCCCATGTCCGCCGCCGCCTTCGGCAAGGGAGACTTCAAGGAACTCCGCCGCTACTACCTCCAGGGCACCGCCGTCACCTTCGCGCTGCTAGTCATCGTCTGCGTCCTCGCATGGATCGCCGCCCCCGGCCTCTTCCGCCTCTGGCTAGGCGACAAGATGAAACCGACCCAGAAAATCCTCCCGCTGGTCCTCATCCCCACCGTGATAGGCGGCTCCGCTGCCGTAGGCCGCTCCATCCTCCTCGCCATCGGCAAAGTCAAAGCCTTCACCGCCGCCGTCCTCATCGCCGGCCTCTCCAACGTCATTCTAAGCTACAGCTTCGTAAAATTCGGCGGCATGAAATTAGAAGGAATCATCCTCGGCACCATCGTAGTAGTGATCGCCAGATGCGCCATCTGGATGCCCTGGTACGTCCTGCGCTCCCTGCGCCAGCTCTCCCCGCAGAACCCCGCCACCCGTATCACGGGCGTCTCGCCCGTGCAAGAACCGTAAAGAATTACCTCCGCTGCATCGGCCAGCTCTAAGCACCCCTCCGATGCCTCATTCCCGCGCCAGCTTCGCAAACGCCTCCAAGTTCGAATAATCATTCCGCCAGGTCGTATACATCACCCCGATCACCCCCTCCACCTTCGCGCCCGACGCCAGCCAATCCTTAATCTGCTCCGGCTTGTGATCGTAATACCCCGCCAGAATCTGCCGATGCCCACGATCCGCGAAAAACTTCAAACTCTGATCCCGCTTCCCAAAATTCCAGTTCATGATCACAACCGATTTATCCAGCCCCACCCACGAATCCGTATACGCCCCATTCACCAGGTAATAAGGCCCCTTCACCGCATTGTGAAACGG
>JAQGHM010000224.1 GCA_028291615.1 Phycisphaerales bacterium | reverse complement strand
CCGCCGCCGTAGCCGCCGCCACCGCCGCTGCGGCTTCCACCACCGCCGCCGCCGCCGTAACCACCGCCGCCGCCGCCACCACCGTAGCCGCCGCGGCCACCGCCGCCGCCGCCGCCACCGCTGCGATTTTCCTTGGGCTTGGCTTCATTGACCGTCAGGGCGCGACCGCCGTGCTGCTGGCCATTGAGCGCGGCGATTGCGGCTTGCGCCTCGGCATCGCTGCCCATTTCGACGAACCCGAATCCCTTGCTCTGACCGGTGTCCCGATCCGAGATGATCTGTGCGCTCTGGACGCTGCCGTGCGCGCTGAACAGTTGTTCCAAAGCCGAGCTATCAACGTCATAGCTCAGATTTCCGACATACAGCTTCTTGCCCATTCGTGCTCCTTATAAGTTGGGCATTCGACCCGCAGTTTTACTTTCCGAGTCGAGAGGAAAGAGGCCAAGCTCTTGGCCCAAAAGGTAGGAGGCGTTTGAGAAAAAGACTGCGGGCAGAAACGAAACTGTCGCACGATCTGATTCGACACTGCTTACCAACCGGCCCGTATTATACCAAACCCAATGTGCGTGTCCATGGGGGCAATCCGAAGTTTGAGACGCAAATTATGCCGCTTGTGGCGTTCGCTAACTCCCCCTACACTTTGCCGAATTCCCCGATGTTGGCGTTGCGCCGGCGGTTGAGGGTGGTAAAAACGTTGGGGGTACATTAGGTGGTCCATGGATCGGGAAAAGGAGATGTTGGGTTCGCAGCAGGAAGTGCTGCGTGGCATGGAGGCCTTCGTCGGGGATAATCTCTCCTTGCTGGTTCCGGTTGAAAAAGCATGGCAGCCCTCCGATTACCTCCCCGACCTCACCGCCCAAGACTGGCGCGAGCAGATCCAGCGCCTTCGCGAGCCAGCGGCGGGACTCTCAGACGAAGTCCTGGTCGTCCTGGTCGCGGACATGGTCACTGAGGAAGCGCTGCCGAGCTATTCCGTCTCCCTGAACCTCCTGGCGGAGGATTACGAGGGCACCAGCGAACGCCCTTGGGCGCGCTGGCTACGCGGTTGGACCTCAGAAGAAAACCGCCACGGCGACCTTCTCAATGCGTACCTTCGCCTGACCGGCCGGGTAGACATGCGGGCGGTCGAGGTCACCGTGCATCACCTGCTGAACAATGGCTTTAATGCACGGGCCTACCCGGACTTATACGGCGGCTTGGTCTATACCGCCTTTCAGGAGCGGGCGACCAAGATTTCCCACGCGAACGTCGGCAAACTGGCCGGCGGGCAGGGAGACGCGGCCTTGGCGAAGATCTGCCAGAAAATCGCCGGCGACGAGGCCCGCCACGAAGCCTTCTACACCAAGGCCATGGGCCATGTGATGGATCAAGACCCCGAAGGAGGCATGATCTCGATCGGCTCGATGCTCCGGCGAGTGATCGCCATGCCCGGCCGCCTGATGTTCGACGGTAAAGACCCCGACCTCTTCGAGCATTTTGCAATCGTCGCCCAGCGGCTGGGCGTATACACCGTGGACGATTACGCCTCGATCGTCGAGCACCTCATCAGCACGTGGGACGTCGCGCGCCGATCGGTCACGGGGAAGGCCGCCCGGTCGCAGGAGTTCCTCTGCAAGCACGCCGAGAAGTGCCGCGCCGTGGCGGCCCAGACGGCCGAAACCGTCGCCAAAGCGCCGCCCGTCGCGTTTAGCTGGATTTACGATCGAAAAGTCTAGCCGCACGGCCAGGCGAAAACCGCGCGGCGACAAATTGCGCGTTGAACTCATTTCTGTAATTGGTATCCAAGGATTTACATATTTGAGGTCATCTCTGTATAAGAGGTGGGCTTCATTTCTCCCTCCAGAATTAACAGAAAAAGGATGAGGACATGTCAGAGGGTAAACAGTCTCGCCAGGCGCTTGGGAAGCAAAAGATCTCGACCGCCGTCCGATCCGCCCTCGAGTCGCTCGAAGCGCGAACGCTGCTCAGCGGCTCGACCTTCACGATCGCCACGCTCTCAGACACGCAGTACACCGTCGAAAGTTTCCCCAACACTTTTAAAGCGCAGACTGCCTGGATCGCCGCGCATGGCGTAGGGGGGACGGCGGCCGATTCCTTCCCCGACAACATCGCCTTCTTCGCGCATCAGGGCGACATGCTCCGGCGCGGGTACAGCGACTTTCAAGCCGCCAACGCCGACGCCGCGCTTAAGAACCTCGACGGCAAGGTTCCCTACACCGTCAGCATCGGCAATCACGACTACGACAACCAGTTCGATGACTTGGATCAGCACGTCTCATCAGCGAACTTCACGAAATGGTTCGGCGATGACCGCTACGCCGCCATCCCAAATTCAGGCTTCGGCGGCGCATCGCAGGATCAGCGCAACCGCTTCCACACCTTCACCGCAGGCGGGCGCGAGTTCCTCGTGCTGAGCATCGAGTGGGAAGCCTCCGACGCTTCCATCGCCTGGGCGCAGACGGTGATCAACGCGCACCGTCAGGACCCGGTCATCCTCACGACGCACGAATATCTGAACGGTTCCGGCCGCACGACTTCAACCCTGGAACCCGTCGCGGGATTCAATTCCGGCGAGGGGATTTACCAGAAGCTCGTCAAGCCCAATGCGCAGGTCTTCATGGTGCTGTCCGGGCATACTGGCGCAATCCGGACACAGACGTCGCTCAACAATGCCGGCTCGAGCGTTTACGAGATCGTGGCGGATTTCGAAGGCCGGTCCAACGGCGGCGACGGCTGGATGCAGCTTCTCCAGTTCGACCTCGCAGCCAACACGATCACGGGCACGAACTATACGCCGACGCTGAACAGCACAGAAGCGGGGCCGACGTTTTCCAACGTCAACTTCAATCAGCGCTTCGCGTTCTACGCCGCCGGCGCGCCGATCGCGAACGACGACACGCTCGACCTCGCGCCCGGCGTTACGTCCACGTTCGACGTGCGCGGTAATGACGTCGACGCCGACGGAACCGCAGGCGCCGAGGCGATTTCATTCTCATCCCTCCCCGCGGGCGTGACGTATGACTCCACCACCGGCCAGTTCAGCTACGCCCCCGACGCAGCCTTCCGCGGCAACGTCAGCTTCACCTACACACTGACCGATCCCCAGTCGCACCTGAGCAACAGCGCGACCGCCACGCTGCGAGTTAACGCCGCGCCCGTGGCCAATGCCGACGGGGTATCAACCCCTGAATCCAAGCCGGTTACCATCAACGCACTGGCGAACGACTTTGACGACAACGCCGCCGACGTTTCGACGCTCAAGGCGATCCTGAAAACCCTGCCCGCCCACGGCGCGGTCGTGGTCAACGCCAACGGCACGTTCACCTACACGCCCGACCCTGACCCGACGCACCAGTTCAGCGCCGACTCCTTCACTTACGTCGCGTCCGACGGCAAAGCGTCGTCGGCGCCAGTGACGGTGTCGATCAACGTCCGCGCGGCCGCCCCGGTCTATACCTATCCGACGTCCGAAACGACCAACGCGGGCACGCGCACCGGATCGCTGGCAAACCTGAGCACATCGGACGGCAATGTCGAGTCGATCAAAGAAGTGATCTCGTCGGGAACGGACGTGGATCAACGCTGGAAGTTCCTGAACGTTCCCGGCGGCACAGACGCGACGGTGGCGATCAACGCATGGCGGTCGTTCTCCAACCCCGGCACGGGCGATGAATACCACCTGCAATACTCGACGGACAACGTCACGTGGTCCGACTTGACGATCCTGGGGCAACGCGGTTCGAAGGATGTCACGCGGACTATTTTCGAGGCAAACCAGCCATACCAGCTGTGGTCGCTACCCGCGACGATCAACGGCACGGTCTACATCCGGGCGACCGACGTGAACACGAGCGGCACGGACGTCGCCGACACGCTGACCGTTGACGAGCTCTTCATCCGCACTGGGGTGGCGTTTCCACAGATCAGCATTTCCGCAACCGACGGCGCGGAGACGACGGCGGACAATCGGCCTGTTACTTTCACGGTCAGCCGCACCGGCACGGGCGCGAGCATTCGCAATTCGCTGACGGTTTCGTACCTGCTGAGCGGTACCGCGACCGGCGGAGATCCCGCGGCTCCCGGCACGGATTACGCCGCGCCGACGATGTCGACCGTCACCATTGCACCAGGGCAGAACTCAGCGACGTTTTCCATTACACCGATCAACGATGGTCTGACTGAAGGCCCCGAAACGATCATCGCAACGCTGGTCCCGGATAATGCGTACGACCCCGGCACAACGTCGTCGGCCACGGGCACGATCGCCGACTTCTATCTGGACAGCACGCCGCCCAGTCAGCCCGTCATCGTGAGCGTCAGTTCGACATCGACCACCGTTTCACTCAACTGGAGCGCGTCTAGCGATGACGTTGGCGTCGCCTCCTACGAGATCCTCCGTAACGGCGTCTCGATCGCCAGCGTCGGTGGGACGACAACTTCGTTTACCCAGACCGGCCTGCCGTCTAACACGAGCTTCAACTATATAATCCGCGCTCGCGACGACGCCGGAAATGTCTCGACCGATTCGACGTCCGCGGCAATTACTACGCGCCTGGCCGCGCCTACGCTGACCGGGAGTAAGAAGACCACGACGGTCAGGAATAAGAAGACCACGACCGTCACGCTGAACTGGAACCCGATCCCGGGCGCATCGTCAGGATTCTACGTCTATTCATCCCTCAACGGCGGAGCGTGGACAAGGACCTTCGTCGCGGCCGGCTCGACGACATACACGACCGGCGCCCTGGCGACCGGGAACTGGTCCTTCAAGGTCACCGCCAGCAACGCCAACGGCGAATCGGACTACAGCAACCTGTATTCGGTCCTCGTCTAACCGTCGATACGCCGCAACGCATCTGCATAACGCGAATGCGCCACCGCCACGATCCGCGCCGCCACCAATCCCGCCGCCCGCGCGTCCCCGATCGGAACGGTTCCCACGGGAACACCCGCCGGCATCTGCGCGATCGACAGCAGCGAATCCAGCCCCGCCAGCGCGTGCGACTTCACCGGTACCCCGATCACCGGCAGCACCGTGTGCGCCGCGACCATCCCCGGCAGGTGCGCCGCCCCGCCCGCGCCAGCAATAATGCATAGCAGCCCGCGCCCCGCCGCAGACTTCGCATACTCGGCCATCAGATCAGGAGTTCGATGCGCTGATACCACCCGCGACTCGTGCGGAATCTCCAACTGCGCCAGCAAATCGGCCGCGGCCTTCATCGTCGGCCAATCCGACTTCGAACCCATGATGATGCCGACCAGCGGAGCAGGGGGGTTGTCAGACGAAGGCATGGCGGGGAGTTTAAGGCGCGGGACGAAAAATCTGAAACGCCAGGCCTTTATCTCACGATATACCGCTCGTTCTCCTCATCCCACTTCAACCGCCGGCGATTCTCGCGGACCCAGTTGGTGATCGCCAGCGGATCGGTGGATTTGCGGACGCGTCGCGTCAATGGGAACAGCAGCCGAAGTGCATGCAGCGAGATCGGCGGCGGCGGATACGGCAACGTCTGCTCGAATAGCCCAAACCCATCGAACTGGCCCCGTGAGATCAGGCCGATCGCGATCAGGTGCTTTTCAACGACAGTGAGCGCACGTTCGTTCAGACGCGCTCGAAGGTGATTCTCCAGTGCAAACGCGGCCTCGTCGGCTTGGCTGCCGGTCAGGTGCAGCGCGTCGGCGATGATCTGGCGGCGTAGCGCGACCAGCGCCAGCAGACGCTGCGGCGCCGCGCGCGCCAAGCGCCGGTGGCGGAAGGGTCGGGTGAGAAGATCAGCCAATGTGCTGAGCATAGCGAGTGGCTCCATTGCGACGGCTCATTCATTCGGCGGCCCCGGCGGTGGCGGCGACTTTCTGTTCATCGTCGGATGATGCGTCCCGAACAGATCCAGCTTCGCCACATCGCCGCGAAACAGCAGCGCCACCGTCCAATCGAGCATGATTCGGAACCGCCGATTCCACCGCGGCATCTGCATCAGATAATAAGTCCGCCAGACCCACCACGCCACGAATCCCCGGATCTTCAACTTAAAGACGCGCCCGACGCCCTTGTAATGCCCCAGGCTCGCGAGCATGCCGAGAGTCTTGTAGACGAACGGCTCGAGCGGCGCGCCGGGCGTGCGCAGGGCGGTCTGAATGTTGCGCGCCAGTACCCGCGCCTCGCGCAGCGCGTGCTGCGCCAGCGAGGGATACGGGTTGCCGGCCGGATCGGGAATATGAGCGCAATCGCCCAGAGCCCAGACTTCCGGGCGCGCCTGGCAGCGCATCGATGATTCCACGATCAGGCGCCCCTTGTTGTCCTTCTCCAGCGGCAGATCCGCCAACAGCGGGCTCGGCGTAACCCCGGCGACGAGCATGATCGTGTGCGATTCGATGAAGCTCGCCGCGGGCGCGCCCACGACATCCGCCGGCGCAGCGGGAAGGTAGACTCTTCCCGGTTCGATCCGCTGCGCGCGCGTGTTCATCAGGATGCGCACGCCGCGCTTCTTCAACACTTCACCCGCATACTCCGCCAGGTCGCGCTCCATCTCCGGCATGAGCTTGGGACCCGCCTCGACAAGGTGAAACTCCAACTCGCTCGCATTGATGTGATGGTACGTGCGCGTGAGATTCTGCGTGAACTCGGTCAGCTCGCCGATCAGCTCGATCCCGACCAGCCCCCCGCCGATGGCGACAAACGTCAGCAGCCGCCGCTTGCGCGCCGGATCGGTTTCCACCTCCGCCTGCTCGAAGAGGTCGATGATGTGATTGCGGAGAAAGATCGCATCCGACAGCGTCTTGAACGTGAACGCGTTCTCCGCGCCCGGGATGAGCTTGGTGTTGGTCACGCCCCCCAGCGCGAGGACGATGTAATCGTACGCCAGCGCGTAAACCTTAGCCGCAGGCGAGTGCCGCGCATGGACGATCCGCGCGTCCAGATCGATCCGCTCGACGTCCGCCTCGACGAACTGCGCCTTCTTCAGCAGCGTGCGGATCGGCGTCACCGCGTGCCGCGGCTCGAGCACGCCCGAACCCGCCTCGAACAGCAGCGGCGTCATCAGGAAATAGTTGTCCCGATCCACGAGCGTGATGTACACCGACGGATCTTTCCGAAACAACCGCTGCAGGTGCAGCGCGGTGTACACCCCGCCAAAACCGGCGCCGAGGATCACAATGCGAGTAGGCAAACCTGGAGCGGGCATAAAAACCTTCCCTGCGCGGACTCGCGGGGAGGGTATCCGATCCGGCCGGGATCTGGGAATGCCTGCTTGTTCGACAACGGATATTGGCAATTGGGCGGTGCGTGCCGCTGGCGTCGCTTAAAGGTCCAGGAACAACTGACCCGCCGCCACCGCCTCGCCCAAGCCATGGGATAGAACCAACCGGCCGCGCCCGCCGGCCATGTCGGGTGGGATCATCAGCCGCTGGATCATATGGATAAGTTCATTAACGGCGACCGGTTTGCCCAGCAGCGCATGAACCCCCGCCTTCCCGCAGCGGGCAATGTCCCGCGGATTCGCGTGAGTGGTAAGCCCGATCGTCGTCACGAGATAATTGCGGCGCAGCTCCCGCATCAGCTCCACCGCGTCACCATCGGGCAGGCCGATGTCGCAGATCACCATGTCGAGCGCCCCCGCCGCCGCCCGCGCTCTAGCCTGCGCGCAAGACCCCGCCGCGGCGACCGCGTACCCATGGAGCCCCAGGATATGTTCCAGCATCTGTCGATGATCGTCATCGTCATCAACGATTAACACGCGCAGGGTCGGGCGGCTGGCTTTCATCAGGTGAACGTTCCCTTCACTGAAATGTGTATTCAACCAACCCCCATGTATCGCGCTGCATGGCACGCCCGCAATCAGGAATAACCTGAGGCTTCAAGTACTCGCATGACTCAACAATACCTCGACGCGCAAATCGTCCGGTAAGGCTTTTTGCTAGTTTTCATCGAGCGCGACGGTCCGTACAACGGGATATTGAAGCGACGCCAATGCCGGATTTGAAACACGCGCCACAAGTTCGCCCTTCCGGCAACAACCCCCAGCGCTGTAGTCAGGACATAAACCAACGGAGAACCCCATGAGTCTCAAACTAAAGCCCCTCAACCAGCAAGTCATTGTCATCACCGGCGCTTCCAGCGGCATCGGCCTCGCCACCACCGAATCCGCCGCCAAACGAGGCGCCAAGCTCGTCCTCGCCGCCCGTAGCGAACAAACGATGAACGACCTCGTCGCCCGCCTCAACACCAACGGCGTCGAGGCCATCTTCGTCCCCTGCGACGTCGCCGACCGGCAACAAGTCGACGCCGTTGCCCAAGCCGCCATCGCCCGCTTCGGCCGCATCGACACCTGGATCAACAACGCCGGCGTCGCCATCTACGGCCGCCTCGATCAGGTCAGCGATGCCGACAACCGCAAGCTCTTCGAAACTAACTTCTGGGGCGTCGTCAACGGCTCACTCGCCGCGCTCCCTCACTTAAGATCCAACGGCGGCGCGCTCATCAACCTCGGCAGCGAAGTCTCCGAAGCCGTCGTCCCGCTCCTCGGCATGTACGCCGCTTCCAAACACGCCGTCAAAGGCTTCACCGATTCCCGCCGCGTCGAAATCGAAGAGGTAGATAAAGCCCCCGTATCCATCACGCTCATCCAGCCAACAGCCGTCGACACACCCTTCCCCCAGCATGCGCGAAACTACCAGGACAAGGAACCCAAGCTCCCCACGCCCACCATCGATCCCCAACAGGTGGCCGACGCCATTCTCGCCGCCGCGGTCAAGCCCACCCGCGCCACCCGCGTCGGCATGATGTCCAAGGTCAACACCACCGTCGCCAAAGTCGCCCCCGCCTTGGGAGACAAGATGGCCGCTAAGCAGGTAGATCGTCAGCACTACGACGAAAAACCCCGCAACCCCGACGGGGACCTGAACCGCCCCAGTGAAACCACAGGCGTCGCCGGTCAAACCCACGGCACCGGTGGACGCGAACCAAAATAATCTAGCGCACCCACGGTGAAAACGATGCGCCCCCAAGGCTTGGTCACTTCAGTGACCGAGTCTTCACTAGCGCGCCCAAATCAACCTCCTTCTCTGTTACCATCCCACAAGACAAGGAGCGCACGATGACCCCTCGTATCTCCCCAATCCTCATCCTCCTCTTCCTGACCTGCTTCGCATCGAAATCACAAGGCGCAGACCCCGCGCCCCCACCACCGCCCATCGAAAAGCAATGGAACATCGAAGGCACGCCGCGCAAAGCCCTCCTCTACCTCCCTCCCACCGCCACTAAAACCGAAGCCCCCCTCATCTTCGCCTTTCACGGCCACGGCGGCACCATGCAATCCGCCGCCCGCACCTTCGC
The DNA here is from genome assembly GCA_028291615.1 of Phycisphaerales bacterium. GTDB lineage: Bacteria > Planctomycetota > Phycisphaerae > Tepidisphaerales > Tepidisphaeraceae > RYN-433. The sequence goes on along the minus strand of JAQGHM010000224.1, from coordinate 11,214 downwards.
CTATCACACCCTCTGGCCCGAATCGATCGTCGTCTACATGCAAGGCCTCCCCACCCCCGGTAAGACCGACCCCGACGGCAAACTCCCCGGCTGGCAACGCCTCGCCGGCGATCACCAGGACCGCGACCTCAAGTTCTTCGACGCCCTCCTCGCCGATCTCAAAAAAGACTACAAGGTAGACCCCAAGCGCATCTACTGCACCGGCCATTCCAACGGCGGCCTCTTCACCTACCTCCTCTGGTCCGCCCGCGGCGACACCTTCGCCGCCGTCGCCCCCTCCGCCGGCATTGCCATCGGCGGACTCAAAGGCGCTAAGCCCAAGCCCGCCCTCCACGTCGCTGGCGAACAAGATGAACTCGTCCCCTTTGCCATCCAAAAGCGCATGATGGATTCCGTCCGCCAGCTAAACGACTGCGCCACGCAAGGCCAGCCCTGGGCCAAGTCCGGCACACTCGTCGGCACCCTCTACCCCTCCAAAACCGCAACTCCCTTCGTCTCCATCATCTACCCCGGCACCCACAAATTCCCCGCCGAGGCCCCCGCGCTCATCGTAAAATTCTTCAAAGAAAACCCCGCGAAGTAACGCTTTGCGATGAAGAACATTCCAGATGTCGTAGGCGCCTCAATGCTTCTTCACCCACCTTCCGTGATAGTGCAGGCGACGCTCCAACATATCGTTCGCGTACGTCGCGTTAAGGTCCTCCATGATCTGCTCCACCTGTTTCAAGTTCTCGTGCGTTTGAGTCACCGTCATCACTCCCTTCGATGCGCTGATCGCACACTTCGACCCGCTCATCTCCCACGAAGGAGGATCGACCGTTTCTTTGATCAGCAGGATCAACGTCCGCCCGTGCTCATCATTCTCCGGTTCAATTAGGAATTCCGCCATCGCGTATTGCCGCGTGAACGTGTGGTTTGCCAAAACGTCGGCCCGAGTCGTGATCAGCAGCGCGTTGCGCCCGCCAAGCGTATACGCCAGTTGAGGCTTGCCCGGCGTCCGTTCCGACGCGCTCTTGAGAATCGCGTCAAGCGCCGACGACGTCTTCGCATTCGGCACGTATACGCTCACCGGTACGTCCAACTGCACGCCCGCCGCCTCCAGCGCATTTTTATCGAACCGAAAGTTCGCCAGCACGTCGTCCCCAAGCCGTTTGATCACCGCCTCAAAAGGTTCATTCGCCGCCCGAAAATCCGGATCCAGATCGTCGGGCGAGATCCACGTCATTCCCGGATTAAAACCGTCATCCATTACGACCGGCCGCGTCGTCGCGCTACTCATACGCGCAGGCGGGGAAGCGCACCCGGTGGTCCCAAAAATGGTGAGCAGCGCGAGCAACGTGGTTGATAAACGCATGCGATTATTCCTGCTCTTCGATCGAGCGCGAGATGATGCCGGATCGTCAACAAAGCCGTGCCTTTCGACTTGGCCACCACAATACACTGTCCGTTAATCCCCCACGAGCCAAAAACCCCGCGCCCGCCGCCTTCGCATATACGCCCCCCCATCCCTCCGTTAATATTTCGGCGCAAAGGAAGGACGAACCATGCCCCCACCCACGCGCCTCCGCCGCCTCACTCAACTCCTCCTCTTCCTCATCCTCCTCGCCATCCCCGCCGCACTCTGCTTCGCCCGCGCCGGTGGCGGACAAAGCTACTCCGGTGGCTCCCACTCCTCCGGCTCCCACTCCGGCGGCGGCGGTGGTGATGGCGGCGGCGCGATCTACCTCATCTTCCAAATCCTCCGCTTCTGCTTCGTCTACCCCAAGGTCGGCATCCCCATCCTCATCGTCGTCGCCGGCGGCATCTTCTACGTCTATCGCACCGGCTCCAGCTCTTACACCGCCTCCGTCATCCGCCGCGGCGGCGCGCTCGCCGACGAGCAGGAACAATCCGCACTCCTCGCCGCCCTCCGCCAGACCGATCCCGCCTTCGACCAGGACGCCTTCCTCGCCCGTGTCCGTGTCGCGTTTACGAAAATCCAGCAAGCCTGGTGCGGACAAAACCTCGCCGCAGTCCGCCCCTTCATCTCCGACGGCGTCTACGAACGCTTCACCCTCCAGTTCGACGAACAACGCGCCCAGGGCCTCCGCAACCAGATGGACGATCTCGACATCGAAGACGTCGAGACCGCCGGCGGCTATGCCGACACCCTCTTCGACGTCCTGAACATCCGCATCGAAGCCGCCGCCACCGATTCCATGGTCTCCCTGAAAGACGGCCAACGCCTCTCAGGCTCGACCACGTCCGTGCCGTTCGTAGAGATCTGGACCTTCCTCCGCCGCCGCGGCGCAAAAACCAACGCCGATCCCGCCAAGCCCGGCCTCATCGAAGGCAACTGCCCCAACTGCGGCGGGGCCATCGAGCTCAATCAAAACGCCAACTGCCAATACTGCGGCGCAATCCTCCGCAGCGGCCAATACGACTGGGTGCTGGCGGAAATCACCCAGGACTGCGAATGGCAACCCGGCGGCCAACAACGCGCCCTCCCCGGCATCGACGCGCTGATGCAGCTAGATCCCGGCTTCAACCTACAAGCCTTGGAAGACCGAGCCTCAGTAATCTTCTGGCGCCTAGCCACCGCCGAGCGCCTAGCCAACACCAAACCCCTGACCAAAGCCGCCCTCCCCGATTTCTTAGAGCGATATCAAGCCGACCTAACCGCGCGAAAAGGCCCCAAGGGCGAGCGCGTCTGGCAAGGCGACCGCGCAGTAGGTTCCGTAGACACACTAGGAATCATCCTCGCCCCCCCACCCACGCCGGGGCAGAGCGCCGGAAGCGCCAGCGCCCAAAGCGCCGCCCCGGATTCTTCCCCTGTGGATCTCTTCGACCGCGCCCTCTTAGAAATCCGCTGGTCCGGCACCCGCTTCACCGCCGACGCCACCGGAAAAATCCAACGACACGAACAATCCTCAGTCTCCCACCTCCTCTTAGTCTTAGCCCGCAAACCCAACGCAAAAACCGATACCGACGAAGCCATCTCCTCCGCCCACTGCCCCACCTGCGGCGCCCCCGAAGGCGGCGGCGCATCAGGCGTCTGCGAATTCTGCGGCGCAACCCTGAACGACGGCCACCAATCGTGGGCCCTGCAAGACGCCACCAGCCTAAACAGCCCCAAAGCCCTCGAACTCCTAAGCGACATGCGCCGAAGCGCCCCCGCCGCACCCGCAGGGATTTCCAACGAAAACGGCGACGAAATAGATAACAACCAACCCGCCCCCCAATCCCCCGCCACCACCCTAGCCTGGATGGTCAAAATGACCCTCGCCGACGGCCACCTCGACGACAAGGAACGCGAGATGCTCGAATCCTACGCCGCCCAATACCGCATCCCCGCCGACCGCCTCAACCAACTGATCGGCGCAGCCCAGGCTAACACCCTCGACGTCCCCCTCCCCGCCGACGAAACCGAGGCAAGAGCCACCCTAAAGGCCATGGCCAGAGCCGCCCTCGCCGACGGCAAAATCTCCAGAGAAGAACAATCCCTATTAGAAGCCGCCGGCGAACACCTAGGCCTCTCCGACCGCGACGTCTCCCTCCTCCTAAAACGCACCCAATCCGAACTCTACGCCGACGCCAGACAGCAACTAAAATCAAAGCGCAACGGCAACGGCCAGTGACCATCGCGCCCGTCCGGATACCACTCCTTCGCCCCGTATCACGGGCGTCCCGCCCGTGCCAGCAGCGCCGGAGAATGACGAGCAACTTCCAAAGACTCCCCCATCTTCTTTGCGCTCTTTGCGACTTTGCGGCGGCATTTCGAGAAACCAAACATCGCCGTTCGAGAAAGGCCCCAAACCCAACACGCTTTTACCTTGTCTTCCCCCCCACCCCTCCTCATAATCCCAACACCACCTCAAACGGCCGTGAACAACAGGCGGGATAAGTCCATGCATCGAACTCACAAAAAGTTCTTCTCCCCTTCAGCACGACTATGCCTCATCGCGCTCGCCTGCATCCTAATCCCCCGCCACGCCCAAGCCGCCGACCCCGCCGACCTGCAATCCGCAATCGCCACTCAAACCGAAGCCCTTAAAACCGCCAAACCCGCCGATCGCCCCGCCATCGCTGAAAAACTCATCCAGGCATACGTCCAGTTATCCGAAACCCTGATGAACCAGGCCAAGTTCCCCCCCGCCCTCGACGCCCTTCGCAAGGCCAAGGGTCTAACCATCAACCTCCCCCCCTCCCGCGGAGCCGAACTCACCAGCCAACTTGACGTCCGCACCACCGTCGCCCTCTGGCGACAAGCCAACGACGGCCGCGGCCTCCACGCCGAATACTTCCAAGGCAAAAAGTTCGATAACAAGATCGGCGAGCGCACCGACGCCCGCATCAGTTTCTATTGGAGTCGTTCCGCCCCGGTCGAAGGCCTCCACGGCGACGCCTTCGCGGTGCGCTGGACCGGCTTCATCGTCGCCCCTCAGCCAGGCACCTACAACATCATCGCGCAATACGATGACTGGTGCCGCGTCTCCATCGACGATCAGGACCTCATCGATGACTGGAAGGAAGGCAAAGGTCGCGCCGACGGCATCGTGAAACTCACCGGCAAGCCTCAACCCATCCGCGTCGAATTCTGTAACACCGGAGGGCCCGGCCACATGGATCTCCACTGGGCGCTCATCGGCAGCAAGGGCGAAGCCGCCATCCCCCCCGAAGCACTCTTCACCGACAAAGCCGCCGCTGCCCGCCTCGCCGGCAAACCGATCACACCGCTCAAGGGCTTCGGCCTCGCCGCCGAGTACTTCGACGGCGACTTAAAACGCAGCGTCTTCGCACGCACCGATCCACAGGTCGATTTCCTATGGCAGGATACGCGCCCCGCCGGCGTCCAGGAAAATTTCAGCGTACGCTGGAAAGGCTTCCTCAAGGCCCCCAAGCCCGGAAAGTATCACATCATCCTCATTCACGACGACGGCGCACGCCTATGGATCGACGACAATCCGCTCGTTAGCAGTTGGACCAAAACCGCAAGCCACAACGTCCAGGTCGAACTCACCGGCAAGCCCCAGCCGATCGTCATCGAGCTGATCAACACCGGCGGCGCCTCCAAAATCAGCCTCCAATGGACGCCTCCCGGCACAGACGAAAAATCAACCATCATCCCCTTCTCCGCCCTCTTCACCGACCCAAAAACCGCACAAAACGCGCCCTGAGCGCCGCGCGCACCTCCCCCATTCCGCAAAAACAAAAATTCTTCCCCCAATTCCATTCCAAAAACGCGCATTTCCCCCGCCTGCTGCGCAAGCGAGGTCCCAGCCGCGCACCGCCGCCAGTAATAGGGAGGCCCAACATGCGCACCGACATCCCGACCACCCGCACAAGTGCCAACACCGGCCAACGCGCGCCAATACCTGCCATCACCCGCCAAAGCGCGCCATCGGCCCCGCCCCCTGAAAACGCGCAAAACGAACCCACCGCGCTCCATCACGAAAAGTGCAAAACGAACCCACGGATTTTCCAACCCCCCGCGCAGCGCCACACCGCGCCACACCGCGCCACAAAAAGCCACATTCTCGCGCGCCGGCGCAAAACGAAGCCACCTTTGCCTCTCCATCCCGCAAATCCCGCAAACCTTCCCAATCTTGCGCCCGTTTGCCATCGCCCCCAACTTATTGCACATCAAAAGCAAGAGAGGACCATCCCTATGTCTGTGGAACTCCAAGCCCCGCCCCAGGCCTCCGCGGCCGCCGTCGCCAGTGCCAAGCTCGTCGTCGCTCGCAACGAGGCCCTCCGCCTCATCAAGACCCAGATCGAGCGCGGCCTCGAGATCAAGCGCGCCAAGATCCGCTACGTCCCCGACCTCGAACGCGCCCGCGAAGCCAAGGGCGAGTGGACCACCGGCGTCATGCGCATGCTCAAGGGCATCTACAACACTGGCGCAGTCGCCGACGAGTGCCAGGCCTGGCACGGCAAGGTCCTTCCCGAGTACGCCGACTTGAACCTCTTCATCGAACATTTCTACGACGAGATGGACCAGCGCCTGCGCAAGCTCCACACCGTCTGGAAGCGCATCCAGGAACTGCCCGAAGAAGTCGCCAAACCCTTAAGCTCTCCCGCAGCCGCAGCCAATCCCGATTTCTTCGAAGCGGCCACCACTCCGCCGCCCGCCGCCGCCCCGGCCTCCGCGGCGGCACCGGCGGCCCGGCCGCGCTCCGGTGTCTTCGTCGTCTACCAGCACGACCCCCGCGCCCAGACCGCCGTCCGAGAATTCTGCACCAAACTCGGATTCGACATCGCCGAGATCGCCCAGGACGCCCAACCCGACGCCACCATCGCCGCCCAACTCGACCAGCACTCCCACCTCGACTTCGGCCTCATCCTAAGCCGAGCCGAAAACCCCCCCAAACCCTTCGAACTAGGCTACTGCGTAGGCCGTTTAGGCCTAAAGCGCGTCTTCGTCCTAAGCGCCACCGACGACAAACTAAGCGTGGACGAACACGGCCTCCTCCACATCCCCCTGGACCCCGCCGACGGCTGGCAACTCCACTTAGCCCGCCAACTCAAACGGGCGGGTTTGGAGATCGATCTGAATCGGGTGTTTTAGGCTGAGGCTCGTCAAAGGGGAGGTTCAGTTGACGAAGTTTTCCTCGCAGGGATTCGAGAACCGTCACCGCAAGCCGGTCTTTGGGCCGTCCTGCCGCGCGCTTGGCATTGATCAGCGCTTCCAGCGTAAGGACGCGGCACACGACGCCCTCGGCGACCTCAATCGGTTCGGATTGCGCCGCCGCTTCCGGAAACATGCCGACGCCGGATACCTCTTTGAGAAAGTCCACAACGCCCGATTCGGTTTCGATGGCGAGAAGGTTCAATCCCGCCAGCCGCGCGGGATCGTCGTACATCGGCATCCGGTCCGGCCGCATGCGAAACGTCGGCCGGATCGGCCGCAGCGCTTCGATGATCCCCGCCATCGTCGGCACGTCGAACGGGACGCAGAAGTCGATATCCTGCGTCACCACCGTCGAGCCGTGGTACATCGCCGCCATCCCGCCGACGATCACCAACTCAACTTTCTGATCAAGCAGTCGCTTCAAGATCGTCAAGAGTGGATCCATATCGCTCCCTGGCCAGGCGCCGCAAGCGCTGGGCAAACAGGCGAGCATGGTAATGTCGCTCCGCCCTTTGTGCCGGGGTCAGTCTCAGCGTCGAATCGAGCAGGCTCAGGTCAACGTCCCCCGTTTCATCCGTCGGCGGGAAGTCATCCAGCTCGTTCGGGTCCTTCGGCTCATCTGCCATACCCCGATTATACCCGATCGAGTATACAAATCCCCCCGATGCCACCGATCCAGCGCTACATGCTCACCATCGCCTACCGCGGCACGCACTATCATGGCTGGCAGTTCCAGTTGCCCAACCCGCTCACGTGGAAGGGCCCCTGGCCGAAGGAGGGGCATGGCATTCCCACCGTTCAGGAAATCATCGCCCGCGAGATCGGCAAAGTCGTAGGCCATCCCGTCATTCTCGTGGGCTCCAGCCGCACCGATTCGGGTGTTCACGCCAAGGGGCAGGTCGCGCACTTCGATACCGACAAAATACAGATCCCCCGCGAAGGCATCCGTCAGGCGGTGAACGCGCAGTTGCCCGAGGACATGTTGATCCGATCAATTGCCCCGGTCGATTCTTCCTTCAATGCGATTCTCTCCGCCGTGCGCAAGCGATATCAGTATCTCATCTGGAACGCGCCGGACCGGTCGGCCTTCTTCGCTGACCTCTCCTGGCACCGCCGCAAGGAGCTTGACGTCGCGGCCATGTCCGCGGCGGCGGCGCTGCTCGTCGGCGAGCACGACTTCGCCAGCTTCGCCCGTCCGGGCCACAAGCGCGTGACCACCGTGCGAACCGTGCTCTCCTGCGAAGTGCGCCAGCGCGGCCCGCGAATCGTCATCGGCGTTGAAGGACGCGGATTCCTCTGGAACATGGTCAGGATCATCGCCGGGACCTTGGTGGAGGTGGGCCTCGGAAAATACAAACCGGAGGAAATGACGGCGATGCTGGCCGCGGCGGACCGACGTGCGGCAGGCGGCACGGCGCCGCCGCAAGGGCTGTATTTGCAGTGGGTACGATTCTCCGAAGGGGCGGGCGAGGATGACATGGAAACGGAAATTCCTTGACGCCACGCTGATGCTGAAGCCAGAATCCGCCTCATCGGGAGGAGCTTCTGAAGGGACGCGCGGGTCATCGGGCGATGTTGTCGGCTGCCGCAGGGGCGGTGGTGATCGCATTGTGGCCACAGTGGATTCGCGCGGGGGTCGCGGTGGTGTGGGACGCCAATCCGTCAGTCGCGGGCATTCAGGGGGGGAACGGGACATGGAACACCAGCTCGTCCAACTGGGACAACGCCGGCGTCTCCGGACCATGGTTCAACGCGCGCGGCGACACCGCCCTCTTCAGCGGCACGCCGGGGGGCGTGGTGCAACTGGCGGTGCCGATCACCGCCGACGGATTGCGGTTCGACGCCGCCGGCTACACGATCGGCGGCGCGTCGTCACCGGTGCTGACCTTGAACTCAGGCTCGATCGTGGCGAACGTGGACGCGAGCATCGTCGCGCCGCTCTCGACTCTGGCTGGGTTGATCAAATCGGGCGCGGGAACGGTCACGCTGCTCGCCGCCAACACGATCCGCGCCAACGTGACGATCCTCGGCGGCGCGGTGTCGTTCTCGACCGAACCGCAACTGGGAGTTACGGCGCATCCGATCGAATTGTCGGGCGGCGGCCTGCGGTACGGCGGCGCTGCAGCACTGACACTGAGCGCGGCGCGAACCCTCATCATCGACGCCGACGGGGGGCGCATCGACCTGCCGACGGCGGGAATGACGTTCAATACCGCCGGCCAACTCAGTGGGGTAGGGACGCTGACAAAATTGGGCGCACAATCGCTGACGATCTCCGTCGCCAACACCGCCTTCGCCGGCGCGATGAACGTCGCGGTGGGTGCATTGGTCCTTCAAAACGCGGGCGCGTTGAACGGCCGGCCGATCACACTCTCGGGCGGCGGCCTCTCGCTGCGCGGCGATCAGACGAATGCCTTCCAGAGCGACGTGACCGTCACGGGCGACTCGATCATGGACATCGACCGCCTCACCGTCGCGGGTATTACCGGCGGATTTCACAGCTTGGGCGACCTTTCGCTCGCCGCAGGCGGCAAGCTGACGGTCAACGGCGATCACCGCAACTACGTTTCGATTCGCAACCTGAGCCTCGCCGGCGCACTGCGGATCAACGACTCTGCGGTGATGGTGAAAGGAACCTTCACCGGCGGCGGAACGTTGACGTTTGGGCCGGGGACGCAAGCGCCGGAGTTGTTCACCTCAGGCCTGATCTTCGCCAACGGCGCGCCGCAGACGATCACCAATCCGGTGATGGCGGACGACGCAGCGGCGGGGCGGCCGATTATCGCGGTCGGGGCGGCAACAAAGGTTACGTACAACGGCCCCTGGGCTGGCGGCGGGGCCAACGCCACCAGCACGGTGGTCCTTCGCGACGGCGCGACGTTCGTCGCCGGCCCCGCGGCGCGACTGAACACAACCACGGCGGACGTGACGGGTGTGCGGCCATTCATCGCCATCGGCAACGGCGCAGCCAACACGTTCGAACTGGATGCCGCATTTGTCGCGGACCACACGGCCAGCGGGACCGTGGCAGACGGCTTCTCCTCGCTGGAGGCTCGCGACGCGACGCTGGTCACCCGGGCGACGCAGTCGCTTCCCGTCGTCATCAAAAAGGACAGCTTCGGCGGAACGCATCGAGCTGGCAATCTGACCTTCTCGGGAACCAACGGCACGCGATGGACGGTAGCGACGGCGGATCAGCAATTCGACGGCGCGGTCACGTTCAACGCATCGGCCACCATTCAAGCGGATCACGACCTGACCCATATCGGTTCAGTGGCGAAAAAATTCGATGGCCAGTTTCAAATGCCGGTCGCAGCCGTGATGGTGACCAAGCAGGGGGCAGGATGGTTGAACTTGTCCGCAGCTCAAGGGTACGTCGCCGGCAGCAAACTGCTGGTGCAGGGGGGCGGCGTGCGCTTCAACACCGATCCGGGCGCGGGATGGTACGCTGGGAACTTCACGCGCGGGGCGGACGGAAACATTACGGTCGCACCGACGCCGGCAGCGACGTTGAGTGTTATCGCCGGCGGCTCCGCCGGGGCGGCGGTGGAGTTCGCAGCACCAGTCAGTCGCGTCGATGCCTTGCAGGTAAACGCCGGCGGAAGCGCTCGGGTGACGGCGGGCATGCTGATCGTGCGGTCGTTGAGCGCAACCGGCGGCGGACAATTGGATCTGGGGAACAATCGACTGGTGGTCGATTACGACGGTTCGGCCTCGTCTCTCGCGGACATCGCGGCGATGATCAAGAGCGGCTTCAACGTCGCGGGCGCGCACTGGCAGGCAGGCGGGATCGTCAGCAGCGTCGCGGCGGCGAACCCGGCGATGGGTGTCGGTTACGCCGAAGCGGCGGACGTGCTCCGCATCGCCGGCGCGCAGAACGCGACGTTCGGCGGACAGACCGTCGATGCGACGAGCGTGCTGGTTCGCCTCACGCGACTGGGCGACGCCGACCTCGATGGTGAGGTCGGCTTCGGAGATTTCCAACGGTTCGAGCGCGGGTTCGGGTTGACCGGACAGACCTGGAGCGGCGGGGACTTCAATTACGACGGCAAGGTGGACATCGCTGATTTCAAACTGCTCTTTAGCAACTATGGTCTGACCGCGGACCTGGCCGGGGCGGACCCGGTCGGCGTACCGGAACCCGGTGCGCTATGGATAATCGGTCCAACGGGGTTGATGTTCTTGCGACGGCGGCGATTTGCGAGGGCCCGCGACCGCGGGGCGATGGCCTGATATCATCATCAGCCGCTCGCGCAGTGTTCGCGAAGCGGCTATGAAGATCGTCCACGTTATCACCCGCCTGATCGTCGGCGGGGCTCAGGAGAACACGCTGCTGTCGTGCGAGGGGCAACACGACCTGGGGCACGAGGTGACGCTGATCACAGGCCCCGCGCTAGGGCCGGAGGGGTCGCTGATGGCGCGGGCGAAGGGGTACGGTTATCGAGTCGAGGTCATCGACGAAATGCGGCGGGCGATCCTGCCGCTCAAGGATTGGCGAACGTACAAGACGCTGGTGCGGCGGTTCCAGGAGATCAAGCCGGACGTGGCGCATACGCATTCGTCCAAGGCGGGGATCATCGGCCGCTGGGCGGCGCATCGGGCGC
>JAQGHM010000202.1 GCA_028291615.1 Phycisphaerales bacterium | reverse complement strand
CATCGTGGGCCGGCGATTCTGTGGATGCCGACTGGCACCAGCCGCGAACCGTGGTCGCGCGGGTTCCGTCCGCGTGGGATTCCTATATGAGCAAGCAACAATCTGCGGTGCCCCGTGCCCGTGGCTTTACGCTGGTGGAGCTGCTGGTGGTGATCGGCATCATCGCGCTGCTCATCGCGCTACTGTTGCCCGCCCTGAGCGTGGCGCGCGAGAGCGCCAAGACCGTCGCTTGTCTCTCCAACCTCCGCCAGCTCGCCACCGCCGCGACCGCCTACACCAACGCCAACGGCGGATATTTTCCGATCGCCTACTGGTTCGAAAGCCGACCGCCGCTGGTCATCAGCAGCGCGTGGGATTTCACGTCCGTTCGCGATACCTCCACCAGCACCACCACCATCGAGCCCGGTCTGCTCTGGCAGGGCGGCACGAACCTCCAGGTGCAGCAATGCCCCAGCTTCGACGGCCGCTCGAACACCACCGGCGATCCCTTCACCGGCTACAACTACAACACCAGTTTCATCGGCCACGGCCAATCCGAATCCATCGTCGCCCCAATGAAGGCCGCGCAAGTCCGGAAGGCCAGCACCTGCGCCCTTTTCGGTGACGGCCAATACGCCTCGGGCGCTGACAAATTCATGCGCGCCCCGTTTCCCAACCCCGGCGACGCCTCCTTCACCGACCGCGCCGCCGGCACGCAGGGATACCGCCATCGCAAGCGGACGAACATCGCCTTCGTCGATGGTCACGCCGAAACCTGGCCTGACCGCTTCCTCAACACCACGCCATCCGAGATCCCGAAGATCGCGCCGGCCACGGGTTTTCTCTCCGACGACAACGCTCTCTACGACCCCGGTTGACGAATTGTGGTGCTGGCTTTCCAGCCTGCAGCAGCAGCCTGAAAGGCTGCACCACAAGTGACGGATCCGTGTCACACCGGCTGACGCGCCCCCGCCCCCTTTCCATCCCCCGCCAACCCGCTAAGATCACTAACACGAGCCGCGCCGATGATTGGCGCGGCGGCCGACGACGACGAGGATTTTGCGAGGAAGTTGTGCCCGATCCGCTTTTCGATCGCCTCCGCGCGAACATCGCGTCCGTCTTCTTCGGCCACACCAAAGGGGTCGATCAGCTTCTCATCGGACTGCTCGCACGCGGCCACGTCCTGATCGAAGACGTCCCCGGCGTCGGCAAGACCGTCCTCGCCCGCGCCCTCGCACGCTCGATCGCCTGCAAATTCTCCCGCGTCCAGCTCACGCCCGACCTCCTGCCCAGCGACGTGCTCGGCGTCAGCGTCTACAACAACGACACGCACAACTTCGACTTCAAGCCCGGCCCCATCTTCGCCAACATCGTCCTCGCCGACGAGATCAACCGCACCACCCCGCGCACCCAGTCCGCCCTGCTCGAAGCCATGGCCGAGGAAACGATCTCGGTCGATAACCAGACCTACCCACTCAAGCGGCCGTTCATGGTCGTCGCCACGCAGAATCCCTTCGAGTTCGAAGGCACCTATTACCTCCCGGAAAACCAGCTCGACCGCTTCATCCTCCGCGTCAACCTAGGCTACCCCGATCGCGCCAGCGAGCATCGCATCCTCTCGCTCCAGCCCGGCCGAACGCGCCTCGAAGATCTGCAGCCCGTGACCACCGCCGAAGAAGTCGTGGCCATGCAGGATCACGTCCCCAACATCCGTATCGACGCCAGCATTCTCGACTACATCATCGACATCGCCGAGGCCACGCGCAACCACGACCAGTTGCACCTGGGCATCAGCCCGCGCGGCTCGCTCGCCCTCACCGCCGCCAGCCAAGCCAGCGCCGTCCTCCACGGCCGCGATTACGTCATCCCCGACGACGTCAAGCAACTCGTCATCCCCGTCTGCGCCCACCGCGTGATCAGCAAAAGCTACCTCCACAACGGCGACGCCGACACGACGTCGCGCGTGCTCAAGACGGTGCTGGATCAAATCCCAACGCCGCGGTGAACGCTCCTTGGCGCTGTCTGCACCTTTGTGGCCGTATTATCGCGTCAAACGCCGCTCCTCATGCCCATCAATCACCCCCGCATCGGAAAACATCACGCCACCCTTGCCGCTGCGAAGATGCACCTCAAACCACTCGCGCGCCAGCACTGCAACCTGCTCGAGCGCGCCTGGCTCTTCAAATAAATGTCCCGCGCCCGGCACGATCTCCAGCCGCTTCTCACACCGTAGCTGCGCGTATGCCTGCCGGTTCAGGTCGATCACCACGCCGTCCTCACCACCGACGATCAGCAGCGTCGGCGCCTTTACCAGTGGCAGCGCGTCTCCCGCCAGGTCAGGTCGCCCGCCACGCGAAACCACCGCCGCCACCTGGTGCGGCGCGTGCGCCGCAGCCACCAGCGCCGCCGCGCCGCCCGTGCTGGCGCCGAACAGCCCCACCGGCAGGTTAAGCGTGCGCGGATGGTTCACCACGAACCGGCTCGCCTCCACCAGCCGCCGCGCCAGCATGTCGATGTCAAATCGCAGGTGCGCCGTCTCGATATCGATCGCCTCCTCCTCGCGCGTCAACAGGTCCATCAAGAGCGTCGCCATCCCAGCCCCCTGGAGCACGCGCGCCACGAACTGGTTCCGCCGGCTGTGGCGGCTGCTCCCGCTTCCGTGCGCGAACAGCACCACGCCAAACGCGTTCGCCGGCACCACCAGATCGCCATCGAGCAGTACGTCATCGACCGGCACCTGAACCGCCGTGTAACCCGAAGCATGAATCATTGACGCCATACAGCACCTCGCGCGAATCCGTCAAACCCCCGTCGGATACGTTTCAAATTCCCGCTCCGGCGTCCAAGCCGGTGTCCGCTCCAGCGGCTCGACCGCGCGCGTCTGATCGATATGAATCATCGCGTCGAACTGCGCCGCCAGCCGCGCATTAAAATAATGACTCAACCGCTCCGTCTGCGGACGATAGATCACGCCAATCGCCCGCTGCAGCCGCGGCCGCCCAAGCTCGACCGCAATCTCGCCGGTCAATTCCCGCAGCGGCAGCATCAGGTCGAACCCGACATCGTGAAACATCGCCTCATAACTTCCCGGCAGCCCCGGGCGCACCCGCTTGAGCTGCGCCGCCTCATTCCAATTGTCCGCCGCCGTGACCGTGCCGCTGTACGTTGAGAACCCGATGTTCACGACTTCCCCGCCCCAGCGCTCGCGGCAGAGTTGCCCGACGTTCAGCTCGCCGCCCTGCCCCATCTCCGTCGCCCGCGCGTCCCCCAGGTGCGAGTTGTGCGCCCAGACCACCACTCGCGTATGCCCCACGTGCTGGTCCAGGTACTTCACCAGCGCCTCGATCGTATCGACCATGTGCCGGTCGCGCAGGTTCCACGTGGAGACCCCGTCTGCGAACATCTGGCGATAATATTCCTCGGCGTCGCGGATCAGCCGCGCGTTCTGCTCGGCGTAAAAGTATTCATCCTCCGCCACGCGCCCGTCGCGATGCGCGTAATCCGCAGCGTGCTGCAGAAGCTCCACGAGTTGGCGCACCACTTCCTCCTGACACGATCGTCCCAGGTCAAACCTCGCCGCATAACCGTACGCCTGCGGGTCCTCGCCAAAATCTTCAAAGCACGAATACCGATATCGCGCCCGCCTCGCGGCTTCGGGATCAACCTGATCGAGGTAAGCCAGCACCGCTTCGATCGAGCCGTGCAGGCTGTACAAATCCATCCCGTAAAATCCGCACTGTGACCGATCGGCAGCCTTGCGCGCGTTGAACTCCTTCAGCCAGCGCACGAAATCCACCACCACCCGGTTCCGCCACATCCACTGCGGAAATCGCACGAAACCCGCGAGCGCTTCCACCTCGTCCTGCGCATCGTCCTGAATTCCCCGCACGTACCGGTTCACGCGATACGCATCCGGCCAATCCGCCTCGACGATCACAGCGTTAAATCCTCGTTCCTCGATCAATCGCTGCGTGAGTGCCGCACGCATTGCGTAGAACTCATGCGTCCCGTGGCTGGCTTCACCGATCAGGACGAAACGCGCATCGCCGATCAATTCGAGTAGGGGGCCGTAAGCATCTTGCGGCTGGTTCATCCGCACCGCCGTCCGCTTCAGTTGGTCGGTCAGTTCCTGGTCTTTGTTTGCGATCATGGGTTGTTCCTCCGATCATGCGACCGTATGCCTGGTTTCGCTCACCCGTTCCCGCCGGCGCGCCTGCGCGAGGAGATCGCGCACTTCCTCATCGCTCGTCGGCGAAAAATCGTCGTACCATGCGCCCACCGCGGAAAACGGCTCAGGCGTGTACGCGCAGACGATCTCGTCAACCTCATGCCGCAATTCTTCGCACGTCTGCGGCGCCGCCACCGGAACCGCCACGACCACCTTCGCCGGCCCGAGGCGCCGCAGCGCCTCTGCCGCGGCGCGCATCGTCGCACCTGTCGCCAGTCCGTCATCCACCAGGATTCCGATTTTCCCCCGCATGTCCGGCAGCGGCCGCGCCCCGCGATACGCGCGCTCGCGCCGCTCCAGTTCGGCCTGCTCGCGCGCAGCAACCTCATCGATCACGCTGGGTGGAATCCGCAGGCCCCGCACCACCTGATCGTTAAGCACGCGCACGCCGCCGCTCGCAATCGCCCCCATCGCCAGCTCGTCATGCCCCGGCACGCCAAGCTTGCGCACCAGAAACACGTCAAGCGGCGCCCCCAGCGCTTCAGCCACCTCAAACCCAACCGGCACACCGCCGCGCGGCAATGCCAGCACGATCACGTCGTCGCGCCCGCCATAGCTCATCAGGTGCGACGCCAGCACCCGCCCCGCCTCGTGCCGATCGGCAAATCGATCCAACATGACAACACCTCGCTTTTGTGCGAGGTGTATGCGCTGCAAAACAAACGCCAGCGATCCCGCGAATGCCTGCAATAATCTAAGTATTTAGTCGTGCACGCGTGTTGCGCTGAACCCGCTAACGTCCATACCGCCCCCGATAAAACTGCGACTCCTCCTCGATCGTGCGCAGCGCCAGCCGCGTCTCCCGAACCAGCAGCGACCCGCCCATCACCAGCCCGAGCAACCCGCTCACCCCCGATATCAGCGCCACCACCAGCACCGGCCGCAGGAATGCCGTATTGTCCAGCGGCGCCAACATCGCCCCCACCAGCGACATCAGGCTGCCCGCCGCGAAACATCCGATCGCGAAATAAAACGCCGACATCCCGCGCACCAGCAGCCGCGTCCGCCGCTCGGTCATTTCCAGCAGCCGCACGAACATCGCCGCCTCCGGATCGGCGACCGGATCGCGCCCGTCCAGCATCTTAAACAAGGTTCGCGCCCGATCCACGTTCCGCGCAAAGCGGTTGCTCGTCCCCAGCGACAGCACCGACGACGCGTTAGTCAGGATCGCGGGCGCCGCAATGAACGTCAGGATCGCGAACGGGTTGCTCTCGAGTGCCGGCATATCCCGCCGATCATAGCGACCGCGCGTAAAGAATGCGTCACGCCTTCCCTGCTTGATCAATCCAGGCGACGAGTTCATCAAAGTGCACACCAAGCCCCTTGTACACCCGCGATTCCGCCGACATTGACCGCAGCGCCGACCCCAGCGCCAGCCGCAGCGGCGCATCGGCGCGAAACCGCTCGCAGTCGTACACGTAGGTTCGAATCGTGAAGAGCGCCGCCCCAACCCGCGGCAATCCCCAGATCGTCTGCCGCTCCACCCGCACGAACGCCCGAGGCCGCGCCGGATCAAACGCCGCTCGCGGCCGATCCGGATGATGATTCAACTCGTCATCGAACGTCACCCCCCAGGCAAATCGCACCAGCCCATCCACCGCCCCGAGCATCACCTTCGCCATTTCATCGCCGCGCCGGTTCATCTCCGCCATCCCCGCCACCGGCGCATGGACATCCGCAAATGTCCCGCCAACTTTCTCCGCCGGCGCCCAGCCATTGGGCAGACAAACGTGCGCCGCGCTGAGCCAATGCCGTCCGTTGTCACTGCTGACGATCGCGAAATCTTCCTGAACCTGAGCGGCGAGGGCGTCGAGCGCGTCGACATATTCGGAATTCAAAAGGCGCATCCGCCCATCAAACGAAAGCGTCTCGCCTGACGGACCGCAGCAAAGCTCTAATCCGTGCTCCGACGATGCCTCACTAAACGCATCCGAACAGTCCACCACCAGCCGCCGCACGATGAATCGCGCCGCTTCTTCCGCAACGTTCACCGTCAAGCCGGACGTACAGTAATACTTCCCCACCCCCTCCCCCCGCGACTTCTGCTTCGCCCGTCGAAATGCACCAAACGTTTCATCAAACTGAAACACGCGGGCATCCGCAGCAAACTCGCCCCGGCCA
This sequence comes from Phycisphaerales bacterium, assembly GCA_028291615.1. Classification (GTDB taxonomy): domain Bacteria; phylum Planctomycetota; class Phycisphaerae; order Tepidisphaerales; family Tepidisphaeraceae; genus RYN-433. The sequence continues at coordinate 9,688 of JAQGHM010000202.1, read as the reverse complement.
AATTTCACCAGTCCCGGTGCCACGTCGTACCGGCCATGCCGGAACGGCACGTAAAACACGGGCTGGGGAAATGCAGTCTCCAAATCAGTCACGATCGTCGAACATCGTCAAGCCGATGGCGGCTGGTGCTCCGCGAGTTCACCCTGATAGTCCGCAATCAACGACTCGAGGCTGTTGATCTTATCGACCGGGAAGATCAACCAGTTCTGGTCGTGAGGAAGGATCACGACTGACTTTGCCTGGACCACGACGGTCTGCGGATCGAAAACGTCATGGTGGCCGCCCGCAATCAGGCGAATGCGGAATGGCTCGAACGGGTCTTTGCCCAGAAGTTGTCGGAGATGGTCGTGAATCACGAGATCCCCCTTTAAGCGCTGTGCGCGGGCAACCGCTCAACCCGCGCAATCTCTTTCAGCCATATCCAGGCCAGATGATCGTTACCAGTTCCAATTACCATGCGCCGATCGAGAGTCGCGGCCTGATTCATTTGCGTGACGTCCACGTGCCGGCCGTTCGTCAACGTCACGCGGAACGGTTCGAACGGCTTGCGCCCGATGTGGTCTCGAATTTCCTGATGCGTCACCATGCCGTTCCAGAATACCAAATTGCTCGGACGCCAACAAAAGAGCGACTGCCATATGCAGTCCTTTGGGATAAGCGCCGCTAAGTCCTTGCGCAGCCTCTCAAATACCGAAGGTGTGGCGTAGCGCTGCGTCGATCGTGGCCATCTCACCCCACGATCCAAGTACCCGATCAATTTCTGCATCGAAGACGGTCGCGAGATTGTCGGTCATCACGACCGAATCCGTCTTCAAACCGCTACGGTGCCCAGCAGGTGTTGACAGTGATATGCGGATACGGCTTGGGTGCCCGTCGCGCGCCAAATTGCTCGTGACCATCGCGACGATGGTTTGGGACAATCCCGTCTTGAGATGATCGGCTTGAACTACCAGCGCCGGCCGTCGCTTCGCCGTCCGCAGATTGGAATCGGGAAAAAGGACGAGCACCACGTCGCCCCGATTACATTTCATCGTAGACGTCCATCTCGGGCCGGGACCAATCTTCGGCAAACGTCCCGAGGCGCGCCCTGAGATCGGCCGCAGCCGTGGGGGAGATTCCGCGCTCGCCCAGGTCCACTGGCGCCAGCGCAGGGAGGAATGTCACCAGTACCCGGGCGTCGTCAGCCTGCGGCGCGGGCTCCAGCAGCTCGACCTTCCCATTTCGGAACACGCCTTCTACTGATTTCAACATCTTTACCTGCCCGCACACCGCGCATTCGCTCGTTCGAACTACCGCACCACCCCACCCGGCAAAAACCCTTCGAGCTTCCGCGCTCGTACCGGATGCTGCAGCTTCCGGATCGCCTTCGCCTCAACCTGGCGCACGCGCTCGCGCGTCACCTTGAAGATTCGGCCCACCTCTTCGAGCGTATACGTATACCCATCACCAATCCCATACCGCAGCTTAATAATCTCGCGCTCGCGATACGTCAGCGTCTTCAGCACCTGTTCGATCTTGTCCTTCAGCATCTCCTGCGTCGCGCTCTCGACGGGATTGTCCGCCTTCTCATCTTCAATGAAGTCGCCGAAGTACGAGTCCTCAGACTCACCCACAGGACGATCGAGCGAAATCGGATGACGGCTGATCTTCAGCACCCGCCGCGTCTCGCCGACGCTCATCTTCGCGCGCTTGGCGATCTCTTCGATGGTCGGCTCGCGGCCGAGTTCCTGGATGAGCTGCTTGCTGATGTTTCGCAGCTTGCTCATCGTCTCGATCATGTGCACCGGGATGCGAATCGTGCGGGCGTGATCGGCGATCGCGCGGGTGATCGCCTGGCGAATCCACCACGTCGCGTAAGTGCTGAATTTGTAACCGCGGCGATATTCGTACTTGTCCACCGCGCGCATCAGGCCGGTGTTCCCTTCCTGGATGATGTCCAGGAACGAGAGACCGCGGTTGCGGTATTTCTTGGCGATCGATACGACCAGGCGCAAATTACCGCCCGACAGTTTCCGCTTCGCGTCTTCGTATTTGTTGTAGATCTTCCGGATCGCGACCACGCGACGATGCAGGTCATCCGCTTTTTCCAGAACCAGGTCTTCCAGGCCGCTGCACTCTTCCTTGCAGACTTCCAGGTCTTCGCCCGGGTCCTTCACCTTCTTAAGTTCCTCGATCCGCTGCTCGAGCTCGACCATCTTGGTGCTGATGGAAGAGAGCTTCTTCATCAGCGGGGTGACCTTGCTCGTGCGCAGCGATAATTCCTCGAGCAGCTTGACGCTGCGGCGGCGTCGCCGGCGGATCGCCAGGCGAAGCTCGTCCTGTTCCTTCTTGTTCGCCGTCGCCAGCGCGTCCCAGTCGTCGCGGTTGCGAACCAGCATCTGGCGCACCGATCCGAGGTTCAGCGGGATGCGCTGACCGATCGTCGCCTTGTCGGCTTGATCTTCGGCCGTGCTGATCTTCATCGTCCGGTCGAACGGCAGATCCCCTTCGTCCACCTGCTGCAGGATCTCGACCGCGCTCTGGAGGCAGTAATCCGATTCCAGCACCTTCGAGCGGAAGATCTTCCGCGTAATTTCGATTTTCTTCGCCAGCGCTATTTCCTGCTCGCGCGTCAGCAGCGGGATCTCGCCCATCTGCGTGAGGTACATCCGCACCGGATCGTCGATCCGCTTGCTCGAAGCCTCAGCCAGTTCTTCCTCGAGGTTGAGGTCGAACTCTTCATCGTCCTCCTCCTTCGCCTCGGCTTCTGGCGCCTGCCCCTTGTCGCGCTTCTTGCTGGTTTCCTTGTCCTTCGGGCCGCCGGCGCCGGGTTGCCCGTTGCGCCCCTTGGGCCCCTTGATGAAATCGCCGATGTCGTGCTCGTCGATGAGCTTGATGCCCATCTCGTCGATCATCATCAACAGCGAATCAAGCTTGTCCGGCGACACCACTTCGTCCGGCAGCTTCTCGTTTAACTCTTCGTAAGTTAGAAATCCGCGCGACTTTCCCAAGTCAATCAGCGCATTCACGCGCAGGTCGACTTCTTCCTGCGAACCCGAACCAATCAAGGGACTCTCAATCGACATAAACCTCATCCTGACTCGGCCGGCGACGATACTCCGATCATCCCGGCCCACGACGCTTTACGACACGCGATCCGAAACCCGACCAGGCCAAGGCCCCCGGGGAAATTCCCGGGCCCTGCAACGAGGCAATTTCGCGATCTTTATGAACCAGACTTGAACCGGCGAACCGGGCCAAGCCGCTTCGGATCCATCGTCTGGTTGTTTTTTACGAACTCAGCCCACTTCTGTTCCACGTCTTGCGGCGCGGCGCTCTGCTGACTTATACGCCGGATCGCCGCTAAATGTTTTTCTGCTTCGCGACGCTTTCTCTCTTCCTCTATGAAGTTTAGGGCGCCTTGCAAGGTCTGATCCACCTCAGCCAGATCCTCTGCAAGTTCCATCAACTCCACCGCCAGGTCCTTCACGCCCGGCTCGGTCAGATCCCCCAGGAACTCGCTAAATACTGGCTCGCCAAGGTCTTGTTGATGCTGCCAGTAGGTTTCAGCCAGTCTCCGATGCCCCGGGTCTCCAAAATCCTCCGGATGCACCACCAATCCAACCTGATGCCACCGCTGCGGCTCTTTCAGTAGTATGCCCAACATTTGGCGTTCGGCCAGTTTCCGATCCTGCGGAATTTTTACCGCCGCCTCAACCGGCGGCCTAGCCACTTCAGCGGCTAGGTCTTCCGAAGGCGCCGTCCGCGGCGCCACCGTCTTCTTCTTTCGAAACCGGGCATGCAGCTCATCCACCGGAATGCCGGTCATCCGGCTCACCCGCGTCAGCACCGCCCCCCACCGCATCTGATCCACCGGCCCCGACTCCCGCGCCGACGACAGCAACTGCAAATACGACTCCACAGCCTTTTGCTGACCGGTCAGATCATCCTTCGCATCCTGAAACTGCCGAGACATCGACGCCCAGGTGTACGAAAGCACGTCTTTCGCCTCATTCACCAGCTTCTCAAACCCGTCAGCCCCGTGCTGCATGACGTATTCGTCCGGATCGACACCTTCGGGCATTGAGGCGATCGCGATCTCAACGTCCCGAGTCAAAAACAACTCCACCGACCGATCCACCGCCACGCTGCCAGCCTCGTCCGCGTCAAACAGAAGGACGATCTTCTTCGCAAACCGCCGCAGCAGGTTCACGTGCTGCTCGGTCATGGCCGTGCCAAGGATCGAAACCACGTTGCTGGCCCCGTACTGATGGGCCATCACGACGTCGGTATAACCCTCGACAACCACGGCAGTTCCAGTCTCAATCATCCGCTGGCGGGCGAAGTTCAGGCCATAAACGCTCTTGGACTTTGAAAACAGCGGCGTCTCGGGACTGTTCAGGTACTTCGCGGGATCTTCCGACCCCGGCATCACACGTCCCCCAAACGCGATAATTCGCGCCTGGGCTTCTTCAAAGATCGGGAACATGATGCGGTTGCGAAACGCATCGTAAAACCCATCACCGTTCTGCCGCGGCTTAACCAAACCCGCCGCCGCCAGCAGACCCGGCGGGAACTTCCGCATCGCCGGCGACTTCAACAACGCGTCCCACGCATCAACCGCCAGGCCGATCTGAAATTGCTTGATCGTCGCGGCATTGAAGCCGCGCTTCTGCAGGTACTCTCGCGCCGGTCTCCCGGTCTCGGGATGGGCGAGCCAATTTTCAAAGAACGCGCAGGCGGCCGACTGGGCGTCGAACAACATCTGACGCTCGCCGGCCTTCTGCTTATCATTGCCGCGCCGGGACAACTCGATCCCGGCCCGTTCAGCTAATACGCGAATCGCATCGATAAATTCGACCCGATCGCGCTTAATGACGAAATCAATCGCATTTCCACTGCTTTTACACCCAAAACAATGGAAAAACTGCTTGCCGGAACTGACGTGAAACGAAGGACTCTTTTCCTGATGAAACGGGCACAAGCCGACGAAGTCTTTCCCGCGGCGTTTGAGCGCGACGCTCTGACCGATGAGTTCGACGATGTCCGTGGCTTGGAGGACCAGCGCTTTGTTATCGCTACCAGCGTTTAGCGACATTACGCGAGCCTCTCGTGACTTGTAAATACTTCCGACCCCGCATTCGCTTAAACCCTTAAGCCAGCGGGATTAAGCATTATACTTGACAGCGGAATCGATCAAATATAGCACCGGGTGGGCGGTGGGTCAAATTGAGGGCGTCGCCCGCGACTCAGATTCCGAAGCGATTTTCGACCTTCGCCCGGAGGTAAATCGCCCAGAGTCGCGCGACTTTTCCGGCCAAGCCCGTCCCACTGCCGCCGCCGTCTATTAGACGGAACTGGGCGTCGTGTTGTTTCAAGTATCCTGCGACTTGGTCGGGGGTGGTGGGGAAATCGGGGGTGAAAAGTTCCTCCGAGAGGCCGCTGACAACTTGGGCGAGGTGCTGTTTGAGGGGGGCGTCGGCCATGAGTCGTTCGCGGAATTTTTCGCGCCCTGACTCTTTGGCGAGCGCGATCGTCTCGGATGCCGTGGCTAGTCCGGGGTCGCTGAGGTTTGCCGCTTCATCGGGTTCGGCGGGGCCGAAGGTGGAGGGGGCTTTGCGGGTAGAGGCCTCCGGGGTGTCGGTGGTGACGCCTCTGGCGTCGAAGCGGCGGTGCCAGTGGCCGTCGTCGTTTTTGATGAGGTCCTGGATCGATCGGGCGGCGAGGTCGGCGGCGATGAGGCGCTGACCGTCGCCGAGGATGACCCATACGCCGAAGAGGCTCTGCATCGAATAGCGCGAGGCGAGGGTGTCGTAGCCAGCGGGAAAGCCAAGCGATTTCTCGGCTGGCAGGGCACTGAGCGTGTATGCGGGGCCCCAGAGTCCGGCGCCGATTTGGAGGCCTGCGCCGCTGCGGACTTTGGTGAGGAACTCGACCGAGCGCTCGGCCGAGCGGCGCTGGAATGGATCGCCGAGCACCTCGTAGGCGAGGAGCATGGTGAGGAGGCTGTCGCGAAAGTCGGTGGTGTCGAGGCGGACGACGCGGGTGGAAGCCTGTGGCGATGCGCCGGGCGGGTAGGTGGTCGGCCAACCGCCGGGGTCGGTCTGCTGGCGCAGGAGCCATTGCGCCCCGCGCGCGGCGGAGCGACCGATGGCTTCGGACTGCTTGTCTGGGTCGGCGTCGGTGAGGCTGAGGAGGAGGGCGAGGCAGGCGCGAGTAGAAGCGCGATCGGGAAGGGGAGCGGCGGGTTCTTTCGAACTGGCGGCAGTGTTGCCGAAGAGCGCCTGACTGGGGAACTTGCCGCTGGGTTGTTGCGCGGCGGCAACCCCGCGCGCGACATTGCGGGCGGCTTCGGCATACTTGGGTTGGTGGAGGAGGTCGGCGGCGTAGAGCAGGAGGAGGCCTGCGGACGGCGTATTGGCGGGCTCGAGAGAAATCGCGATGCGCCCGGCGGGGAGCGGCTTAGGATCGGCGGGTGCATCGAGCTCGGTCCAACCCCAGCCGTAGGGTCGCTTGATGGCGGCAGCGATGAGGTCATCGCATTCGCGGGCGAGAAGGGTGGCGTAATGGGTGGGCTTGTCTGCGCGCGCCGGTGAAACGGGGAGGGTCAGCAGGACGAGGATCGCGGGCACGAAACGCATCGACGCATTGTAGCGGATGTTTGAAATTGGCGCATTGGGTCCTCTGTTCGACAGGGACGCCGGCGGTTTAGAATTGGGCGATGGCGTCGCTTCCGATTCTTCAGGTTCGGCGGGAGGTGACGGATACGGATCTGGTTCGACTTTTTCATCGGGCGGATTCGACGTGGGTGGGGGCGGTGGCGGAGGGGACGCTGCTCGATTGTGGGACGGCTTATGCGAATGGGGAACTGCGGAGCGTTTGGGACGCTAACAATGTTCGGGACGCGGCGCTGCCGGAGGGGATGGAGCCGGGGGCGGTGGTGGCTGAGGTTGAGGGGCATTATGCGGCAATCGGCAGTCGATGTGCGTATTGGGTGATGAATCCTTCGGCGCCCGAGGCGCGCACGCGCGGGCTGGCGGAATACCTGCTGGCCAATGGGCATCACGTGGTGGGTGATGACATTTTGTACCTTCGCAAGCTTCCGGGGGCGGTTGCGGAGGTGGGGGGGCTGACGATTATTCCGGCTCGGGCGAGTTACAAGCATGCGCGGGTGCTGGCGGGCGAGGGGTTGGTGGGGAGCGACGCTGAGGAATGCATTGAAGGGCGGATGCGGCATCTGGATGATCCGCATTACGATGCGCTGCTGGCGATTGAGGGGGATCGGCCGATTGCGCATGTGGGGGTGCTGGCGGTGGGGGAGTTGGGATTGATCCAGGGGGTTTACGTGTCGCCTGATTTTCGGCGGCGGGGGATTGGGCGGACGATGATGGGGCGGGCGCTGGAGATTTGTGCGCGGTCGCTGTTCAAGCATGTATTTCTCTCGACGGAACCAGGGAACGTGGCGGCGCAGGGGCTTTATGCGGGGCTTGGGTTTGCGAAGATCGGGGAGTTGACGCGGTACTGCGCGGCCGGGGTGAGTTGAGCGGGGATTGATGGTGGGTTGAGGGTTGGGCCGATATCGTCGTTATCTCATTTGATACAGGAGCGATGGCAATGAATCGACTGATGCTGACGGCGATGCTCGGGCTTGTGTGCGTGGGGACGGGGTGCGCGACGATCCGGGGGGACAAACAGAAGATGACGATCGAGACCGAACCGTCGGGGGCGAACCTGGTTGTGGATGGGCAGCGGTACACGACGCCGGCGCAGGTGGAGTTGAAGCGGAAGGACACGCACCGGATCGCGGTGGAGAAGGAGGGGTATCGGCCGATCGCGTTTAATCTGGAATCGACGTGGGACGGGGCGTCAATGACGGATCTTGCCCTGCCGGGCGGGAGCGCGCTGATGGGGGCTTCCGTGGTGACGGGGTCAGATAAGCAGTTCAATCAATTGGGGAAGATCAAGCTAGAAAAGACCAGCGAGGCGAAGCCGACGCAGCTTGAGATGTATCAGTATCGGGGGCGGTTATTGATCAAGTCGGAGTATGACAAGGCGATCCTGGCAGAGCAGAACGATCGGACGCGATTTATGGGGCCGGATAATAATTGAGGGGTCGGGCGCGAGTAGAAACGGGCAGGAGTTTTTATAGTCGCTGAATGTCAGGGCTTCACCTACAGTGCCTTTTTAGCGCAAGCACGCGCTTGAAAGGTGCGACGTGATTTGGATCTGGGTTGGTTTTTTGCTGTTTATCGTGGGGATGTTGGCGCTGGATCTGGGGGTGTTCCATCGGCCGGCGCACGTGGTGCGGGTGAAGGAGGCGCTGGGGTGGTCGGCGGTGTGGATGGGGCTGGGGCTTGGGTTCTCGGTCTTCGTTTACTTTGGGTATGAGAATCATTGGATGGGGTTGGGGGCGGCGGTGGATGCGGCTGACGGGCGGATGAACGACGGGCGCGGGGCGGTGGTGAAGTATCTGACGGGGTACGTCGTCGAGAAATCGCTGAGCGTCGACAACGTGTTCGTGATCGCGATGCTGTTCAACTTTTTCGCGGTGCCGGCGCTTTACCAGCATCGCGTGTTGTTCTGGGGCATTCTGGGGGCGCTGGCGATGCGCGGGGGGATGATCGGGGCGGGGGCGAAGTTGATCGCTGAGTTTCACTGGGTGCTGTACGTGTTCGGCGCATTTCTGATCCTGACGGCGGTGAAGATGCTGCTGACCAAGACGGATCACGCCGATCCGCGGCACAATTTGGTGGTGCGTGTGACGCGGAAGCTGTTTGCGGTGACGGATGGGTTCCATGGAGAGCATTTCTTCGTGCGCGCGGGATCGGCAGCGGCGAGTGAGCCGGCGATCGTTGGGGGCGAGCGGGTGGAGGATGCGGCGGTTAAAAGCGCCCGGCGCGGGGCGCTGATGCTCACGCCGCTGGCGCTGTCGCTGATTGCGGTGGAAGCGGCGGACCTGGTGTTCGCGGTTGATTCAATCCCGGCAATCTTTGCGATTACGGCTGACCCGTTCCTGGTTTTTACGAGCAACGTGTTCGCGATCCTTGGGCTGCGGAGCCTGTACTTCGCGCTGGCGGGGATGGTGGAGAAGTTCCGGTATTTGAAGGTGTCGCTGGCGGGGGTGCTGGGGTTGGTGGGGGCGAAGATGTTGGCGGGCGAATGGTTGAAGGACGCGCTGGGGCCGCAGGTGAATCTTTACCTGTTGGGGGCGGTGGTGGTGATCCTGGCGGCGGGGGTTATGGCGTCGGTGGTGGCAGACCGGCGCGACGGGCGGCGGCGGCTCGAAGAGATTGGATCGGCCCCTGTCTGAATCGGGTCTGTGCATTTAGAATGAATCGACGATGTCGTACGCGAAGTTTCGAAGTTCCGCCTCACGCCCTGGCTTCACCATGATGGAAATGCTGGTGCTGATCCTGATCCTGTTGTTGCTGCTGAGCATCTTCATCCCATTTGTGCACAAGACGCGGGAGCGCGATCATCGCGTTCAATGCCAGAACAATCTGCGGGCGATCGGGACGGCGTTGTCCAAGTATGCGGAGGAGAATTCGGGGAGTTTTCCGCGGGTGGTTCACGATACGGCTAATGCGCCGGCGGCTTATTTTGCCTATACCGGGCCCTATGCGGCCAATCCCTTTGCGGGGGACGGGCGCGTGTCGGCGAATGATGTGACGGCTTCGCTGTGGTTGCTGGTGCGCGGGGGGTATGCGCC
>JAQGHM010000200.1 GCA_028291615.1 Phycisphaerales bacterium | reverse complement strand
ATGAACCACTGGGGGCCGCGGACGGGGTCGATTACGTCGTAATCGTTGAGGCCCCAGGCGATGATGCGCGGCTTGTCGGGTTGGAGGTGGGAGACGAGGGAGGGGGGGAGGAGCTCGGCGGCACGGCCGGGGCGGACGCAGAGCCAGGCGGGGGTGACGTAGGTGGGGGTGTCGTCGGGGCGGGGGATGGCGACGCCTCCTTCGGCGTAAAAGATGATGCCGCCGTCGGGGAGACGGTTGACGACCTTCATCCGGCCATCCACAAGCGACATGCTGCCGAGAGAGGGCTCGATCTTGTTTTTCAGAAGCTGGCGGAGGCGGATCTGGGCTTCGATGGGTTGATCTTCGAGGGATTTCTCGAGGATTGGCGAGATGCCCGGGCCGTAGGTGGTGAGCGATTTGAAGGCTTCCTCGCGCTTATCGGGATCGGAAGCCGAGAGCTGATCGACCAGCAGGTAGACTTTTTTCTCGTCGATGACGACCGGCGCGACGGAGTTGAGGGAGAAGGTGACCTTGTCCTTCTCGGCCTCGTCGTCGCTTGGTAGGGCGGAGATGATCTGGAGCACCGAGCCATCCAGCAGGGGGACCAGGTGGAGGAGGCGGTCGGGCCAGCCGGTGAGGGTGGACCATTGGTATGCCGCGGGCGCGGACGTATTGCCCGGTGGGGTTTTTGCCGCGAAGCGGGCGACGCCTTTGCCGCCGAGGTTGCCGGCGGCGTTGGTGACGTAGGCGATCACGCCGCTGGTGTCCATCACGATTTGGACGGCGCGGTCGGCGGCGTCTTTGTCGGCAGGATCGATCAGTCGTTGATGGCTTTGCACGATCGCTTCGGGAGTGTCGTCGAAGGCGAAGGCGCAAGCGCCGGTGGCGGTGGGAACGACGATCCGCTCCTTCTCGCCGCGGCGGCCGGGGAGGACGAGGGCGCGGGACCAGTCGAAGCCATAAGGGTCGGCGAGGTTGCGCCGGCCTTCGTAATCGACGAGTTGATAGCCGCCTGCGGGCGAGGCATTCTTCACGACCAGGTGCGGGAGCCACTTGCCGTTTTCGGTTGAATCCCAGAGGACGAAGACGACGGCGTCGCGGACGATGTGCGTGCCGCTGTCGCTGGCGCCGGCCTTGAGGAAGTTGAACTGCTCGGGTGCGTCGGCGCGGGTGATCCAGAGGTTGCCCTGGTTGTCGAGGTAGAGCGGGTCGGCGAGCGGAATGCGGGCGGCGTACTTGAGGTCGAGGGGCGTGTGCAGCCGCTGGGTGGTGGGGTATTTGGGGTCGGCCAAGCGGAGGATGTCGAGGAGCTGGGTGGCCGGCCCGCGCGGGGGTTTGACCTTAACGGCGAGGGTGGCGGGTTTGCTGGCGGGGACGGTGGCGGCGAGCGTGGTGGGCTGCGTGGCGGTGACGAGCGGATGCGCGTAGCGGTAGTAGATCGCGCCCCCGATGACCCCGGCGGCGATGACGATCGAGAGAAAGACGGTTAGGAGGCGGCTCATGATGGGCAACCGGCAGTGGCGCGTGTCCGAGGGACAACTGCGGACATGGTAACAGACGGAGCGGTGCGGGGTAAGTTTCGAGTGGACGAGCTATGAGTCGTAATGGACATCAAGGATGACTATTCCGATGAGCGTGCAATCGGTGCTATCCGTCGTGTCGCGCATGCACCACCGCCCGGCGGTAGAATGCGGTGATGCCACCACCGGCCACGATCACCACCATCGCGCAACTCGAAACCCTGTACGGCCACCCCAATCAAGCTTCCACCGTGAAAGTTGCCGCGCGGCTGACGGCGCATTATCGCGCGCTGATCGCGGCGTCGCCGTTTGCGGCGCTGGCGACGGCGGGGCCGGAAGGGCTCGACTGTTCGCCGCGCGGGGACCTGCCCGGGTTCGTGCGCGTGCATGACGATTCAACGCTGCTGATGCCGGATCGGCGCGGGAACAACCGGATCGACACGCTGCGCAACATCGTCCGCGATCCGCGCGTGGCGCTGCTGTTTCTGATCCCCGGCGTTGGCACGACGCTGCGCGTCAACGGGCGGGCGCACATTACCACTGATCCAGAACTGCTGGCGACATTTGCGGTTGAGGGCAAGCCGCCGCGCAGCGTGATCGTTATCGCGATCGACGACGTCTATTTTCAGTGCGCGCGGGCGATTGTTCGCTCCGAGCTTTGGAATCCTGCTCGTCACGTCGATCCTCAGAACCTTCCCACGCCTGGTCAGATCCTGGCGGGCATGAGTGAGAACTGTGTCGGTGGGGACGAGTACGATCGTGCGTGGCCCGAACGCGCTCGTAAAACCATGTGGTGAAGCCAAGTCGAGCGTCAAGATCCGGCGGCAAGCGCGGTCGTGTCCTGTCTGCCTTGGGAAGTGGAAATCCACGTGCGCGGCCGCTTCAGCAGCAGCAACAGCGCGGGGAGCAGCAGGGGGCGGATGATGAACGTATCCAGAAGCGTGCCCGCCGCCAGGGCGAAGCCCATCTGCACCAGATACCCCTGACCGGAGACCAGCAATGCGCCAAGGGAGACGGCGGTGATCAGGCCGCAAGAGGAGATGATCCGGCCGGTGCGCACGAGGGCGCGGCGGACGGCGGGGCGAAGGGGGCGGCGGGCGCGCTCTTCGGCCAGGCGCGAAAGGAGGAAAAGGTTGTAGTCCTGCCCGACGGCCATGAGGATCACGAAGGCGAACATGCCGACCTGCCAGTGCAGGGCGGGTTGGCCTAGCAGATTGACAAAGACGAAGGCGGTGAGGCCCATCGTGGCTTGATAGGCGAGGAGGGTGATCAGGAGGAGGATGACGGTGAGGAGCAGATCGCGGAGGAGCAGGAAGCAGACGACGGCGACGGCGAGCACGACCGCGGCTTTGATGCGCCACTCGTCCACGCGGGCGGCGGAGCGGAGGTTGGCCATCAGTGGGCTGGGGCCGGTGGCGAGCACGGTGGCGCGGGTTTGTTGAAGCTGGGGGAGTTGGCGGATCTTCCTGAAGGTTCGTTCGAAGTCGGCGACGGCGGCGGGGGAGAAGGGGGAGTCGCCGGCCATCACCTCGACGCGCAGCGTGCGCTGGATGGGGTTGTAGTAAAGATCCGCTGCGCGGGGCGCGAACCAGGGGAGGAGCATCGCTGCGCCGGCGGCGCTGCGGCCGAGTGGTTGGGTGAGGGACCAGACGTCGCGTGCGCCGGCCACCTGCAGCGTTTGGTCGATGGTCGTGGAAATGGCTTTGAGCTGATCGGGCGCGGGGGCGGTGGGGAACTGGATGAGGCAGGACCAGGGGAAGAGGATCGAGCCGCCAAAGTAACGCTCGGCGAGCGCGCGGCCGCGCATGGAAGACGTGTTTTTGAGCGATTCGGAATCAAGATCGACGCGGGAGTCGAGGCCGAAGCTGTGGACGACCGGGACGAACAGGAAGAGCAGCAGGATGACCAGAACCCCCACCGGCCGGCGGGCGACAAGCCATGCGAGGCGTCGCCAGCGTGAGTCATCGGGGGAATCGAGCAGGCCAGGGGAGCCGAACGGCCGCCAGAAGAGCCTATCGCCGATAAGGAGGGCGAGGGGGGGCATGAGGGTCATCGTGGCGAGCAGCGAGACGAACAGCGAGAAGGCGAGCACCGGGCCGAGCATGAGGGCGGGCGCAAAGCGCGAGGCGAGGAGCGCGAGGAGACCGAGGATGGTGGTCATCGCGCTGGAGAGGATGCCGGGCATGGTGGCGACGTAGGCGCGGCGGGCGGCGGCGTGGGGATCGTGAGCGGAGGCGGCGAGCTCCTCGTGGAAGCGCGAGAGCCAGAAGAGGGAGAAGTCGGTGCCGGCGCCGAAGACGATCACGATCAGGTAGGTGAGCTGGTCGGTGGTGACGGGGAGGCCGAAGGAGCGGAAGAGTTCGAGCGTGCGCGTGGCGACCAGCGCGCTGATGCCGACGACCAGCAGGGGGACCGCGGCGGCCAGCGGGGCGCGGAAGACCAGGGCCAGGATTACCAGCACGGCGACGACGGCGGCGATCGTGATGCGACGGTGGGCGATATCGTCGGCATGGCGCTGGTCGCGCGCTAGGCCGGCGGTGCCGGTGACTTCGAGGTTGAGGGTCGAGTCGGTGCGGATGCTATGGGCGAGGGAATCGATGCGCCCGGCGAGCTGGACGGAAGCGTCGGAGTCGTAGGGGAGATCGTAGCTGATGACGAGGAGGGCGGCGCGGGGTTGGTTGGAGGCGTCGAGGGCGAGGAGGCGCTTGGTGAGGATTGGCTCGGTCAGGTGGGAGGTGAGGCGGAAGCCGGGGATGGCGCGGGCGTCGGGCGTGGCGCGAAGCGCGTCAAGCGTAGCGCTGAGGGTTTGCAGATCGGCGGGGGTGAGATGGGGCTCGCGGGCGAAGACCAGGACGACCGAAGCCTCAGCATGAAGCACGGGGAACGCGAGGCGGGCGAGGGCCTGGCCTTGCTGGGAGGGTTCGTTCGGCGGGAGGATGTGGTCGAAGACGGGAGCGGCGTGGGGGCCGCGAACGAGCGGCGATGCCAGGGCGGCGAGGATGACCGCCAGCCAGACGAGCGCGCAGCGGCGCGGGCGTCGCAGGATGCGGGCGGCGAGGGCGTTGACCAATCCGGTAGCGCGATTCACCGCGGACGAATGTAGTGTAAGTAACGCGAAGGGCCAATTACATGCGACGCAACACTGGACTAGGCGGTGTGTAAGAACTAGCCTTTGAAGAGATTCGATAAGGAACTTCCCTGGGAAAGGGGGTACGGCGTGCGAACAATCGCGGTGCGCGAGTTAAGTCGGATGTCGACCGATCGCCTGAGAATCCTGATTGTCGAAGACGAGACGCTGGTCGGCATGGGTCTGCAGGATCAGTTGTCGCGCCTGGGGCACGAGGTGATTGGCCAGGCGAAAAGCGCAGCAGAAGCGCTCGAGCAGTTTCGCAGGTTCCAGCCGGATCTGGTGCTGGTGGACGTGCGGCTGGACGGCGGTGATGGGATCGAGTTGGCGCGGGAGTGTCTGAAAATCAAGCGGGCGCCGATGATCGTGATCAGCGCATTCAGCGATGCGGAGCTGCTCCGCCGCGCGGGGGAGGCGGGGGTGTTCGGTTACCTTATTAAGCCGGTGGAACAGGGGCAGTTAGCGGCGCAGTTGGAGGTGGCGGTGCAGCGCTTCCGCGAGGGGGAACAGTTGCGGCTTGAGAAGGAGCAACTGGTCACTAGCCTGGAAACGCGGAAGCTGGTCGAGCGGGCGAAGGGCATCTTCATGCGGCGGCTGGACCTCGACGAGCCCGAGGCGCACAAGCGATTGCAGCAGGAAAGCCAGAAGCGGCGGATCTCGCTGGCGGAACTGGCGAAGAAGATTATTGAGAGCGAGGAACTGCTGGGGGGCTGAAGGGGTCTGGCAGGATGGCCGGGGTATCCTTAGAATCCTCCGCTTTGACCCCGGGAGTAATTGATGAACATTGCTGAAGCCGACCCGCAGATCTCAGACTTAATCCGCCAGGAAGAGAAACGCCAGGCGACGACGCTGGAATTGATCGCATCGGAAAATCACGTTTCGAAGGCGGTGATGGAGGCAGCGGGGACCTGCCTGACGAATAAGTACGCCGAGGGGTATCCGGGGGCGCGGTATTACGGGGGGTGCGGATTTTACGATCAGATCGAGAACCTGGCGATCGAGCGCGCGAAGAAGCTATTTGGGTGCAACTTCGCAAACGTGCAGCCGCATAGCGGGGCGAACGCGAACCTGGCGGCGTTCATGGCAATGATGAACCCGGGCGACCCGTTCGTCGCGATCAACCTGGCGAGCGGGGGGCACCTGACGCATGGGATGAAACTCAACGCGTCGGCGATTTTTTATAAGCCGGATTTTTACGAGCTCGATCCGAAGACGGAGCAGATCGATTTCGATTCGGTGCGGCGCAAGGCGCATGAGGTGAAGCCCAAGGCCCTCTTGTGTGGTTACAGCGCTTATCCGCGGACGATTGACTTCAAAAAGTTCCGTGAGATCGCGGATGAGGTCGGCGCCTATTTGATGGCTGACGTCGCCCACATTGCGGGACTGATCGTGGGCGGGGCCCATCCGTCGCCGTTCCCGCATGCTCACGTGGTAACGACGACGACGCACAAGACGCTGCGCGGGCCGCGCGGCGGGTTGATCCTGACCAACGACGAGGAGATGGCGAAGAAGATCAACCAGAAGGTTTTCCCGGGGACGCAGGGGGGGCCGCTGATGCACATCATCGCCGCCAAGGCAGTGGCGTTTGGCGAGGATCTCAAGCCGGAGTTCAAGACCTACGCGGCGCAGATCGTGAAGAACGCCAAGGCGCTGGCCGGCGCGCTGCAGCGCAAGGGTTACCGATTACAGAGCGGCGGGACGGACAATCACCTGATGCTGGTGGACCTGCGGGCGCGCAACGAGCACTTCACCGGCGCGGATGCGGAGAAGGCGCTGGAGGCGGCGGGCATCATCTGCAACAAGAACGCGATCCTGAACGACCCGCGGCCTCCAAAGGTGACCAGCGGCGTGCGCTTGGGAACGCCGGCGGTGACGACGCGGGGGTTGAAGGAGGCAGACCTGGAAATGGTCGCCGAATTCATCGACCGGGCACTGCTCGGCAAGGATGATGCGTCGGCGCTGGCGAAGGTGCGCGGGGAAGTGGCGGAGTTCTGCGGAAAATTTCCGATGCCGCATTGAGCCGCATGGTCGATCGCGAACTCGCAGGCTGGCGGTAGAATCACGCCGTTTGTTTTACTTCGGCGGGTTTCCAATCGACGCGCTTGGCGTCGCCCCAGAGACTGTCGAGATCGTAGTAGAGTCGCGATTCTTGGTTGAAGACGTGGACGACGACGTCCACCATGTCGCAGAGCAGCCAGGTGTCCCCTTCGTAGCCGCCCCGCGACAGGCAGCCAAAGCCTCGCCCCTGGCCGAGCTCTTCCATCTCGGACATCACCGTCCCCATCTGCCGCGCGCTGCTTCCAGTCGCGAGGACCAGGTAATCAGTCACGGGGGAGATGCCGCGCACGTCCAGCACCACGACATTGTGGCAGCGGGTATTGCCGGCAAGGCGGGCTGCTTCGATCGCGAACTCTCGGGACGCTTCAGCCCGGCCTTTGGAATGCTGGGCGTTTTTCGTGTCTGGAATAGCTAACCTCCGGTTGGGTCGACGCCTGACCTTTGAAGACATTACAGCGAAAAGTGTGCCATATGATACGCGCCGGGGCAATGAAAAGTTCGCCCGATCCGCGTGTCTTTTGCGATTACTTGATCAGTTCAAGTCGCTGGTCGATTCGGCGGAGGTTTTCGTCGTATTCCTGGATGTCGCTGCCGTGGGGGGAAGTGGCCATGCTCTTATAGGTCGTGGCGACGTGCTTCATGGTGCGGGCTAGCAGCTCGCGAAGTTCGGGCAGGCTCTTTTCCTGGACGGTGGCGAGCTGATACTTCATGGCTGCCGCCTCGGGCTCATCGACGTAGTACTTCAGGATGATGATCGTGAACCACTTTGACGCCTCGGCATACTCGGCCTTGGCCTGCTCGAGCAGCGCTGTGCGCGCCTCGGGGGTGGGGGCGATGATGGCCTGGAGATAGCGCGCATCGGCGCGGGTCAGGTGCAGGTCCGCCTTGAGGGTGTCGTTGTGAGAGTAATAGTTCTGGAGCTTGCTGGGGAAGAGGTCGATGTGCTTGGCGAGCTCGGGGAGGGCGGCTTCGGCGGCCTGCGCGGCGCGGAGGTAGGAGAAGATCGCCTCGTCAATCGAGAAGCGGTCGACCACCTTGGTGTCCGGGGCGGCGGCGGCGGTGCGGAGCTCGCGCGGCGTGGTGTCGGTGACGCCGGGCATGGCTGCAAGCCCGCGCTGTTCCAGGCGGCGGCCGCGGTCCCATTCCTCGTCCGACCACGCCTTGAGCGCGAGGCCGGGCTGGTTGTCGATCACCTGGTCGGCCAACTGCAGGTGCTTCTGTTTGCTGACGCGCTGGAGGATCTGCGCCCGCTTCGCGTAGTTATAGCCCAGCGCGAGCGGCGAGAGCCCGTACGGGAAACCGGTGCATTCCTGGCGATCCGCCCCGCCCGCTTGAAACTGCGCGAGATACTGAAGCTCCGAGCCATCGTTGCCATCCTGGCCGGCAGGAACCACGCGTGTCGCCTGCAGGTTTTCCGGAAGGATCGTGCCGTTGGCGTCGAGCATCGTATCCATTTCGGTGCGGCGGCCGCTGCGGGTCTCTGGGCGAAGCGATTGCCGCGGGACGGCGGTGACGTTAACGCCGCCAGTATCCTTGAAGGTCGCCAGCACCCGGTCGCCGCCGGGCTTTTCCATGATCGCGGTGGTGACGCCGGTGGCGGAGTCTGTTTTCAGGCGGACCCGGCCTTCATCCATGCCCGCGTCGGCAACGGCCTTCTTGAACGCCTCCACCCGCGCCGCAGGGAACGTGACGCGATAAAGCGGCAGCGTCTCCGTGCGCACGCGCCGACGGTAATAATCCTTCTCTGAACTGTTGCCGAGCTTGTCGGTAAACAATCCCGCGGTCGCGGAGAGGATGTTAATGTTGTTGGGATTTGACCGGTCCGTGCGGTGGGCGTACTCGACGGCGTCGAGGATGGCCGCGTACTTGTTCGACAGCGACGCGAGCTGGACCGACACGTTGTATGCCTTGTTCCAGATCTGGAAGAGGTGGACGGTGTCAAACTCGGGCTGGAGCAGGCGGATCAGTTCGACCTGCGTGTCGAACGAGTCGAGATCCTTATCGCTCTTCTGCGATTCGCTGTTGGTCCAGAGGAACATGACCAGGGGCCCGCGCAGGCCGCCGAGCAGCAGCGCAAGCGAGAAACTGTCGAGGTTGGCGATGCGCGACGGCGCAGCGGCGCCTTCGGGGCGGTTGCGGTTGATCGCCGCCGTGCGGTAGCTGTAGGCAGCCTGTTGCAGGATCGCCGAGAAAACCAAGGCGATGACCAGCGTAATGGCAATCGCAAGGCGACCTCTGCCGCGCTGGCGCGGGGCGTTGGAGTCGGGAAGCGTCCCGCGTTTTTCGGACTGTTGTTCGATTGCGGTGGTCACGGCGCCACCTCCTTTTTACGCAGCAAGAGGTATGCGAGGATCAAGAGCAGGGTTCCGAAGGTCAGCAGCACCATCAGTGGGTCGATCAAGCTTCGGGTGGAAATGCTCACGCCGCGCTCGATGTCCTCAGTGACCCGGAATTGGTCCAGGTCGGGCAGCACCTTGGCGGTGATCGTTAAAAGCTTGTTGAGGGCCCCGAGGGTGTCGGTGAAGACGCGCGACGAGACGGGATTGACGAAGCCCAGGTCCGTCGCCATCTGCTGTGGGCTGGCCGGATCGCCAAGCTGCGTCACGCACCAGCGGCCCAGCAGGATCACCAACGTCAGGACGACCGCGATCGGCCAGGAGACGAACGTGCTGCAGAAGACGGAGATGATCACGACCAGGACCGAGAGCATCCAGAGGATCAGCAGACTTTTCAGCAGGTTAAACGCGAAGCTCTGGCTGGACGAGACGACCGCGACCGACGACGGCCGCAGGCCGACGAAATGCCCCTCGGTGCGGGACCGCAAATGGAGGTCGAAGTCGCCGCCGTCCACCGCCGCGCGGGGCGCCCGGAAGAATGTCGGTCGATCGCTGTCGGCGGTCATCTCAATCGCCGGCGACGTGTACCCCGTCTTGCGATTGCGAATCTCCACCTCGACCCGCGTCATGTTTTCGGCCTCGGTTGACTGGGCGTCGCTCGTGCGCTCGACCTTGGTGCGGAACTCGAACGGGACCTCATCCTCACCGGCGCTGAACCCCTGCTGGCGGAACTCGAACACCCCCACCGGAGCCTCCGTGCGGTCCTCCTCGCCGCGCAGTTGCTGGAGGCGCGTCGAGGTCAGGCGGCCGCGGAACGTCGGGGGCAACTCCTTGCCGCCCGCGCCCGTGCGCGGAATAGGAATGATCATTGGATTACCCGAGGCGTCCGAAATCTGTGCACTGAGGCCGACTGCATTGGCGCCGTACCCGTACTGGGTGGCCAGCGTGATGCCGGTAATCATCAGGTAGATTCGCCGCTTTCCGTCGGCGGCGGGAGGGAGCTTTGCGATCTTTTCCTGGACGGGCTTTGGCGGCACAACGACGATCGCCTGTCCGACCCCCTTCCGTTCGGACGGTTCGAGCCTGACCGAGTTGACGTTCTTAAATGCTTCGGGGTCCGCCGACTTGAGTTCCGACTGATGGACGGGGTCCATCATTTCGGCCGGGGTGACGACGGCGTAGGCGTTCTCGTTCAACAGCGTCACCGCGATGCGCGGTGGGCCCGGGTATTTTGCTACGCCCTGCGTGGTGGCGCGGGTGGTGGCGGTGGGGTCCGGGGCTTCGGCTTCGATCTCGCGCCGGGTCAGCGGCCGCGGTTGATTGGTGGCGATATTGAGCGTGAAGATCAAGCTGGTATCAGGGTGAGCGAGCAAATCATCGGGCAGCTCGAACGGGTAAATCGCGTCCTGCTCGTTATTTCCGAACACCCACTTGTACGGGTCGCTGGCCTGCGGGACCTTGGCGTACATCTGCAGGCCCGGCGCAACACCCCAGACGCCACCGGGCGCGGGGAGGGTGTAGTTGCGGGCTTGCAGCAGCCCCTCGTCGGCATAATGCCGCAGAGTGTCGCGGCTTTGGTCGGTTTGCGGCAGGTTCGCCAGGCGCGCGCGGATCGATGAGGTGAGCTGCGCCGCGTTGATCTGCAGGTAGGCGTAGCTGAATATCCCCATCACCAGCAGGATCGCCGCCGACGTGCGCGCGAACCCGACGGTCTTGCCCAGCACGATCTCGAGCCGCGTCGCCGGCTTGGTGACGATCGTGTAGATCACGCGGTTGTCGATTTCCTTGGGGAGGCTGGTGCAGGCGAGTATCAGCGTCGCGATCACTACCACCACGCCCGAGGCGAACAGGCAGTATTTGGTCGTCTGCCGGATCGCGTCCTGTTCATCGAACGGGTGCGAAAGCTGCGAGACCGCGATGATGCCAAGCATCGCAAGAGGCGTAACCCACAGCACGCGACGGCGGATCGACTCGCGAAAACTGACCGAACCGATCGCCCAGATGCGCTTCGGATTCAGGCGCAGCAAATCCGCCAGCCCCAGCGCCACGCCCAGCAGGATGATGATCGCCGCGATGATGTAACCGAAGCTGCCGGCGAGGCGGTCCGAGAGGCTGGCGTTGGCGCCGGTCACCTGCGCGACCACGCCCTGGGCGGCGATCCCCGAAGCGATTGAACCGGCAAATATCTTGGCGATGACGCTCATTATCGAACACTCCTGCGACGTGCGCGCGAACTTGTCAATGCTAGGACCGCGACGCCGCGGGGGCGACCGCGACCGCTCCGTCGCCGTTGGCCGGGGTGTTCTCCCGGACCACGCGAATGAACAGGTCTTCCAGCGTCGTCGTTGGGTGGGTGATCGCGGCGTTGCCCGCGCCCATCCGCGCCATGAACTGCCGCACTTCTTCGATCTGGACCGGACTAAGCCCCTTGGCTTCGATCTGCGTGATGTCGCGCACCTGAAGCAGGTCGCGGACGTCGCCCAGCGTCTGCATCTTGCCCTTGAAGAGGATCGTGATGCGGTCGCAGACGTCCTGCACGTCGGCGAGCAGGTGTGAGCAGAGGATGACCGTCTTGCCCTGCTTCTTGAGGGAGACGATCAGGTCCTTCATCTCGCGCGTGCCGATCGGGTCTAGGCCGGTGGTTGGCTCGTCGAGGAGGATCAGGTCGGGGTCGTTGATGAGCGCCTGGGCGAGGCCGATGCGGCGGGCCATGCCCTTGGAATACTCGCGGAGCTTGCGCTTGCGGCTGGGCTCGTCGAGGCCGACTTTGTCGAGCAGCAGGGGGACGCGCTTCTTCAATTCCCGGTGCGAGATCTTGAAGAGCTTGCCGTAGAAGCGGAGCGTCTCCTCGCCGTTGAGGAACTTGTACAGGTACGACTCTTCCGGGAGGAAGCCGATGCGCTCGTTGATGACCGTATTGCCCGCCGGCTGGCCCAGCACGCTGGCGACGCCGCGCGTGGGGAAGATCAGGCCGAGCAGGAGCTTGATGGTCGTGGATTTGCCTGAGCCGTTGGGTCCGAGCAAACCAAAAACCTCACCACGCTCGATGGTGAGGTTGAGGTCGTGAAGTGCGGTGACCTTGGGGCGGCCCCAGAAGTCTTTGTAGATCTTGGTGAGATCTTTGGTGTAGACAGCGGCGCTGTTGGCTGGGTTCATGGGGAGAGAGGGTAAAAGATTGGACGAAAAAGGCAAAAGAGGGGGCACGCGGAATCATTGACTGACAAAGACGTGCCCACGACCTTCGGATGTCATCCCGGAACTTTTACGACCTGTCCACCTCAGCGGCTGCTGCTGCTGCCGCCGCCGCCGTTACTGCTGCTGCTACTGCTGCCACCGCCCATGGGCTTGAACACGCGCGGCTTGGAGCGGGCGCGGCGGCGGCGCTTCTCGCTGGGCTTTTCGTAGTAGGCGATGCGCTTGATGTCTTTGGTAAGACCTTCCTTCTCGCACATCTTCTTGAAGCGCCGGAGCATTTGTTCGGCGGTCTCATTGCCGCGCGACTTCACTTTGATCATGAACGC
>JAQGHM010000197.1 GCA_028291615.1 Phycisphaerales bacterium | reverse complement strand
GCCGTGACAACCGCCGGTGTTGCACCCCGCGCGGAGGAAGACCGGCATGACATCGAGCTTGAAGGAGATTGGACGATCGACCTTCGCGTCCTTCACGGTCACCGGCAGCTTGCGCGATTCGCCGTTGTAGGTGACGGTCATCTCGGTCGTGCCGTCAGCCAGCGGCTTGAGAGCGCGGCCATCCATCTTCGCCAGCGCGGGGTTGGCGAGCTCGAACTTGCACTGCCCGGTGACGTCGCGGGTGACGCCGTCCGGCTGGGTGAACTTGGCGACGATCGACTGCGTATCGCGCGCCGTCTCCAGGTTGATATCAGGCGGGAAGATCGCCAAGCCCGAGGCGGTCTGCGCGCCTTGGGGCGCAGGCGCGGATTGCTCGGCGTCGCCGACGCTGGACAGCACCAGGATTCCCAGCAAAGCCAGGCACATCGCCACGGCGGTCAGGGTTTTCGTTCGGGCGTTCATGGGCATCCTCGTTCAGTCGTAAGTTAAATCACTTCGCCGGCTTGGTCGTCGCCGGTTTCGTCGTTGCCTTCGATTCCGCTTTCGTCTTCCCGTCGGCCTTGGCGACCAGCGGCGCATCCACGCGGAGCAGGCCGCCGCGGCCGACGTTATGCACGATCGGCTCGCCACTTTGCATCATCGTCACGCGGAGGAAGAGTCCCTTGTGCTGCGTCGCGGGCGTGCTCTTGCCCGTCGTCACCGCGAAGTCGACCTTCTTGTCGTCCGCGCTGATTTCCTTCTCCGCCGCGGTCGAGTTCCCCGGCAGGCCGACCAGCTCGACCTTCGCCTTGCCTTCCCATTTCGTCTTGACGTCCAGGTCCGCGCTCATCGTTACGTTCTGCCCCTGTTCGACCGTCGCGTTGGTGAGCTTGGCAGACAGGAACGGCGCCGCCACTTCGACGGTCGCGAACGGCGACGACACCCACGTCAGCCCGTTGTTGTCGCCCGAACCGACCACCACCAGTTTCCACTTCCGAGCCCCCGCGCCGTCGCTGGCGTTGATCGGGTAAAGCACTTCGTTTTGATTTGCGGGAATGTCCACGCTCGCCGCCGCTTCGATACCGGGCGGTTTGAACAGCAGCTTCACGCTGATCGGGCCGGTAAATTCCTTGTTCCGCTCAGCGATGATCTTAAGGTTCATCTGCCCGCCTTGAACCAGCGGCACCTTCGGCTCGACGATCGACAGCTTGAACGGCGCTTCGTCGGCGACCGCCACCGCCATCTTGTTCACGGCGATCGTATAGAACGGCTGCTGATTGCCGTTGGTCACCAGCTCGACCACTTGCTTAAAACCGCTCGTCACATCGCCGCTCGCCGGCTTGGCTTCGAGGTTCACCAGCTTGCCGGCGACCTTCGCGTCCGCCGCGGCTTCGAAGATCACCGGCACCGCGTCCACGGCGGCGTCCAGGTTCTCCGCATCCAGCTTGATTCCATCCGGCAGATCCGCTGACGTCATCGTCAGCGCCCCCGCCGGCACGTCTTGCCGCACCACGCGCACCAGCGTCGCGTATCGGTTGCCGCGCGGCACGGTCACCGTCTGCCGCTCCTGCGAATACTGCTGCGTGTATTGCGGAATGCTCAGCGTCAGGCTCGGCTTGAGCGGCGTGATCTCGACGCGATAGGCATACTGATCCCCCGCCGCGCGAAGGTGATCGCGCACGCGAACCATGTAGTCGCCGTCCGTCGGCACGTTAAACCGCAGGTATGAATCCGGTCCGCCGTTGTCATCATTCGTCGCGACCTGCTTGCCGGTGGAGTCGTAAATGCTCAGCACCGGATCGAGCGGCGAGCGCAATCGCCGGGCGTAGACGTTGACCTCCAGCACCTGCCCTTTCTTCGCGGCAAACTTAAAGTAATCGTTGTCCTGGCTCTTCTCGTCTTCCGCGCTGCCGCCGGTCGTCTTGGCAATGATGCCGTTGAACGCCACGGGCAGGGCGCCGCTGTACGCCGTCGCGGTCTTGGGCGAATCGTTCGGCTCGATCTCGTTCACGCTGGGAAAATCGCTCACGCGGAAGTGATTGGGCGACGGCGACATCTGCCCGTCCTGCTCGCAGAACAACTCGAAATTATCCACCGGGTGATCTGGCAGCTTGATCGTCTGATTGATCGTCCCCGCGACGTCGCCGAGATATTGGATCGCGACCGTCTGCCCCACCTGCCCGCCCAGCGGATATACCACGCGCGGCCGCGGGAACGTGCCGACGTGCAGGCGATAAAAGCTCGCGCCGCTGCCGCCGAAGGCGCTGTCGCGAAGCTGGATGATGTATTTGCCGTCCTTGGGCGCCAGGATGGACACCACCGAATCCTGCCGCAGCAGCGCGCTGTCGTCGTTGCTGGTGAGTTCGAAGCGGTTCTCGTCCAGGATCGCCAGGTACGGGTCGAACGGCGCTTCGCCGAGGCGCATGCCTTCGATTTCGGCAGTCAGCCGCTGCCCCTTCTTCGCCTCGACGACGAAGAAGTCCTGGTCTTCATTGTCGACCACGCCAGCGACCGTCACGTTCAACGGGATCGGCTGCGGGGTTTTGAAATCGCTGTTGGGTTCTTTTTCCTGAACCGTCGGGAAGAGGCCGACCCAGAACGTCTTGAGCTCGGAGATGCCCGTCGCGGTGCGAAGGCGCATCTGGTATTCGCCCAGCCGCGCGTCGGCCGCGATTTGCACGGTCACCTTGACCTGCTTCCCCTCGACCTTTTTGTCCGCCGACTGCTCGACCTTGGTGACGGTCACACCCGGCTCGTAGACGAAGACTTCCTGTGCATCGGCGAGACGCTGTCCTTCGAACGTGAGCACAACCTCGGTCCCGCGCTGCCCGCCGCGCGGGAGGATGCGCGTAAGCTGTGGTGACGCGGCGCGGGCGGTCAACGAAACGATCAGCAGCGTCAAAGCGCAAATGGCGACGCGGGATGAAAAGTGCTTGAGCATAAGGTTTGTGCTTTGGGTACGGCAGACCACAGGGCAAGTTCTCGCATTCCTTACCCGGTCCGCCAACTTTTAGCGGCTCGGCTTGCCGAGCGCGGCCAACGGCGCAGTTCTTACGCCAGGATCTCGTGAACGACCTTCCCGCCGCGCACGATGTCGATCGGCCGGTTGCCCGGCGCGACCAGGCGCTTGTCGGGGTCGATGCCGATCTGGTGATAAATCGTCGCCGCCAGGTCTTCGAGCACCATCGGGTCGCTGTTCGGCTCGCCGCCGGTTGCGTCCGACGTGCCGTAGATCATGCCCTTCTTGATGCCGCCGCCGGCGAGCACCACGCTGAACACGCGCGGCCAGTGGTCGCGTCCAGCGTCCTTGTTCACCTTGGGCGTGCGGCCGAATTCGCTGCTCACCATGACCAGCGTCGAGTCGAGCATCTTGCGTTGTTCCAGATCCTTGATCAGCGCCGCAAACGCCTGATCGAACGCCGGCATCTGCCCCTTGAAGGCTTTGTCGATGTTCGCGTGGTGATCCCATCCGCCGTAGGTCATCGACACGAACCGAACGCCGGCTTCCACCAGGCGGCGCGACATCAGCATGCGCCCGCCCGCGCTGGTGCGGCCGTAGGCGTCCTTGGTCGCGTCGGATTCAGCCGTCATGTTGAACGCCTCGCGGGCGTCCTTCGAGCTGATCATCGCGTAGGCCTTCTGATAGAAGGAATCCATCGCGTCGAGATCATCCGATTTCTCGAGATTCTTGAAGTGGTCGTCCACGGTCGCCAGCATGCTCTTACGCCGGTCAAACCGCTTCTCATCAATTCCGCCCGGCAGGCTGAGGTCGCGCACCGTGAAGTTGCCGCCCTTGTTCCCCGGATCGCTGCCGAGCGAGAAAGGACCGAACGCCGACGATAGATACCCGGACCCAGCGTACGGGTTGGGCATCGACGGGATGCAGACGTAAGGCGGAAGGTTGTTGCGCACGCCGAACTCGTGCGACACGATCGACCCGAACGACGGGTACGACAGCGCGGGGCTCGGCTTATAACCGGTGAACATGTTGTGCGTGCCGCGCTCGTGGGCGGCCTCGCCGTGCGTCATCGAGCGGATGACGGTGATCTTGTCGGCGACCTGCGAGGTGTTCTTCATCAGCTCGCCGA
>JAQGHM010000384.1 GCA_028291615.1 Phycisphaerales bacterium | reverse complement strand
ATGAGTTATTACGACAAAACGAAGCTGGGGCGGATCATCAGCCGGTGTACGAGCGACATCTCCAGTTTAAGAGAAGTGAACGTGTGGGGGATCTGGCAGGTGGTGGCGAACTTTTTAATGATGGTCTTCGCGGCGGCGATGCTGGTCTGGACGGATTGGCGGCTATTTTTGTCGGTGGCGTGGCTGGGGGTGGTGCTGGCGGTTTGTCACAACATTTACCGGAAGCGGTCGTCTTTCATGTTTCAGGTGGCGCGGGAGGGGTTTACGCGTGTTTCGACGAACTTGGCGGAGAATATTACGGGGATGCGGGTGGTCGTCGCGTTCAACCGGCAGACATCTAACCTGTCGCGGTTCAACATGCTGCAGACTACGAATACTGAAAACAACATGAACAATGCCCGCATCAACGGGCTTTATCAGCCGCTGCTGGAATTGATCCGGTTTTTGGGGCGGGTGATCATCCTGGGGTATGGGGCTTACCTGCTGGTGCGCGGGGAGATTGGGAACAGCGAGTCGGCGGGGATCGGGGCGGTGGTGGCGGCTTACTTGTATTGGGATTGGTTTATGAACCCGATCCTGAACTTCGGGACGTTTTCGCAGAACCTGATGATGGCGATGGCGGGGGCGGAGCGGGTGTTTGCGCTGCTGGATACCGCGCCGGACGTGCAGGACGTGCCGGATGCCAAGCCGCTGCCGCGGATTGAGGGGCGGGTGCGGTTCGAGGGTGTGACGTTCGGGTATGACGCGGAGCGGCCGGTGCTGCACGAGATCGAGTTCGAGGCGGAGCCGGGGCAGATGGTGGCGCTGGTGGGGGCGACGGGGAGCGGGAAGTCTTCGATCATCTCGCTGATCGCGCGGTTCTATCAGCCGCAGCGGGGGCGGATATTGGTGGACGGACAGGACATCCGGTATGTGACGGGGGAATCGCTGAACCGGCAGACGGGGCTGGTGCTGCAGGTGAATTACCTGTTCAGTGGAACGGTGATGGAAAACATCCGGTACGGAAAATTGGGGACGAGTGATGAGGACGTGGTCGCGGCGGCGCGGGCGATCGGGTCTTACGACGCGATCATGTTGCTCAATGGCGGGTTTCAGACGGAGGTGGGGGAGCGGGGGGCGAGCATGTCTCTGGGGCAGCGGCAATTGATCTGCTTCACGCGGGCGTTCCTCGCGGACCCGCGGATCTTCATGCTGGACGAGGCGACCAGCGCGGTGGATACGGGGACGGAGATGCTGGTGCAGCGGAGCCTGGAGAAACTACTGGAGGGGCGGACGACGTTTATCGTGGCGCATCGGCTATCGACCATCCTGCGGGCGGATGTGATTTTGGTGATCGACCAGGGGCGGATCATCGAGCGGGGAACTCACCGGGAACTGGTGGAGCGGCGGGGGAAGTATGCCCATTTGTATGAGCAGTTTGTGAGTCATAACGAGTAGGGCACCGCGCGCGGGTCCGGTAACAGAAGCAATGGGTTATGGGCGGGGATTCTGGTCTCAAGCGACTGCGCCCGCGCCCCGATGGACCAGAGGTGGATACCTATATTCAGAGCAGGCGGCGGCGCGGGGTGGCGCTGATCACGGTGCTGGTGATGCTGACGGCGCTGATGGGGGTTGCGTCGCTGGCGGTGGATCTGGGGCGCGCGCAACTGGCGAAATCGGAGCTGAAATCGACGGCGGATGCGGCGGGCCGGGCGGCTTGCAATGCGCTGTCGAGCGGGGGGATTACCGGCGCCAAGGCGGCGGCGGTGGCGATGGCGGCGAGCAACACCTGCGACGGACAGGCGGTGGTGCTGAACCCCAACACCGACCTCACGTTCGGCACGTGGGATCCGACGACGCGGAAGTTCACGTCGCTTGCGGTATCGGGGCAGGCCAGCCCGAACGCGGTGAAAGTCACGCTTGGGCGCACGGCGGCGGGCGGGAATCCGATCCCACTGATGTTCGGCAAGGTGATCGGGATGGGCGCGTGCGACGTGCACGCGTCGAGCACGACCTGCGTGGTGGGAAATACCGGGGCTTATTCGATCATCGGCATCAAGGGGATCACCATCAGCGGCAGCGGGTCCACGGACAGCTACAATTCGAAGAACGGCGCTTACTCGGCTGCGACCGCCGGGCACAAGGGTTCGATCGCGAGCAACGGGAATATCTCGATTGGTGGCAGCGCGGATATCGACGGCGACTCGCGGGCTGGAGTGGGCATGTCCACGACGGTCAGCGGCTCGGCGACGGTCACGGGGTTGAAGGCCCCATTGGGGGCGGTGCTGAAGTTCCCTTCAGTCACGCTGCCGTCATCGTATACGGACTTGGGGGACGTGGTGCAGAGCTCGGGCACGGTGCATATTCCCGGTGGGGTTTACCTGTTCCACTCGATCACGCTCAGTGGTAGCGCGCACATCGTGTGGGATGGCCCGGTGGTGTTCTACGTCCGCGATTCTTATTCCGTGAGCGGGAACGTCATTATCGATACGTATCAGAACCTTCCGGCGAACCGCATCATGAACTTTCTTCCCACCTGCACGACTGCGACGTGGAGCGGGAGCCACAGTTGCATCGGCGAGCTCTACGCGCCCGACACGGATTTTAAGATCAGCGGCAGCGCCGAGTTGTTCGGCCGGATCACGGCTGAGACGATCACGCTGACGGGCAACGGCGGGTTGCATTACGACGAGGCGCTTGCGCCGATCGGGACGTCTTCATCGGCGCAATCCGTCTCGCGCGTGGAATAGGCGATCTGCGCGGCGTTCCAGGTCAGGGGCGCAATGGGCGGGAGTCAGGGCGGAATCTTTGACACGCTGCAGCATTCGCGCCATCGCCGATGGCGGAAGCCCGCATTCGATCAACAGGCGAACGCCGGCGTCGTCGGCGGCTTCTTCCTGATCATTGCTTGCAGCAGCGCCGTTGAGGGCGGCAACGCCATGGAGGTGTCCGCCGTTAAGCAGGTGACCCAGCTCGTGGGCGATGGCGGCGGCGAGCTCGGCGTCTCCGAGCGTATCCAGCAGTCCGCGGGTAACGCAGATTCGGCCGTCGGGCCAGCTATAGCCGGCGGGTACGTCTGAATCCAATACGTTCAACTGCAAAGGGCGATCCCCGCAATGCACCAAGAGTGGGGCGGCGACGCGGCTAGCGCGGGCGACGAGGGCGGGATCGGTCACGGGGGCGCGCGTCCATGGGGTTTCGACGCTGCCGCACCCTGTGAGAATCGACGCACACATCAAGAGAAAAAACGGGAAGGCAGATTGCATCGAACACGGGAAGATCAATCGCCGTGCCACTCTGGTAAAGAGGGTTACTGGACGGCATGCGCGCCTCGGGAGCGGGCAACGGTGTTAGGATTGCTGAGGCGCTAGGCAGGGGCGCGTCCGGTAACAGGGGGCGTTTATAGTTGAAAACGCGCTCGCCCGCGGATGAAATGGTGCGTGTCGCATTGACGACGAGATCGAACGGCGGGGGGACGCGGGAAACCCGATATGACGTTGAAAGTTCGATGCGACCAATGCGGGAAGGTGTCCCAGTTTTCGCCGAGCGACGCGGGGATGACCGCGCTGTGCGTTGCCTGTGGGGCGCGGTTTGTCATTCCGAGGGTCGATCTGAGCGATACGGTGATTCCGGACGCGGCGCTGATGGACGCGTCGCCGGGGGATGCGTTGGCGGATTTTATTCCGGCGCAGACGGTTGCGACGCCGGTTGATGCTGCAGTGGCGCCTAAATCGGCGTCGGCGTCGGTTTTGCCGGAGGCTGTTGCAGCGCCGAGGGCGGGTGGGCGGGGGGTGAATTATCCACTGCTTTATGCGCTGCTGGGGAGCGCAATTACGCTGGCGATTGTTTTGTCGGCGGTGTTCGTGCTGTCGGCCAAGCCGACGTGGGAGCAGCACAACGCGGTGGCGGTGCGGGATCTGAAGGCCAAGGCAGAGGCGCTGGCGGTGGAACGGCGGTTCCAGGAATCTTATGACACGTATCGCAAGATTGACGAGCTGGTGAAGGGGCATGACGTTGCTGATCCGAAACTGAAGGCGGAACTGGAGCGGGCGCGCGGGGATCGGGATGAGGTGTTTAAGCTGCTGTTTGCGCTGGTGAAGGAAGAGACACCCGCGCCGACGGCGGTGGAGCCGCCGCAAACACCGGCTGCGCCGCCGCAACCGCGCGTAGCAGTCGTGATGCCGGGCGATCTTTCAGAAGGTCCTGCGACGACGCAATCGACGCCGGCGCATGATTGGCCGGAGTATCGGCCGAGCCTCAAGGCGTTTGCGGTTCCGCAGGGTGCGGATCATACCGGCGGTCGCACGGTGGCGACGCAGGTTGGCGAGGCGAGGGGCGTCGCGTCACAGCCGGCGACGAGAGAGACGGCGATGGCGACGCCACCGCGCGTCGCGACCACGCACGCGACTCCCGGCGTTGCTACCCACCCCGTGGTGGCGCTGAACATCCGGCGGCACGATGAGGGGCAGGCGGGTTTGACGGACGAGGCGATCGGGCAGTCGATCCAGCGGGGGGTCAACTTCCTGATCGCGCAGTTTCAGGACGGACAGGTGCACGGCGGGGCGATCCGCAACGACACCTACCAGACCGGTCTGGACGCGCTGTGCGTTTACGCGCTGCTGCAAAGCTCATATGCGATCAAGGACGAGCGGCTGAACGTGAAGGGGCCGTTCATGCGGTTGCTGATCGAGCGGATGAAAGCGATGCCGGCTGACAACGGGCCTGTTACTTATGCGCGGGGGATTCGCGCGACGGCGCTGGCGCTGCTGGCGCGCCCGGAGGACAAGGCGGCGCTTTCGAAGGACGCCACGTATCTGCTGCAATCGCAGATCGACGGCGCGTACAGCTACCAGATGATGCCGCGGAATGGCGGCGGGTCGTCGGGCGGGCGGGGGATGATGCGGTCGTGGGACAATTCGAACAGCCAGTACGGTTTGCTGGGCGTCTGGTCGGCGGCGGAAATCGGGGCGGAGGTGAACAGCACGTACTGGGCAGCGGTGGAAAACCACTGGACGCGATGCCAGCTTGACGATGGGGCGTGGGATTATTCCGGCCGCGGCGGCAACGGGCGGATCTCGATGAGCGTGGCGGGAGTAGCGTCATTGTTCGTCACGCACGATTATCTCGATGCGCCGCGGATCGGCGGACAGGTGGGGCGCGAGCCGTTTTCGCGAGCGCTGGCGAAGGGGTTGGCGTATCTCGAGACGGGGGACACGTCGGTGAACCTGGATGGTGGATACACGTTGTATGGGCTGGAGCGGGCGGGGCTGGCTTCGGGGTTTAAGTTCTTCGGCACTCACGACTGGTATCGAGAGTTGGCGGCGGGGGTGATTCGCAATCAGGAGGCGGATGGATCGTGGGGGGGGCAGATGCAGGTGGAGATCGAGACGGCGTACCATTTGCTGTTCCTGGCGCGTGGGCGGCATCCGATTTTGATGAACAAGCTGCGGTTTAACGGCTACTGGGCGAACCGGCCGCGCGACGCGGCGAACCTGGCGCGGTTCGGCTCGAAGGAGCTGGAGCGGCCACTTAACTGGCAGGTGGTGCCGATTGCGCGGGACTGGACCGACTGGGCGGATTCGCCGATCTTGTCGATCGCTACGCATGCGTCCACGAAATTCAGCCCGGCGGAACTGGACAAGATCCGCAATTTCGTTGATGCGGGTGGGCTGCTCTTCACGCAGGCGGACGGCGGCAAGCCCGAGGCGAACAAGTGGGCGCAGGAGCTGGCGAAGGCGCTGTTTCCGCTTTACGAGATGAAGGATCTGGATGATGCGCACGAGTTGTACAGCATCCTTTACAAGCCGAGCCCGCGGCCGGTGCTGCGCGGGGTGAGCAACGGCGCGCGGCTGCTGATGGTGCACTCGCCGACCGACATCACGCAGTATTGGCAAATGCGGCAGGACAAGACGCGGCGGAGCTTGTTCGAGCTGGGGCTCAACCTTTACCTGTATGCGTCGGGCAAGGGAGACCTGCGGAATCGGTTGACGTCGTCGTATATCGCAGATCAGGGGACGGCGCGCGGCGGGAGCGTCAAGGCGCTGCGGATTAAGTACGCGGGGAACTGGGACCCGGAGCCGGTGGCTTGGGGGCGATTTGGCCGCTACTTCCAGCGCGAGACGGATGTGGCGCTGAACGTGAGCGCGATCGACCTGGACAAGTTGGATTATAGGCTGGCGCCGTTCGCGCACTGGACGGGGACGGATGCGTACACCGCGACGGCGGCGGAGGTGGCGACGATCCGCGCGTATGTCGAGGCGGGCGGGGTACTGCTGATCGAGCCGTGCGGCGGGAGCGGTGAGTTTTTCGAATCGGCGAAGCAGGCGCTGTTGAAGGCGTTTCCCGAGGCGCGCGGGCAGGTGTTGGCGAAGACGCATCCGCTGCTGAACGCGTCGTCGCCGGGGATGGAGGATTTGAGTGCGCCGCTGGTGCGAAACTATGTGAAGGCGAAGAATCTGGGGACGGGGGGGCGGCTTGATGTGCTGCACTTCGGCAAGGGGGCGGTGATTTACAATCCGCTGGATCTGACTAGCGGGCTGCTGGGGACTAACACCTGGGGGATCTCGGGGTTTGAGCCGGGGTATGCTTCGGCGCTGATGAAGAACGTGGTGCTTTGGACGGTTTCGGGGATGAAGGAAGAGTGATGGGTGCTTGAGGCATGGGGCATAACCGCATCAACAAGCATGACTTACGCCCACCCGGCGAAAGCTAACGCGACGAAGTGATCGGTTCCCGGGCGCCAATGGACCGTTCGCGGGGACCAATGGACCGCGGGCGGGGACCAATGGACTGCTTAGGGATATCCGTCCGCCGCGGACGGATACCAATGGACCGTCGGCGGGCGCCAATGGATGGTCCATTGGCGCCCGTATGCGGTCCGTTGGGGGACCGTAACATCTCATCTGTAAATTGACAAAGCCACCGTTCGCTCGGATCAACGAGGTTGTTGAAAGACCCTTGACCCGAGGAGA
>JAQGHM010000166.1 GCA_028291615.1 Phycisphaerales bacterium | reverse complement strand
GACCTGGGTCGCGGAACGATGACGCGCGCGGCGGGCGAGGGGGGCGGGTCGGTAGCGGAAGGGGGAGTTATGCAGTAGCCGTCGGGTGTTCGTGTGGGGCGGGTGATTACGGCGGGTGGGGCGGCTGGGAGCGGGCAGGTTTCGATCGGATTCTCGCGGGATGGCCAGACGCCGTCGTATGCGATTTGTTTGACGGGTGCGAAGGGGGAAGAGTATTGGGTGGTGACCGCCGGTCTGACCGGCAAAACGGTAAGGATTCGGGATGAGCGCGAGGCGCAGGATATTTTTCGAACGATCTCGGGCGAAGCGGCCGGCGATGACGCTCGTTGAGGTCGTCGGCGGGCTGGGCTTGCTGGCGACGCTGCTGGTGGGGCTGTTGCTGGCGAAGGCGCGCTACACGCACCAGGCGGCGGCGGCGGATCGGCGATTGCAGGCGGTGGCGGCTGCGGATGCGCTGCTGGCGGGCTGGCATCAGGCGCCGCGCTCGCTTGTGCGCGCGGGAAGCGGCGCGGTCGCGGGTGGGGGAGAGTTTTCCTGGCGGACGCAGGGGATTGCCAACGCACCGGTGGGTGAGCTCGGGGCGGCGGTGGTGCGGCTGGAGATTTTGGACGATCGGCCTGAGGCGGCGGCGAATCCGGTGGTTACGTCGGTTGAATTTGTCGTGGATCAGGAGGTTTTGCCGGGTGCGGAAGGAATGGAGAATCCGCGCAGCGCGAAGCCGCCGGCGGCGGCGGGTAAGCAAGCGAAGGGGGCTGGTAACGCGGCGAAGAAGAAAAATGCGAAGAGCCTTCACAATCCTTGAATTGCTGGCCGCCACGGCGCTGACGGCGCTGTTGATGGTCGCGGTGCTGCACGTCGTCGGCTCGATCGGCGCGAGCCGCGCTGCGCTGGCGCGGCAGGCGGATGTGGGGGCGTGGCGGTCGGATCTGCTGGATCTCTTGCGCCGCGACATGACCAACGCCACTAAGGTGAGTATCCGGCCGGACTCGATGACGCTTACTGCGCGGGGAGCGCTCGATCCGGGTACGCTTGAGTTTCGGCACGAACCGGTAACTGTCGTTTACGGTTTGTCGGTGATCGATGGCCGTCATTGGCTGGTGCGGCGACAGTCGTCTCGCGACGGTTTGTCGAACGCCCCGGCGTGGGCCGAGCTGGTCTGTCCGGATATCGCCAGCTTCACGGTGAGGCGGATGAGCGGGACGCCCGCCGGCGCGATTATCGCCGCTCCATCCGGAATGCCGGAAGACGTGCCGGCCGCGGTGGCGATCTTACTGGTGGGGCCGGATGGACCGGTGATGAACGAAACGCTGGTGCTGCGATGATGGCGTTGCGCGGAAGAAATCGTCGCGGTTACGTGCTGCTGCTCGTGCTGTTCGTCGTGGCGCTGGCGGCGACGGCGATGGCATCGGTTTGTCGGATGAGTTTGGAGAAAGCGGTGCATGCCGGTCGCGCGGAAGCGGATCTGCGGCGGCGCTGGGCGGTTATCAGTTGCCGGTCGGTGCTGCTGCCCAAGGCGGAGGCGATCATTGCGAAATCGAAGGAGCCGGGGGCCCAGGTGCAGCGTGAGGTGCGATTGAATGGTCGGCCACTGACGCTGGTGTTCGCTGATGAGCAGGCCAAG
This sequence comes from Phycisphaerales bacterium, assembly GCA_028291615.1. GTDB lineage: Bacteria > Planctomycetota > Phycisphaerae > Tepidisphaerales > Tepidisphaeraceae > RYN-433. The sequence continues at coordinate 27,226 of JAQGHM010000166.1, read as the reverse complement.
GCGAACGTGAATCTGCTTTATGCCCAGGGCGGTTTGTCGGGCGCCGAGCGCGAGGTGCGAGGGATTGTCGAAGCGGCGGGCGCGCCGGTCACGGTGGAATTGCGGCCGATTCCGGGGCGGGGAAAGTCGTTTGGCACGGCGGATGCCAAGGATGATGACCCGCTCGCCTTCGAAAGTTTTGGGCAGGTGTTTAGTCGCGATGAGCCACGAACACTCCTCAGCGCGCGGGGCGCGGCGCCGCCGGTCGTTGCGGGATTGACCTGCTGGGGTGATGGATCGCTGAACCTGCGACGGGCGTCGGCGGAGGCGGTGCGGGCGGTGCTGTCGCGTCGCCTGGCGGCTGGCGAGATCACGCGGCTGCTGGAGATGCGGGGGAAGAACGCGAATCTGGAGAGTTCCGACCTGCTCGACGCCCTCAACCTTTCTGAACCCCGTCGCGACGCGGTGGACGATTTATTGGCCGGCGAATCGACCTGCCACTCGCTCTGGATTGTCAGCGCGACCGGCGAGCGATCTTGGTATGATCTGGCCATCTCGGACGGCGGGGATGGCGCGATGTTGTTCAGTTGGTGAAGTGGAGTTCAGGCACATGCAGGTGGCGCGGGTCAGGTCGATGCTCTGGTTGACGGCGGCACTGGCCGTGGCGGGGGCGGTTGCGGCTATTCTCGCGGCGGCAATGTTGCCGCTGTCGACATCGGGCGATTCGTCCAGCAGTGCCGTCACGACCGCCCGCCGTTCGACAACCCTGCCCGCGACCCATCCGTCGACCGTGCCGCCGCTGGCATCATTCGAGCCGGCTTGGCGTCTGCGTTTGCGGCGGCCGCTGGTTGATCCCGCGCCGGCGCCGCGCGGGGCGGTTGCCAAGGTCGCTAAAGCAACCAGGCCGCCGAGCCTGCCGGTTCGACTGATCGGCACGATCGTCGATGGCGAGCACCCGCGCGGGCTTTTCATCACCGGGCTGGCGACTGTCGAATTGAAGGGGATCGGGGACGTCACCGGGGGCGCGAAGATCCTCGCCATTGATGAGAACACGGCCACGCTCTCCTCCGGCGGCGAATCGTTCGTCCTCAAGCGGGAACGTGCGCCCTTCGATCCGAGCGGCGCCAATTACGATGCGGCGCTGCGGTTGAACTCGTCGACAATCGTCAATCCCAAGGCTGATGCGGACGAGGGGTCATAACCGTTGAAATCGCGCTCATTCATCCTCTTCCCCGGTCCCGCACTCTGGCGATTGGGGACCAGCGATGCCGGCGGCGTGACGCTGGCGGACGTGGCGGTTCCAGTTGACGCCGAGCCTGCGGCCGTCGTCGCCACCGTCGCAGCGGCGCTGAAGTCGAAAGGGTATCGGGGCGAGGGAATTGTCCTGGCGATTCGATCGTCGATGTGCCTCTGTGCCTCGGCGCGGATTGATGGCTTGCCCAGCAAGCACCGGCGTCGCGCGATGGTCTACCGGCTTGAGGAAAAGCTTCCGATTGCGGCTGAGGAGGTGGTGGCGGATTTTATTCCGGCCGCGGCGACCGATAGCGAAACCCTGGGCGTCTGCAGCAGGCGTTCGTCACTCGCGCCGATCGTCGAGGCGCTGGAAGAAAGCGGCTTGGCGATCACGGCGATCTGCCCGGCGTCACTGCTCGCCCTCCAGTCATTGCAGACGCTCGGCTCGCTCGGCTCGCCGGAGTCGGCTGACGCCGTGATTTGGCCAAGCGAATCCGATGGCCAGCTCGAACTGTTCGTCTTTCGCGCCGGACGCCTGCACGGCTGGTACGTGTTCCCGAATCGCCCGAAGGACGTCCTGCTCTATCTCGGCATGGCACTGCCGCCGCAATCGCCTGACGAAGCAGCATCCAAATCACTGGCGGCATTGGGTGTCGATGCCGACGTGCTTACCCTGTTGTCGGCCAGACCGGATCTTCGGGTTCGCGAAATTGATGCCCCCACGCCGTCGGTAGCCGCCGCAGTGCTTGCGGGTTCGATCCTTGATGGAAAACTCATACCGTGGATCGACCTGCGGCGCGACGCGCTGGCCGTTCGTGATTCGCTCCGCCAGGTGCGCACGCCGCTGATCAGCGCAGTCGCGGCGGTCGTGCTCTGCCTCCTTTGCCTCTGTGGCGCGATGCTCTGGCGCGCGAATCGATACGATGCGATGGCCAATAGCTCTGCCGACCAGCAACAGGCCGCGTTTCGGCAGGCATTCCCGACCGGTGCGGCGCCCGCGGACGTGCGCTCAAGGCTTGAAGCGGAAGAACGCCGCCTGCGTGGGTTGAGCGGTGACGATTCCGCGCCTCCGCCGGCCGAGGCGGGTCTGGTGACGCTTCGCGATCTGATCACGCACCTTCCTGGCGATCGCGATGTTCGCTATCGCGTGCTGGAAGTTCGACTGGATCAGGGGCGATTCACCCTCGAAGGACAGGCCACGGCGCACGGGGATGCAGACTCGATCGCCGCGGCGCTCAAGCGCGGTGGCGTCTTTGTTGTCGAGCCGCCGCGCACCGAGCAACTGATGTCGGCCGCGGGTTCGGATGACAAGGCGAGCGGTGGTGGCAAGGGCGTCGCCTTTACGATCACCGGGGCAGCGATTACCGGTTTGCCGGCACGGGGGGGGACGAAATGAGCCAAGGCAACGCCACCACCAAGTCGCGTCTCATGGCGGGCACCATCGCGATTGCACTGCTGCTGGCTGTCGCGTGGTGCTATACGCGCCTCGTGGGCGCCCGCGCGTCCGCTTTCGCTGCTGGGCAGGATGTGGCGGACTGTCGCGCGCTGGCCGCTCGGATTGAATCGCTTCGCCGGCTGCCGACTGTTGCCGGGGCAGCGGAGCTGGGGGCGTCGGACCTGTCGCATCAGATCGAGCAGGCGGCGCGCGCCGCCGAGTTTCCCGAAGACAGCGTCGAGCGGATCGAGCCTGAGCCGGCGCGCCGCGTTGGCGAGACCAATTATCGCGAGGTCGCGACGCAGGTGCGCCTGCGGCGGGTTACTCTGCTACAGGTTTTCACGTTCCTGCACGCCCTGTGCGCGGATTCGCACGCGACTTCACCATCTGCCAGCGCCGCGCGCGCCTCGTCCGGCCTGCGCTTGCGCAGCGTCCGCCTCTCCGCGCCGCGCGGCGAGGAAATTGCCGATCGCTGGACGGTCGAATCGACGTTGACGTACATGGTTTACTCGCCCAAGACCAAGGGAGAGGCGTCCGGGGGCCCTGTCGAGCGGGCTGCCGCTTATTAGACGGCGACAGCGATTTCAACGAGAGTGATACGATACATGCAATCCCGGGCCCTCATTCGCATCGTCTTCTGTGTCGTGATCTTCATCATGGTATCGGGCTGCGCTTCGCGTGCGAAGAGCGATGCCGGCGCTTATGAGACGATCGGCAAGGATCCCCGGCGCGACGCTGATCTTGCCCGGCAGGAGAACGCGCGGGCGGTCGTGCTGCTTGACGCTGGCGAGTATGAAAAAGCCCAGGCCGCGCTCAAGTCGGCGCTGGCGGCTGATGTCATGTGCGGGCCCGCGCATAACAATCTCGGAAAAGTTTACTTTCGTCAGAAAAAGCTCTATCTGGCGGCGTGGGAGTTCCAGTATGCGATGAAGTTGATGCCCAACCAGGCCGAGCCGCCTAACAACCTTGGGCTGGTGTTCGAAGCCGCGGGCAAGCTTGACGACGCGGCGGAATCGTATGGCAAGGCGGTGGCGCTGGAGCCGGAGAACGTCGCGGCGATGGGCAACCTGGCCCGTGCCCGCGTGCGCCGCGGGGATCGCGATGATTCGGTGCGCACACTGTTGCAAAAACTAATCGGGCGCGACGACCGAACCGATTGGCTTGCATGGGAACGCGAGACGCTCGCGCGCCTGCAGGCGCGCCCGGCCGAACGTTAATCTGCGCCACCGCATTTTAATTGGCCATCGGATCACTCCAAACGATCTAGATTCGGGGATGTGTTAATCGGTGTACTTCCTGTCATTTCTTGCAATCTTTCTTGACATCGCGTCTTGCGAACATCAAGATTTTCATCGTTCCGTCATCTCCGTTTTTCACAGGGAAGGATCGATGCGAAGATTCACTTCAATTGCGGCGAGTGTGCTCCTGGGTGGTATGGCGTATTTCGGGCTGGCGACCGCGCCGGTCAGGGCGGCAGATCACGGCGACGCGCCGAACATCGACAACGATGCGGGCGCAGACATCGCTGACGTGTTCGCGTTCCTCGATCCGAACGACAATACCCGCGTCATCATCATCGGCACGGTGCACGGGTTCATCGTGCCCGGCGAGGCGGGCAACTTCGCAGCGTTTGATCCGCTCGTGCAGTATCGCTTTGACATCGAGCAGACCGGCGACGCCAAGGCGGATTCGTCGATCACGCTCCAGTTTTCCGAGCGTACGGCGGCCACCGCGCCGCAGACCGCCACCATCACGCTGGCCATGAAGGGGCACAAGACCTCGTCCTACACGGCGCCCACGACGCCCGCGACGCTGGCCGCCACCCCCAACGCACAGGTGCTGACGCGCAACCGGAAGAACAAGGTGGAGTTCTTCGCCGGGGAAGTGGACGATCCGTTCTTCTTTGACATCCCGGGATTCCAGCGCTTCGTCGCATCGGTCGCGGCAGGCGCGCCTGATGCTTCGAAACTCTCCCGCGGTCGCGACTCGTTTGCCGGGTACAACGTCCTGGGGATCGCATTCAGCTTTCCGGTTGCCCTGATCCGCGGCGCGGCGGACAACAACGTGATCGGCGTGGAATTCATCACGTCGCGGCGCACCCAGCAACCCGGTATCAAGAACGGCGGCTTCATAGCCAAGGGCGACTGGCGCCAAGTGGACCGCATGGGCAATCCCGCGGTCAACGTGGCCCTGATCCCCTTTGGCAAGAAGAGCCTCTACAACGCGAGCACTCCGGTTCAGGATGCCGCCGGCAAGTTTGGGGCGGACATCGTGGCGACGCTGAAGTTCCTCGGCACGGACGACGCCCACATCAGCGCCCTTGCGGGGGTTGCCGTCGTCAAAGGCGACTACATCCGCCTCAATCTGACGATACCTAATACCGGCCCCAAGGGCGGCACGAATTCCACGGCCGCGTTCCCCAACGGGCGACGACTGGCGGACGACACGATCGACATCATCCTGACGATCATCGCCAACGGCGCTACCCTGGGCGACAGCGTCGATGCCAGCGACATCGCGCCGCAGGACGAGTTCCCGTTCCTCGCGCCGCCGCATCAGCCGCTTGATTCGGGCGTGGACGACCTCACCCGGAACTGACGTGGGGCCGTGTGACGATCCGAACGATTCTTGCAGGCGCTCTGATCGTTAGCGGCGTGGTACTCGTTTTAGAAGTGACGGTATACGGTTCGTCGCCGGTGCCTGTAGCGCCGGCGACGAGTCCTTCTTCACGTCCCACATCGCAGCCGGTCAAACCCGCCGCTGCCGATCCCGAAAATCGCACCATCCGTTTCCTCCAAGACCGCGTCCGGCGCGATCCTGAGGATATTACCGCGCTCAATCGGCTCTCAGGTGAATACCTCCGCCGGTTTCGCCGCAGCGGCGACGATCGAGATCTGACACTCGCAGCCACCACCGCTGCGCAGTCGCTGCAATCGGTGCCCGCCGCTCAAAACTCTGCTGGATTGGCGGCTCGGGCGCGGGCCCTTTTCGCGCTTCACGGCTTCGCGGCGGCGCGCGACATGGCGATGCAATTGGTCGCATCGGAACCGGGCAAGCGTTATCCATTTGAGATTCTCGGCGATGCGCTGATGGAACTCGGCGAGTACGATCAGGCCGCCGACGCTTACAAAAAGATGGAGTTGCTCGGGGAGAGCGACCTCAATACCGAGACTCGTCTCGCACGTCTCGACCTGATCCGCGGCGATACCGCCGCCGCCCGCCGCCGGCTTGATTCATCCGTCGAGATGGCTCGCGCAATCTCCCCGCCAGCGCCGGACGTGCTCGCATGGTGTCTCGTGCAGTCCGGGCAGCTTGCGCTGAACTCGGGGGATTGGGATCGGGCTGAGCGTGACTACCAGGCGGCGCTGGATGCGCGGCCGGGTGACTGGTCGGCCGTCGATCACCTGGCCGAACTGCGCGCGGCGCAGAAACGGTACGACGAGGCAGTGGCGCTGTATGCGCCGCTGGTCGAGCATGTGCCGCGGCCGGAGTTATTCCAGGCGCTGGGGGATGTCTATGCCGCAATGGGAAAGGCGGACGAGGCCAAGCGATGGCGCGGGCGGGCACTGGAGAAATACCTGGCGGCGGTCGCGACGGGTTCGACTCATTATGATCATCATCTCGCCGGCTTCTACAGCGACACCGAGCCGAACCCGGCCGAAGCGGTGCGGTGGGCGAAAAAGGACCTGGAGTCAAGGCATAGCGTGTACGCGTACGATGCGCTTGGTTGGGCGCTCTATCAGGCAGGCGATTACAAACCCGCTGCCGAGGCGATGGACAAGGCGCTGGCATTGGGCACGCGCGACGCCCACCTGCTCTATCACGCCAGCCTGATCTACTATCGCGCGGGTGACGCGGCGAAAGCGAAGGACTGCCTGCGGCGCGCCGGCGAGGCGAACCCCAAGTTCACCGAGTTTCACGTCCACCGGTGAACGTAATCATCTAGCTCGCGAAGCTGGTCCGCAGCGCGACGACAAGGTAGAACATCCCCGCCAGCGAGACGGCGGCAGAACCGAGCCGCTGGGCGAGAAGCGACAGGCGATCCTTCGCCGCCTCATCGGCGCGGGTCTGCCGCGCCAGTTTCAATCCAGCGAACAGCGGCAGCACGATCATCTGATGACCGAGCTCGACGCCGACGCTGAACGCCGCGATCGCCACCAGCGTTGAGGAGACCGGCATCTCCCGCATCGCGTCGAGCAACCCGCCGGCGAATCCCAAGCCGTGGAAGAGGCCGAAGAAAAACGCCGCCCCGAGCCGCCCCCACCCGCGCGCGGTGCGCGGCCAGAAGACGTTCTGCAACGCGACGAACACGATGCTGGCCGCGATCATCGGCTCGACCACGCGCTCGGGCAGGTGAATTAGATTCAGCGCCGCCAGCGCCAGCGTGATCGTGTGGGCAATCGTAAACGCGGTGACGACCTTCAACAGGTCCCAAAGCCGCCTCGTCGCCAGCACCAGCGCGCTGATGAAGAGCAGGTGGTCGTAACCGGTGAGGATGTGGTGGACGCCGTGGCGGAGATACTCGCCGATCATCCGCCAGCGGTCGATGCGCGCTGTCGTCTGCCCGCCGCCCCCTGCGGTCGCCGCACTCCAGTCCAGATCGAAGTCTAGTGGTTTGCCTGTGACCAGCAACAACCCTTCCGATGCGGCGCGATCCACTTGTCCGATCCGCACGACGTAGCTGGCTTCCCACTTCATGCCGGGGAGAAACTCGACGTCGGTCAGCACCGTGTGCGTTAGTTCCAGTTTGGAAGCACGGCTTAATTCGAGTGACGGCGAGGCATCGGTCGAGGCCGGTAGGCGATATTCGAGTTCGTAAATGGCGCGCTGACCTTGCGCGCCGGCCGTCCCCGTTTCCGGCGGCGCAACCCGCACAACCCGACCGGTTAGCGGCCGCCCGTCGGCCGTGAATCGCAGGTGGGCAGCGAGATAGGCTGCGTGTTCTGCGAACGCCTCGTCCGACGCGCCGGACGGCGGCGGTCGCAACGGGTCTCGCGTGGCCAGCATGTTCGTCACCGACACTTCTTCCAGCGTCACCCGCGCCCGGACGTCCACGCGATCCGCACGGATCACCACGTCCAGCGATCCCTGCGTCAGCGGATGCGCCCGCGCATTAAACGCCGACGAGGCCACGCCAATAAGCAGGCTCGTAAGGGCGAAAATGTAGCGCGATTTCCCGTAAGTCATTTCGCAGCCCCATCACCGGTCTGGAAGCCACTTTATGGCAGAATCCAGTTGCGTCAACCGAGTCGTTTAGGTTACCGTTTATGAGTCACGGCATATCAAAGGCTTGGCGGCGGAGGGTCATCGCGATGGGACGTAGCAATCCGCTTCGGCGGATGGGTCGGCGTACAGCGGCACAACTCGAAGGGCTGGAAGTGCGCCTGTTGTTGTCATCGGTGGCGGGGGGCGCCGGCCAAGCGCCGTCCTTCTCTTGGGCGCACGCAACCCGCCACGAGCGCCACTTGCATCATTTGCAGCACATGAGGCAACTACTCCTCGCGCAAAGACAGTTGTCCGCCGCGGCTGTCGCCGCGCTTCCCAGCGTCGCCCCCGCCGGTGTTGAGGGAGACGTCGCGGCCTCGGTCCCCGCCTCAACGCCCGCCGGCACGCCCAACACCCTCACCTTCCACGGCGACGCCGCGCGCACCGGCTTCAATCAGAACGAGACCGTCCTCAACCCCGCCAACGTTTCCTCCCATTTCGGCCAGGTCTGGCAATCTCCCCTCCTCGACGGCAAGCTCTACGCCTCCCCGCTCTACGCCGACAACGTCAGCATCACCAGCGGCGGCGGCATCGTCGCGGGCGCGGGCAAGACGATGGGCGTCGTGTTCGCCGCCACGGGCGGCGCGTCCGTCTACGCGATTAAAGCTTTCGATACCAACGGCCCCACCGGCATCGCCCCCGGCACCATTCTCTGGAAGATGAACCTCGGCACGCCGTCGGGGTCGATCGATGGCAACAGCATCGGCGTCCTCGGCACGCCGATCATCGATCTCAATGCGAATCGGATCTATGTTACGGCGTCGGTCACCAATCCGGGCGGCGGCAACGCCGCGTGGGAGGTCTTCGCCCTCAATCTCAGCAACGGCAGCATCCTCCCCGGCTGGCCGGTGCTGATCAGCCAGGCAGTGCTTCAACCGCTCAACCGCAACAACCTCAACGGCACGGGCAGCGGCGTTTTGCTTGGTCCCAACAACCAGGCCGACCAGCGCGGCGCACTCAACCTCAGCGCCGACGGCAGCACGCTCTACGTCGATTTCGCCGCCTACGGCTCGAGCAACGGCGGCTGGATGGTCACCGTCGCCACGGGCATCACCAACGGCGTCGCCAATGCGCAAGCGCCCGCCGCCATCAGCGCCTACTCGGGCACCAACGACATCACCCAGGTCGCCAACGGCGGGATGTGGGGCGCAGGCGGCCCGTCGATCGACGCTGCCGGCAACGTCTTCGTCGCCACCGGCGACTCCCCCGGCGGCACCAAGCAAAAGTCCGGCTCCTGGGGCAACTCGGTCCTCGAATGGGGACCGGGGCAAACGCTCACGCTCACCGGCGTCTACTCCCCCTGGAACTACCAGACGCAGGACAACATCGACAGCGACATGGGCGGCTCGTCTCCGGTCATCATCCAACTGCCCCCCGGCAGTTCAACCACCACGGAGTTACTCGTCACCGGCGGCAAGCAGGGCAACGGTTACCTGCTCAACGCCGGCAACCACCTCAACAACCCCACGGCCATCCCCGGAAGTCCGGCCTCCTTTCCGGCCGACCTGACCAAGCGCCCGCCTGGCGTTCATGCCGATCAGACGCCGATCACCCCGCACGAAGATCCGTCGCTCTACGATCCAAACGCCAACCGCCCCTACTTCTCACCCGCGCAGCCCGGTCCGCTGAGTTTGTTCGCGCCCTATTCCGAAGCGGTCGCGATGACCAACTTTGCCAAATCGCGCGACACGCCCGCGGCCTTCATCGGCCCTGACGGCGCGCGCTACGTCGTTTGGACCGGCTCCTCGAAAACTCCCGCCGACCTCTCGGTTCCCGCCGCGCCCTCCGTCGTCGTCACCAAGATCGTCACCGCGCCCGGGCAGCCCGCTTACCTGAGCATCGCCAGCCAAAACACCCAAGTCATGAGTCTCCCCGGCGCAAGCCAGATCACCGGCGACGGCACCACCAACCAGATCGACTGGGTCGTCGATGCCGGCGTCCAGCGCACGCAGGCACTTTCATATTCCAACGGCGCCCCCACCCTCTACGCCTTCGACGCGCTTACGATGCGCCCCCTCTGGAGCAGCGCCTACGGCGAACTCAACCACGGCGGGAAATACAACACGACGACGGTCGCCCGCGGCGTTCTCTTCGCTGGTACTGATCGCATCCAGGCTTTCGGCCTCACCACCGACACCAGCATCGACGACGCCGTCATCGGCACGGGCGCGAACCAATTCAATTACGTCGGCTCGGGTTGGACCCACGTCCCGGTCACCACCGGCACGGCGACCATGGGCACGTTCGACGGCACCGTGAGCAATACCAGCCAGTCCGGCGATTTTGCCACGCTCACCTTCACCGGCTCGCAGATCAAGGTTTACGCCAATGAGCTGAACGGCTATGGCAGCGCGACGATCTCCGTCGACGGCGTCAACGCGCAGACCGTCTCGCTCGTCAATCCGACCGGCATTAATTCCCCCAACGGCCAGGGGCGCGGCAACGTGCTGGTTTACACCGCCTCGGCACTTGGCGCCGGCACGCACACGCTGCGGTTTCAAAACGCCGGCACCGGCACCGTCGCGATCGACCGCGTGGTCATCACCCCGCTCGCCACCACTGCCGCCACGCTGGGCGTCTCCATCACCGAAGGGAACAAAACGCCCGCCGCCGGCGGCGTGCTTCAATATACGATCAACTACGACAACGCGGGCAGCATCATCAATAGCGGCGGCGTCAACGCCACCGGAGTCGTCCTCACCGAAACCGTTCCTGCCAACACCTCGTACGACGCCGCCGACAGCACCCCGGGTTGGACCCTTACCTCCGGCAGCGGCGGCGCTGGATCGACCTACACCTTCGCCGTCGGCGCGCTCAGCGCCGGCGACGCGGGCTCGGCCATCTTCGCCGTCACGCTCAATGCTTCGCTCCCCGCCGGCACGACCAACCTAACCAACACGGTGACGATCACCGATGCCGCCGCCGACACCGGCAGCGCGACCCGCCTCACGCCCGTGGGCGCGCCTGCGGCGTACAAGCTTGTCTTCACCCAGCAGCCCGGCAACGGCACGGTCGGCGTCGCCATCAGTCCCGCCATCAAGGTCGCCGTGTTCGACCAGTATGGCAATGCGTTCACGAGCGATACCTCGAGCGTCACCCTCATGCTCGGCGGCAGCGGCGGGGGAACATTTTCCGGCGGCGGCACCACCCGCACCGTGCAGGCCGTCAACGGCGTCGCCACCTTCTCCAACCTCGCGATCACGTCGATCGGCACTTACACGCTCACCGCCGGCGACGGCGCACTGTTGGGCGCAGCCTCCGCATCGTTCAACGTCGTCGCCGCCGTCAAGCTGGGTTTCGTCCAGCAACCGCTGGGCGGCAGTTCCGGCGTTGCCATCAACCCCGCCGTGAAAGTCGCCGTGCAGGATCAGAACGGCGCAACCATCACCGGCGACGGTTCGACCGTCACCCTGACCCTCGCCAGCGGCACTTTTGCCAATGGCCTGAATTCTGTTTCCGTCCAGGCGGTTGGCGGCATCGCCACCTTCGATTCGCTCATCTTCAGCACCCCCGGCACTTACACGTTGAGTGCCAGCGACGCCGCGCTGACCGGCGCGACGTCCAATTCGTTCATTGTCACCGCGCCCGCATCCAAACTCGGCTTCCTGCAACAGCCCGGCAACGTGAGCGCCGGCGCGACGATGTCCCCCCCGGTCAAAATCTCCGTGCAGGATTCCTTCGGAAACGTCATCACCGGCGACAATTCCTCGGTCGTCACCCTTACCCTCTATTCCGGCGGTAACCCCGCCCCGTTTGCCAGCGGCAGCACGACCGCTACCGCTACCGTCTCCGCCGGCATCGCCACCTTCAGTACCCTGACCATCTCCAATCCCGCCAATTACACGCTCGTCGCCAGCGACGGCAACCTCACCACCGCCACGTCCACCTCGTTCGCCGTCGGCACACCCGCGGCGACCTCCATCGACGACGCCGCCCGCGGCACCGGCGTTAATCAGATCAACTACGTCGGCGGCGTTAATGGCGCCAACTGGGGCCTGATCACCGGCACCAGCCTCGTCAACGCCTACAACGGCACCGTAACCAATGACACCGTCGCCGGCGACACCGCCACCGTTACCTTCACCAACACCCAGATCACCTTCTACGCCGGCCTGAAGAACACGCGCGGCTACTGCGCGGTCTCGATCGACAATGGCCCTGAAACGCTGATCGACCTTTACGTCAATGATGGGACAGGCTTCTGCGCCGCCGTCTATACAAGCCCGCTTCTCACCTTCGCCACCCATACGCTCAAGGTGCGCGTCACCGGCACCCCTGATCCGGTGGGCGGCGGCAATACCGTCTCCATCGACCGCTTCGTCGTCGCCGCCGCAACGCCGACCATCACCTGGCCCGCGCCGGCCGACATCGTCTACGGCACGGCGCTTAGTTCAACGCAGCTCAACGCCACGGCCAACGTCCCCGGCACTTTCACCTACAGCCCCGCTGCGGGCACGATCCTCACCGGTGGCAACAACCAACCCCTCAGCGTCTCCTTCGTGCCCACCGACACGCTCCACTACAACACCGCCAACGCCACCGTCCTGCTCAACGTGAAGCGCGCCGACGAGCCCCTCACCTGGGGCCCGATCGCCGACATCCCCTATGGCACCGCGCTCAGCCGCGAAACGCAGCTCGACGCCTTCGTCCCCGCGCCCGGTCACTTCGACTACTACGTCAATTACGGAACCCCCGGCCAGGCCGTCGCCGACGGCGTCGTCCTCCCCGCCGGCGAAGGACAGATCGTCACCGCCGTCTGGACCCCCGACGATACCAACAAGTACAACCCAATCGTCGCCACCAACGACGTAGACGTCCAACGAGCTACTCCCACCGTCGCCTGGGCGAATCCTGCCGACATCGCCTATGGCACGCCCCTTGGGGCTCCGCAGCTCAACGCGTCCGCCAGCGCGATCGTGAACGGCACGACGGTCGCTCTCCCCGGCACGTTCGCCTACACGCCCGCCCCCGGAACAGTCTTGAACGCCGGCGCCAATCAAGCCCTTAGCGTCGTCTTCAACCCCACCGATTCGACCAACTACACGACCGGCATCGGCACCGTTCACATCAACGTCATCATCCCCGCGTGGCTCGCCGGCCCCAGCGCTGCGACGTACAATTCAAATACCCACACGCTCACCGTGACCGGCTCTGCCACCATCGTCGCCGACCCCGGCGCAGAGCTCCCCATCATCAACGCCAGTGGCGCAGGCGCTCAGCTTACGATCAATCCCACTTCCGATCAGCGGATTCACCTCGGCGGCTTGAACCTCTCAAACCAGGCGTCGGTGGTGTTGTCGTCCGTCGGCGGCAGTCGCTCGGGCGCCAATCACCGCCTCCTCGTCGTCGATGCCGCGCAATTCAGCATCGACGCGAACTCGACCCTGAACCTGGCGGACAACGACATGGTCCTGCGCAACGCGACCGCGTCCACCGCCAACCTGGTCCGCCAGTTGATCCTGCGCGGTTACGCCGCCGCCGCTTGGAATGGAACGGGCATCAAATCGTCCACCGCGGCCGGCGCGCGTACATCACTCGGCTACGCGCTTAACGACGGCGTCGCCATCGCCAGCCGCACGCGCTTCGGCCCCGGCGCGAGTCCTGCGCAACAGGAAACCGTCGGAGCCACCGATTTCCTCATCCAGTACGTCCTCGCCGGTGACGCCAATCTCGACGGTGGCGTTGATTTCCTTGACCTCGCGAGGATGGCGCAGAACTACAACGTCGCCAGCGGCCTGTTCGACTATCAGGGCGACTTCAACTTTGACGGCGGAGTCGATTTCCTCGACCTCGCCATCCTCGCGCAAAATTACAACACGTCGCTCCCCTCGTCGTCGTCGTCCGTGCAGGCCGAGCCCGCGCTCGCCCCCGTTCAATCCGCCGCCACCCCCACCCCGGCAGCGCAGACCAGCTCTCCTAAGCCGGTTTTTTCCGCTCAGCGAATCACTCGCCCTGCGCGATCCTGATCGAGTGCGGCTCGACCGTGATCGCGAGACCGCCACCGTCCAGTGATAACGTGTTTCGTCACGCCACGCACTAAGGCTTAATCTCCGCCGCCTCGAGCGTCACGTTGTTCTGCTTCGCATTGCGCCCCTGGTGGCGGACGATCTCGAATAACAGATCGACCTTTTGCCCCACTTGCACGCCCGCCGTGAACTGCGCCGTCTGGTAGTCGAACAAGGTTGGCTTGAGCGAACTGCGGAAAACAACATGGCCAGGAAACGTGCGCCGCACCTCCACCTCGATCGGCTTGGCGGTGTAATTTCGCACCCGCTGGGCATAAATCTCATGATCGTCCCACCCCACGACCCAAGAATTCACCGCGATTTGCACCCCCGGCTGACCGACGCGCAAGAACGTGTTTGCCGCGCCCCGTTCCATCCAGATTTCATCCCGCGAAGCCAGCAGCTTGACCAACTCAAACGTCACGCTTGGATCGCGCCCCAGGTTCAATTCGATCTTGTCCCCGATCGGAACGTACTTGACGCTCTGGCTCGCAAGGTAGCTTAGACCATCCCGGCCGTTATCCCGAAACACCCGCACCGCCCCGTCCGGAAGCGGCGTCGTTCCCAGCTTCGAATCCTTGTCGTTGGTCAGCAGATACATTCGCACGAGCTGGTCGCCATACTCCGCCGGGCGGTAACGGTACTGGATCTTCAACGGCACCGCCGAAGCTGCGAACGACCGCATCCGCTTCGACCATCCGTTCCGCACCGTCTCCGTCCCTTCGATCGAATAGATGAAGTATTCGGACAATCCCTCTTTGACGATCTCCTTGGGCGCGGGTGGTCGCGTGGCCGGCGCCGCCTGGGCGTCGAAGTAGCGGTCGGCGCTGTCGATCGACTTCCGCATGGCGCTGAACCGATAGTAATTCTGCTTAGACTCATCCATTCGGGAGAAGTCGGGCGCGTTGATTTGTGCCAATTCCGCGATCTTCTCCACGAGATTGATCTTCCCAACCACCAGGCGCACCTGTGCGTCTTCGTAATCCTCTCCGGAGTTGTTGATGACTTTTACGAACCCTTCGATTCCGATCGCCTTCTCTTCCCGGTCTGCTACCGCGACGTAATCGGCGCTCCAGGAGATGCCGCTGGTGAAGTAGGTGATCTCGATCTTCGCCTCCCCATCGAAGCTGCTCTGGACATTCCAGTAAAGCATCTGCGGCTTGTCATGAGGGAAGGTGGTATCCAGAACCTCGAGCTGTTCCCCATTGCTGAGAAACTTGAGTTCGACCGAGGTCGGATCGATCAGGGTATTCGCCCAGGAGAACTGGAGGGGGTTGGCTCCTTTTTTGAACGTGATCGTGCGTGTTTCGCGCACCAGCGTCAGGTCTTCGCTGTTGTAGATCGTGAGCTGCACCGTGTCGCGCTTCGGCACCGTCGAAAGATCGACGTTGCGCGCCCACGCCGGCGCTGACAGCAGCAGCAGCAGGGTAAGGATCGATCGTGCGGTCAAGGTTTTACCTCGGTTTCCTCGATCGTCACGTTGTTCTGCTTCGAGTTGCGCCCCTCGTGCCGGAGGATCTCGAATAACAGGTCGGACTTCTTGCCCGGCTCGACAGTCGCGGTGAACTGCACGGTCTGATAATCGTGCGCCGTCGCCTTGAGCTGACTTCGGAAGACGACGTGGCCGGGAAACGCGCGGCGAACTTCGACTTCAATGGGCTTGGCGGTGTAGTTTCGCACGCGCTGCGTATACAGCTCATGATCGTCCCAACCGGCGACTGAGGAGTTGACTTCCACCTGCACCCCTGGCTGACCGACCCGGCGGTAGACATCCACTCCGTCCACGTGCATCCAGATCTCATCGCGCGACGCGCGCAGCTTGATCAGCTCGAAGATCACGTTCCGATCGGGGCCGAGATTCAATTCGATCTTGTCGCCGATCGGCACGTACTTGATCGCCTGTTGGGTGAGGAATGACAGCCCGTCGCGGCCGTTGTCCCGGAACACTCGAACCACTCCATCGGGCAAGGGGGTCGTGCCCAGCTTGTCCTCCTTCTTGTTGGTCAGGAGGTACATCCGCACGAGTTGGTCGCCGTACTCGGCTGGTCGATAGCGGTATTGGATTTTGAAGGGGACGGACTTGGCTTCGAAGGAGCGCATGCGCTTGCTCCAGCCGTTGCGGATCGTCTCGGTGCCTTCGATGGAGTAGATGAAGTACTCGCTGAGGCCTTCTTTGATGATCTCTTTCTCCTCCATTGCCTTACCGCCGCCCAGAGCCGCGCCGGCCATGGGGGCCATTGCGTCCTTGGCGACGCGCAGACGGAGTTCCGATCTGTTTTTTTCCCCCAGCTTATCAACCGCGCTCATGGGAACCTGGGCCAATTGGGCGATTTTCTCGACGAGGTTGATTGTTCCGACAACCAATCGAACCTGTGCATCTTCATATTCTTCGCCGGAATTGTTAGAGACGCGGACGAACCCTTCCAGGCCCATCTGTTTCTCGTCCTTGTCCGCGACGGCGACGTAATCGGCGCTCCAGGAGATGCCGCTGGTGAAGTAGGTGATTTCTACGGTGGCTTCGCCGTCGAACTCGCTTTGGACGTTCCAATAGAGCATCTGGGGTTTGTCGTGAGGGAAGGTGGTGTCCAGAACTTCCAGTTTCTCGGCGCTGGTGATGAATTTGAGCTCGACTGAGGTGGGATCGATCAGCGTGTTGGCCCAGGAGAACTGGAGGGGGTTGGCTCCTTTTTTAAACGTGATTGCGCGCGTTTCGCGCACCAGCGTTAAGTCTTCGCTGTTGTAGATCGTGAGTTGGACCGTGTTGCGTTTCGGGACGGTCGAAAGATCGACGTTGCGCGCCTGGGCGGCGAGTGGCGCGATCATCAGAAGGGCAAGGAGGGTGATTTTCATGGATGGTTACCACTCGTTCTTCAGGGTGATCTGGAGTTTATGGAGGAACTTCTCGGCCTTGCCATCGGCGCCGCGGGCGGGGAGCTTGACGTGGAAGACCTGTTTTTCGAAGGTGCTCTTTTCCTTGTCGGGGCCGCCTTCGAAGGTCGTGTCTTTGCCCAGT
The DNA here is from genome assembly GCA_028291615.1 of Phycisphaerales bacterium. Lineage (GTDB taxonomy): Bacteria > Planctomycetota > Phycisphaerae > Tepidisphaerales > Tepidisphaeraceae > RYN-433. The sequence continues at coordinate 10,296 of JAQGHM010000166.1, read as the reverse complement.
TCCCACTGAACGTCGCGCCCGTTGTCGCTGCCGCGGACCTCGGTGCGGATCTGGCGCAGGTTTTCGACGATGTCGAGCGTGACGGGGGAATCCTTGAAGTTTTCGATCTCGTATTTGATCGTCACCGCATGGTCGAACAGGTTGCCGGCGATGCGGATCTTGTCATTGCGGTCGATCGTGCGCTTGACCACGATGTCCTGGGCGACGCCGAGGTAGAGACGCATTTCGTCGTCGATCGGGGTGAAGCGGCCCCAGTCTTCGCCTAGAAAGGTCGTGGCTTTTTCCTTCTCGGTGCCCTCGATGAAGATCCGGACTTTGCCTTCGGGCAGGGGGGCGGTTCCGAGGGCGCTGGCCTTGTCGTTCTTCACGACGTAGTGCATCGGGATGCGCAGCTTCTGCTGCGGCTGATCGAGGTAACCGAATTCGGAGAGGCTGGCGGTGTAGGTCTTGCGGATGGGGACGTTGGCGAACTTGGCCATCAGCATTTCCTTGGTTTCGTTCAGGCCGATGGGCTTGAGAAACTCCTTGCCGAAGCCGGCCCACATCTCGGTCTTGCCGTACTCTTCGTTGGCAAGGTTCTGCAGCCGCATGTACTGGGCGAGCACAAGCTTGGATTCGTCGCGGGTGGCGACGGCGCGGTAGGCGAAGTTCTTGGAAAGGTTGCCCAGGATGTAGCTGATGCGCACACGGGCCGAGCCGGAGTCGCTGGCGCCGACCGACCAGACCAGGGCGGCCTCGTTGGGCGGGTAGCTGACGGAGAGCACCTTCACGTCGAGCTTTTGCTCGGCGGCTGGGGCAATCACGCGGAAGAGGATGGTCTCGGGGTTGATCTGCGTGTTGGCCCAGGAGAAATCGACCTGGTTCTCCCCTTTGATGAGCGGCACGATCCGTTCTTCTTCCACGAGCGTGGCGCCGGGATTGTCGAGCTGTATCTCGACGCGCTCGCGCGGGGGGAGGGTGATCAGCTTGATCCGCGCCTGGGCGATCGGCGCCAGGCACAAACAGATTGCGATAAACGCGAGAGGAATCGGTAACGATCTTGGCATAGGGAATCTTCCTCCCCGGGGACGTAATGGGCCCCGGGGTGATGGAGCACGTACAACGAATTACAAGTACGGGGTTAGACGCGAGGGCGGGTGAAAGGTTCCCGCGCGATGACATGGCCACCGCGGCGGTGACCATGCGGGCGCGATTACTTGATGTCGCCGAAGGTGACGTTTTCGGGCGCGTCTGAATCGTTGAGGACCTGGATCGTCGTCGCGGGGCCTAGGTCTGGGTCGGCCCAGGATCGCAGGGCCCAAACGACTTTTTTATCGGGCGTTAGCTCGACCGCCTGCACCGGGGCGGTTGCCTTATCGATCGGCCCCTGCCACTGGTTCACCCAGTTGTTGATCAGCGTGTTGCCGTTGGGGAGACGCCAGGCGAGCTGCAGGTTGGCGATGCGGTAGTCGGGGAGATCGGTGCGGGCCCAGGTCCAGACCGATTCGCGGGCGCGGTTGACTTCGCGGACGCCGGTGCGATCGACGATCAGGAAATTGCCGTTGGCGAGCGGCGTGACGCCCCACGCGCCTCCCTGGGCGGGAATCGACCAGAGCTCCTTCCCCTCCACGTCGTACTCGGCGACCTTCGCGAGGTCCATGTGGGCGACCATGAGCGTGCCCGCGGAGGTCAGGCGGGCGTGGCGGAATTGGCCGTGCACGCTCTTGGCGTTGCGCACGGGCAGTGGGAATTCCTTGCGCGTTGCGCCGGTGGTGATGTTTACCACTTTCACAATCGCCGGATCGCCGTTCTGGACGTAGAGCACGTGCTCTTTGCCGATCATCTGGGCGGTGTGGATCTCAGTTCCCTTGGGGGCGTCGTAGTTCCAGATCACCTTTTGGTCGGGCCCGACGAGTTTCACCGCGAACTGGTGGGCCAGGAGCACGTTGCCATTGGAGAGCAGGATGGCGTCGCTGATCTCGCCTTTGCCTTGCGGGTCGTCGTAAGTCCAGGCGACCTTCCCCTTGCGGACGATGAAGACCTTGCGGTCCTTGGCCTCGCCGGCGTAGAGGAAATCGTGCTCGGCCAGACCGCTTCCGGGCAGGACTTTGGGGGCGGCGGGGGAGGTGTCGATCGCCGCTTTGGCTGGCGGTGCTTTATCGGGGGTCGAGGCGGCAGGTTTGTCCTGTGCTGCCGCGAACGGCGCGACGAGCGCGACGAGAACGAAGAGCAGCGCCGCCGCCGCCGCCGTCGTGTTGATGCGTTGGTTGGTCATGGCCGCAAGTTTCCGCTCGGGCGGCGCGGCGGTCAACAATCGCGACTGCTTGCGACTCAGGCTCGGCGGCGCCGGCGTCGTCCGGCGAGCAGGGGGGCGAGCGCGAGGATGCTCAAGAGGGACGGACGTATTGCGAGCCCGGCCGGCTCACTTGGTTGGCTTTACCGCCGCCGGCTTGGCCGCTTTCGCAGGCTTGCGCTCCTGATTCGTCATCAGGTCCGCCGGATCGAGGTCCACCTTCGCCCCGCCCGCAGGCACCTCCACCTTGGCCGACCACAAGATGCCGTTCACCGCCAACCGGCGCAGTCCCGGCAGGCCCCAATTGGCGTGGCCGTGACCTCCGGTCAGCACGAACGCGCGTCCGCCGCCCGGGCGGTCGTACGTCCAGCAGACGATGTTCTCGGGCCCGGTGATCGGCTTGTCGGGTTTGACCTTGGGCGCGAGCTGCGTCGTCCGCAGGATCGGCGTGATTCCCTTGAGATCGGGCACAAAGCTGAGCTTGAGAATCCAGCCGTCATTCAGCGTGAACGGCTCGACGCCGCGCGTTACCTCGTGCTCAGGGAATTGCTTGAACGACTCATCCCAGTGCCCGCGCGCGCCGCCACTCTTGGCATCGTAGACACCGCCCAGCCACGTCTTCGCCTGCTTGCCCGAGTCGGTTGGATAATCGATCACCTGGTGGATGTGGACGATGCCGACGCCCGCTTCCATCATTTTCTGAATCTCGTCCGCGTGCTTGATCGTCGTCTGCTTGCCGCCGCCGTCCATGTAGAAGACCAGTGTTCGCGCGCCTTTGAGCGTCTCGGGATTGGTGGGCCAGCCGTCCTTCGCCATCACTGGCGCGACGCCGGGCGTTTGTTGCAGCATCCGCATGAGCAGCGCGCTCCCCGCAAAATGTTCATGCTCACCGGCGGGATGTCCGGTTCCCGCGTCGCCGGCGATCAGTACGATCTTTGCCGCCGCCGGATCGGTCGGTTGCACCTCGATCGGCACGTTGCTGCGGTCATACGGATCTTTCACCGCCTTCGCGCCATCGGCCGCAAAAAGAGCCGATCCGAAGCAGCCGACACCCAGCAAGACCGCAACTTGCGCCCAACGCTTCATGTTCTACCCTCGCCGTTTCATTGTGATTTTAAGCGATAATCTCGTTCACCACGCGCCCCGCCACGTCCGTCAGCCGGAAGTCCCGGCCGGCATAGCGGTACGTCAACTTCTCATGATCCAATCCCAGCAGGTGGAGCACCGTCGCGTGCAGGTCGTGCATGTGCACCTTGTCCTGAATCGCGCGATGGCCGAACTCGTCGGTTGCGCCGTACGCGAACCCCGGCTTGACGCCCCCGCCCGCGAGCCAGACCGTGAATCCGCCCGGATTGTGATCGCGACCGGTGCCGTTCTTTTCCGCGTAAGGCGTGCGCCCGAACTCCCCGCCCCACCAGACCAGCGTGTCTTCGAGCAAGCCGCGCGATTTCAAGTCCGCGAGCAGCGCCCCGATCGGCCGATCCACCGCGCGGGCATGATCGCCATGCTTGGCCAGGTTCGAATGCTGGTCCCACGCCGGGTTCGCGCCGCTGTCGCCGTAGGTCACCTGGATGTAGCGCACGCCGCTCTCGCAAAGCCGCCGCGCCATCAGGCATTGGCGGCCGAAGGTATCCGTCGGTTTCGCGCCGATGCCATATTGCGTCAACGTCTCCGGCGACTCCTTCGATAAGTCCAGCGCGTCCGGCGCTCGCCCCTGCATCCGCCACGCGAGCTCGTAGGAGTTGATCACCGCCTCCATCTCCGAATCGCCGGGATGCTGCCGCAATTGCTCGGCGTTGAACTGCTGAAGCAGGTCGAAACTTCGACGCTGATTTCCAGAAGTTGCGCCAGCGGCCAGATTGCGAATGATCAGGTCCGACGCCGGCCCGCCCGCCTTGCCGACGGCCGTCCCCTGGTAAACCGCCGGCAGAAATGCGCTCCCGTAATTCCGCGGGCCGCCGTTCCCGGCCGACGGCGCGATCGACACAAACCCCGGCAGATTATCGTTCTCACTCCCCAACCCGTACGTCACCCACGACCCCATCGACGGGCGGATAAAACTCGTCGACCCGCAGTGCAGGAAGAGCGTCGCCGGCCCGTGCGCCACGCCTTCGGTCTGCATCGAGTGAATGAAGCAGAGGTCGTCGACGTGACGGTTGATCTCCGGAAACAGGTTCGACGCCCAGCGGCCGGATTGACCGTGCTGCGCGAAATCCCAAAGCGGCTTCATGATCCGCTGGCTTGAGCCGCCCTTGCCCGTATTGGCGAGCTGGCGCGAGTCGTCGAACGGCATCATCTTGCCGTCCTGTTTCGCCAGCGTCGGCTTGTAGTCGAACGAGTCGACGTGGCTTACGCCGCCCTGCATGAAGAGGAAGATCACGCGCTTGGCGCGCGGCGCGAAGTGAGGGAAGCGCGGCGCGAGTGGGTTGAGCGCTGCCGCCTGCGCGTTGCCAGCCGTCAGGCCCGCCAGCGCCAGGTACCCAAAGCCGCACGCGGCAGACTTCAGGGCGGCGCGGCGTGAGAAGGGATTGGGGATCATCTCGCTCTTCCTTTCACAAACCGCCTGCGGGGATTCTAACCCGGTGATTCTAACTCTGGCGCCGCTCAATCCACGTATCGAAAATCCATCGATGCGAACAAGGCGTGGAAGACCTGTGCCCACGTCTCGACTGCTGGCTCCGCCGCCGAATCCTTCACAAATGCCAGCCCCGCTCGCTCTTCCGCCGGAGTCGCCGGTCGGCCCAGCGTCAACCGATACGCCCGCGCCAGCCGCGCGCGGTCATCCGTCCACTGCTTCTCCGCCAGCAGCCGCGTCGCCGCCGCCCGCGCCTGCTCAGCCACCCAGGGATGATTCATCATGAACAGTGCCTGCGGCGCGACCGTGCTAACGTTCCGCCGCCCGGTGCCAACGCTGGGATCGGCAAAATCAAACGCCTCGAACACCTCCGGCAGCGAATTGCGAAACACCGGCAGGTAAACGCTGCGCCGGTTGTCCGCCTGCTTATAGCCAAAGTCCGACGTCAACCCTGCCTTGAACGTCGCTCCTCCGGCGTTCTCATCCTTCAACTGCGCGCTAACCGCCAGCATCACGTCCCGGATGCACTCGGCATCCAGACGCCGGCGATTCATCCGCCACATCAGCCGATTTTCCGGATCGACGCGCAACCCCTCCGCAGCATTTGCCGTCGAAAGCTGATACGTCCGCGAGAGCACGATCTGCCGCACCAGCTTCTTCACCGACCACCCGTCGGCTATGAAGCCGCTCGCCAGGTGATCCAGCAATTCCGGATGCGACGGCAATTCCCCCGTCGTACCGAAATTATCCGTCGTCCGCACGATTCCCGCGCCGGTTAGCCAGTGCCACACCCGATTGGCCATCACCCGCGCCGGCAAGGGGTTCTCCGGGCTCGCCAGCCACTCGCCCAGCTCGCGCCGCCCGCTCTGCTTTTCCGGAATCGCCGGCGGATGCGACATCGCGATCACCCGCAAGAACCCGCGCGGCGCAGGATCGGAAAGCGTATGCACGTTCCCGCGAATGTGCACCCGCGTATCGCCGATCTCTTTCGCCTCGCGAACCGAGATGATCGTCTCGCGCTGCGGGCCCGCTTCGGTCAGCACTTTCAGTTCCGCTTCAAGCTGCTTCACCCGCTGCGCCGGCGCGTCGTTCTTCGAGCCGGCATCCGCAACGGCAGGGGGCGTGACCGCGGTCGCGCCCGTTGCGTTGACCGGGATGAACTGCACCGCGTCGGCGATCACCGTGCCATCGACGTCCTGCGTCGAAACGATTACGAAGCTCTGCCCATTCTTCTCGAACGCATACTGACCTAGCGAGGTGAAGTGCCCTTCTATCGCGGGTGCTTCCCTCTCGTTCACCGTGATTGTCTTTTCGCCATCCGCGCTGAAGACGGTTACTGGCGCGTTGGTGGCCCGGCGCGGAGCAGGCGTGTAAGCAAACCGCACCTCGTATCGCCCCGCCTCTGGAACTTCGAAAAGGAATGTCAGCGTCTTGGATTCCTTCCGATCGCCATCGTCGAAGAGATAGCCGTCCCCGATATATGGCTTTACGCTCGTCGACTCTTTCCACGTGCCGATTCGCTTCGCCTGCGCATCATCCACGACGATTCCCGCCAGATCCGCGATTGCGGTGGAAGCCTCGTTCGACTTCTTCCCCGGCTTGGCCTTGTTCGCCTTCGCCACCGCCGCCTTGGCGTCCTTGACCTTCGCCTGCAACTCTGCGATCGCCGCCTCACGCTTCTTCAGCGTCGCCTCGCGCGCCGGGTCCGTCGGCAGCGGCATCTCCAGCCACTTCGACACATTAGAATGTTCCAGCGTCTGCGTGCTGTGCAGGATCCCCGCCAGCGCATAATAGTCCTTCGTCGGGATCGGATCGAACTTGTGATCGTGGCACCGCGCGCACCCGATCGTCTGGGCCAGGAACGCCCGCCCCATCGTGTCAAGCTGCTCGTCCACCACGTCCATCTCGAGTTGCTTCTTGTCCTGCTCTTCGAGGTTGGTATTCCCCAGCGCGAGGAATGCGCTGCCGGTCAATTGCCGCCGCCCCTCTTCGATCGACGCCGCCGGCAACAAGTCCCCCGCCACCTGTTCCTGCATGGATTTGTCGAACGGCCGATCGTGGTTGAACGTCTCGATCACGTAATCGCGATACCGCCACGCATCCTTCAGCACAAACCCGCGCAGCGTCAGCGATTCCGCGAACCGCGCCACATCCAGCCAATGACGTCCCCACCGCTCCCCAAATTGCGGCGACGCCAGCAACTCATCCACCACCCGCTCGTACCGCTTGGGCGACGGATCGGACACGAACGCGTCAATCTGCTCCGGCGTCGGTGGCAGGCCGATCAGATCGAAGTAAAGCCGCCGGAGCAGCGCCGTCGGCTCGGCGTCCGCGACCGGTCGCAGCGCCTTCGCCTCCAGCTTCGCCAGGATAAATCGGTCGATATCGCCCCGCGGCCACTCGGCGTCCTTCACCGCGGGTACCGGAGATTTGCCAATCGGCTGATACGCCCAGAATTTTCGCCCGGCTTCGAGATCGATCCCCTTTGCCTTCGCCACCGTCGTCGCAGCCCCGGTTCGCGGGTCGGGCGCACCGCGCTTCACCCATTCGACCAGCGTCGCGATCTCCGCATCCGCCAGCTTCCCCTTCGGCGGCATCTCCATGTCGGCATTGGTGTACCGCACCGCCTCGATCAGCAGGCTATGATCCGGATCGCCCGGCTTAACCGCCGGCCCACCGTCACCACCCTTTTGCCATCCCTCGCGCGTGTCGAGCAGCAGGTGCCCCTTGACCTTCTCGCTTTGCGCCGAGTGGCACTTGTAGCACCGCTCGACCAGCACCGGCCGCACCCGTTTCTCAAAAAACTCCAGATCGGCCGCTGATGGCTCCGCCCCGCGCGCAGAAACGCCCACAATCCCGTTTAGGCTTAGTAAAAACAAAAGGATAAGGCGAGTCCGTAGAGCCATGCAGCGTGCGACCCTCCACGCGGTAATACCACGTGTGAGGTGTTACCGTTCGCACAATGCCGCGTTGCCGCATCGGCAGAGTGCAAGCAAGCTCAGCAATACCAATAAAAAATGGCGGCAGGACATCGCCCGAAAGGAAGGGGGGGAACCTCTCGAACGGAAACCTACCGCCACTCACATCCTAACCAATCCCCCCAACCCGTCAAGCATGGATTATTTTCGCCACCGGAAGTCCGGTTGCCTACCCACGTCTAGCCCAACCAGATGAGTCCAGATTATCGAATCTTGAGGAGCTCGCGCAGCTCCAATGCCTCACGCTTCAGTCGGAACAGGGTCGTAGCGATCGGCCCGGGTTCGCCGGCATCACTACGGCTTGTCGGTGACCCGACGCCGATTGCGCGATAAACGGGGGCGGGGTTCGGGCTCGGTTGTTTCTGATTGTATCGCATGACAAGAGTCCTTTTAACTTGAAGGTGATCGCTGCGCCGTGTGTAACGTCTGGATGAACCTTACAAACCCGGTGCCAATCAGAATCGCAGGCTGGCGTCCGATAAGACCGGAAAACGGATCGTAGTTTCGCGTTAGTCGGAATCGGCGGCGGGACGCATCAGACGTCGCGTCGCGGGCGGCGACAGTATTGGTCGCATAATGCGAACGCGCTTGGTGCCCTGGGCTCCGACGTCAGTCGCCAACGCCAACGGAGCGGCCGCCACCCAAAAAGGGAGGCGGCCGCACTTTGGAACATTGAATTTCTAAATCGCCCGCGATTAACTAAATTTGATCCAGTTCAAACTCCCCGCCGATGCCTGGCCGCCGGTCGAGTCGATCACCACGCGGATCGTGTGCTTGCCTGCGGTGATCGCAATGCCGCTCTTGCGGATCGTCGCCCACTTCTGCAGGCCGCCGGTGTTGGTGAACTGCATCGCGCCGGTGACGTTCTTGCCATCGACTTCGACATGGAACGCCGCGCCGGTGGCCGTGCTGGCGATCCGCGCGTCTAGGTTGAACGTGCCTGCCTTGACGACATTTACCGTGTAGTTCATCCACTCGCCGGCGGTCGTGTTGAACACGTCGTACCCGCCACCGGTGTCCAACGTCTTCTGGACGTCGGTCCAGCCGTTGCGGTAGAGGCCGCCCTGGTTGCCCGATGTCGAGTCCTTGTATGCGGCGCCGTTTGCGCCCGAATCAAAGTCCTCCGCCTGGATGGTGGTGGCGGTGCCGGCGCTCAGGTTGAATCCCTTGAAAGGGGTCGTGCCCGCAGTCGTGGTGGGAGGCGTCGTCGTGGGCGGCGTGGTCGTCGCCGCCGCGGCCTTCACGAACCGCATCAGGTTGAAATCCGCCACATAGCCGCTGGCGACGTTCTTATCGAACACCAGCCGCAGCGAATGGTTGCCGGCGGTCAGATTGATGCCGGTCTTGGTCACGCTGCCGTAGGTGCTCCAGCTTTTCGTGTCGGGCGCGGTCAGCGTGCCGGTCACGTTTACGCCATCCACTTCGAGGTGGAACTGCCCGCCGACGCCCAGGCTGGCGGTGCGGAACTCAACGCTGTACGTCCCGCTCGCCTGCACGTTCACGCTGTATTTCAGCCATTCGCCGGCTTTCACATAACCGACCGAGCGCGTCGAGCCCTGGTCGCTCTTGGTGCTGATGTCCACGCCGGTGCCCGGGCGGTAGCTGTTGTTGCCGAGATTCTTCGACTCCGTGTCGTGATACGCCGTTCCTTCGGCGCCGCTGTCGAAGTCCTCGGCCTGAATCACTGTGGTCGTGCCGATGGCGGTGCGCGTGCTGGTGACGGTGCCCGCGGGCGGGGTGACGGGCGTGGGCGTGGGTGTAGGCACGGGCGTAGTGACCGGCGCGTCCGGGATAGTCTTACCCGCTTGCTGGTACGCCAGTTTCACCGCGCCGTACAAGTTCAGCCGTGCATACGAGCGGCTGGTCTTGGAGTCGTACCGCTGCGAAGCGCTGGTCGTCAGAATCGAGGTGATCTGCGCGTTGGTGAAAGCCGGGTTGATCTGCCGCAGCAGCGCCGCCGCGCCCGCGATCTGCGGGGCTGCGAAGCTCGTGCCATACCCGCCGTCATAATAAATCGCCTTCTTCGTCGAAACGTCGTAGTAGGGGAGCGTGATCTTGTCCGCAGGCGCCAGGAAATCCAGGCCCGAACCGCGATTGGTAAAGCCCGAGACGGCATCGCTGCCCGTGACGACCGAGCCAACTTCGGCTTCACCGCCGTAAGTCGACACGCTGGTTGCGCCGCTGTTCCCCGAAGGGGCGCTGGCGTACACGCCCATCGACTCCAGCGTCGCCAGGCTCGCCTTGATCGAGGCGGTCGCATCCTTGTTCCAGCCCGCGAAGTCCGTGAAGTTCACCGCGACGATGTTGTACTTGGCCTTGTTGGCGATCACCCACTTCAGCGCCGCCGCCACCTGATTCGAGCTGTTTTCACGCAGCGCGATGATCTTCACGCCCGGCGCAATCCCCTGGTAGTGGTAGCCCTTGTAATCGTACCCGTCCGCTGCGGCCATCGCGGCCGTCCCCGTGCCGTG
>JAQGHM010000155.1 GCA_028291615.1 Phycisphaerales bacterium | reverse complement strand
TCGGGCGGCGCGTGCGGCTGTGGCGGTGATGGTGGATGTGTCGGGGAGCACGCGGGGGGCTGGGTATCGCAATCGGGCGGAGCTGGAGCGGCGGATTAAGCAGTTGCTGGGGGAGACGCCATATCATGTTAGTTACTTCTCTGATCGCAATATAAGCGTGGTTGCGGAAGGTGGTACGCTGGGGGATCTGGCGGGGGAGCGGACGGTGTTTGCGCCGCCTGCGGCTGCGGCGGTGGTGTTGTTTTCGGATGGGCGGTTTGAGTTGCCGGGGATTGCGCCGCCTGTGTTTGTGGTGGCGGATCCGGAGCTGGATCGGGTGGATGATGCGGGGGTGGATCGGCTTGAGGTGCGGGGCGGCGAGGTGGTGGCGCACGTGCATAATGTTGGGCCGGCTCCGCGGCGGGTGACGCTGGAGGGGGTCGCGACGCAGCCTAGCGTGGCGATCGAGGGGGGCGGTGGGGCGATCGTTATTACGCGGGAGGTGCGCAAGGATGCGCGCGTGGCGACGGCGCAGGTGAACGGCGGGGATCGGTGGCCTGAGAATGATGGGCTTTCGGCGCCGGTGGCGGTGGGGATGCGGACGCAGCGGTGGTTGGTGTCGAATGGGGCGGCGGCGCGCGGGGCGGGGGAGTGGGTGGTGATGAAGCCGGGGGTGTTGCCTACGGATGGTGCGGCGTATCTTGCGCCAAGCGTGATCGTGCTGGATAATTTGGCGGCGGGGGAATTATCGGGTGCGCAGTTGGCGCGGGTGGAGCAGTACGTGCGGGATTTGGGTGGGGCGATGGTGATTGCGGGGGGGGATCGGGCGTTTGCGAGTGGGTTGTATGCGGGGACGGCGCTGGAGGCGCTTTCGCCTCTTGCGAGTTCGCCGCCTACGCCTGGCGTGCATTGGATGTTGCTGGCGGATTCGAGCGGGTCGATGAGCGAGGGGGTGGGGGAAACGACGCGATGGCAGATTGCGGCGTCGGCGATTGCGCGGTTGATTCCGAATTTGCCGCCTGCGGATCCGGTGAGCGTGGGGAGTTTTGCTGCGGAGCTAACTTGGTGGAGCGACGGCAAAGCCGCGCGGGAGACGGCGGGGATGGCGCTGCCGCCGGCGGGAGTTGCGCCGAATGGGCCTACCAATCTGGCAGCGGCGCTGGAGCGGATTGCGCGGGAGGCGGATGGGGGGCTGGCGGGGGAATTGCTGGTGGTGAGCGATGCGGATACGACGATCGATCATCCGGATGAGCTGGCGCAGCGGCTGAAGGCGAAGCGGATTCGGCTTCACCTGCTGGCGATCGGAGATGGGCGCGGGCTCGAGATGTTGCGGGCGATGACGGTGGCGACGGGGGGGACGCTGCGGCGGGAGCTTGATCCGCGAAAGTGGGCGGGGGAAGTGCGGCGGCTGCTGGCGGCGGCGTGGCCGGAGCGGTTGATTGCGTCTGCTGTGAAAGTGCAATATGAAGGTGATCTGGCCCCCCTGTCGGGGCGCGAGGTTGGGCCGTGGAACCGGACCTGGCTGAAGAAGGGGGCGAGCGAACTGGCGGGGGCGACGCATGAAGGGGAGCGCGTGCCGATGTGCGCGCGATGGACGGTTGGAAATGGGGACGTGATTGCTTGCGGATTTGTTCCGAGTGATGCGGAGTTGGCGGCGATGGCGAAGCGGATTGCGCGGCCGCCGCGCGATCCGCGGTTTACGGTTGGCTGGGAGGCGGGGGCGCGGTTGGTGGTGCGGGTCGATGCGGCGGAAGAGGGGCGGTATTTGAATGGGCTGGCGTTGCGGTTGGAACTGGCGGACGAGAATGATGCTGCACGGGTGAGCGGTTACGACGTTCCGCAGGTTGGGCCGGGGCGGTATGAGGTTTCACTGCCTGCGCCGCGCGTGCGGTCATTTGCGACGTTGCGGCAGGAGGGGCGCGTGGTGGATCGGGTTGCAGTCGCGGGGCGGTATGCGCCGGAGTTTGATGCGGTGGGGAACGATCATGCGGCGATGCGGACGCTGGCGGAGCGGACGGGTGGGCGGGTGATCGACCCGGGGTGGGTTAGGCCGATCGATTTTCCGTTTCCCAAGCGCGAGGTGGCGCTGGCGCCGTGGCTGGCGCTGGGGGCGGCGGGGGTGGTGGGGTTGGGGTTGATCCGGTGGCGCATGGGGGATTAGCGAAATCGGGCAGGCTTCCGTTGAGGAAGCCCGCCCGCGTGAATCCATTGGGAATCTTCAGCAGCGGTTCACGGCGCGTCCCAGTTCCGGGCGATCGTGTTGGGATTGCGGAAGAAGTCGATCTCGCTCCAGTGAGTTGACCGGACCGACTGGTCGCTATAAAGGACGTTCAGGCGCTTGTTGTGACGGGCGAATTTGGGCGTGCCGTCGGCGGCGCGCTTCCAATCCACTTCACGGTCCGAGCCGGGCTTGGCGATGCCTGTCAGGTAGTCCAGCGCGATGATCCGATCGGGCTTGACGCTGAGTTTGTTGTACTCGGACAGGCCATTAACAGCGTAGCTGGCGCGACCGCCGGTGACTTTCTGCGCCCCCGAGGCGCCGACGCCCGCATTTGCAATAATCACTGCTCCGCTCTCGGCGTCGACCACATCGAAGCTGTCGCCGGCGCTCTTTGCCAGGCAGGTGATGGTGGCCGTACCATCGCCGTTAATAACCACGTCGAAGCCGATGTCGTTGAAGTCGCCGTCGCCGCTGCCGGGGCGGTCGTCGATCCAGCACTCGTAATGATCAAGCTGCGCGGCATTTGGATCGTTGCTCCCATAACTGCTGGGTGTGCCCGCACCGGGCCGCTGGGTGATGCAATTAGGCCCGGGCGCCAGGGCGATGTCGTAGACGATCGCGCCGCCGTTGGTGCCGTGCAGGGTCGCGGCGACGACGTTGAAGAACTGGCCGTCCATGTCGCCTTGCGGGCAGGTCCAGACGCCGCCATTGATCTTCAGCGAGGCAAGGTTGCCGTAATAGGCGCCCATCTGGAACTTGGCCCGGGTGTGCTCGGCCTGCCACATCTTCGCGCCAGTGGCGAACTGTTTCAGGTTGCTGGCGCACTTGACTGAATTGGCCTGCATGCGCGCCTTGGCCAAGCTGGGGAGGAGGATCGCGATCAACAGCGCGATGATGCCGATGACCACCAGCAACTCGACCAACGTAAATCCGCGACGCTTGAGATATTTCATAGAGCCTGACCTTTGCGTCACTTCTTTTGTTGACGCTTAAGTTCGAATTCGTTCGCCTGATCGAACACTTGTTTCATCTTGGGCAGCATCGCCTTGATGCGGCCGATCGCCTTGCCACGGGACTCGGCAGGGTCCTCGGGCTTGAAGTCGGGGAACTGGAGGCCGACGCGATCCTGGATCGCCATCAAGGCCGCCTTCCGCACCGATGGTTGTGGGTCGGAGAGCATGGGGACGAGGTGATCAAAAATGGAAAAATCGCGAATGTTGGCAATACCGCGCATCGCGGCGATGCGCACGTCGCTCGCAGGATCCTGCGTGTATTGCGCCAGGGTCTGCAGTTGTGCGACGTCGCCCGAGGCGCCCAGTCCGGAGACGGCGGCGTAGCGCACTTCACTCCGGCGGTCCTTGAGTGCGTCCTGAATTCCATCCAAGCGTCCCAGGCTCGACAGCGAGGTCACCGCGCGGCGGGCGACGGCGGAATCGTCGCTCTTGGTCAAGCGCGTGAGTGCCTCAGCATCCTTTTTCTTCTCGAGATCGACGACCTCGCGCACGGCGGGATTTGCGGCGGCTTCGGGGTCGAGATCGGAGGATGGACGGTACTGGAGATAAAGGACGACGGCGGTTGCCGCCAACAAGACGCCGGCGAGAATCATGCGCTTTTTCTTCTCGCTCATCTCCGGTTTCTCCGCGACGGAATGAGCGGGCGCGGTGGAGATCGCAACGCCGAACATGGTGGCGTTCGCCGCGGGCGCGGCTGCGGCGGGTTTGGGAGTAGCGGCCTTCGACGGAGTGGTGCCGGGCATATTCTTCCTGCACAGATGTGGAACAGCCGCTGTTCAAATATCGCGCGGCTCGGGCAATTTCAAAATGATCCTACGTGAAACGGATCAGGATGTGCTCTATTGGGATTATCGCTAATTATCTTCGTTTGCCAAGATTAAAACGCAATGAGAGGAATTTTAAGGAAATTCAGACCGATCGAAGCGTTAGCCGGATGATCTCGGCGGGGGCATTAATCCGCAGCGGGAACCAGTTTCCGACACCGTTGGAGACGATGAGCTTGGCGGGGCCCTTTTCGTAGAGGCCGGACCAATACTTATAGACGCGGCCGCAGCCCCAGTTGTGGGTGAGCATGATCTGCCCGCCATGGGTATGCCCCGACAAGGTGAGGGGGATTCCAGCGGCGGCGGCTTGGTCGAAGGCGTGGGGGTGGTGGGCGAGGAGGATTGGGAAGGCGCTGCTCCTTCGCCTCGCCATCAGGTTCTGCATGTGTTGCTGGATGCCGTCGGCGCGGGGGGAGCCGACTGCGCCCCAGTCGAGGCCTAGCAGGTCGATATTCTGGCCGCGGATTTGGATTGGCATGACCTCGTCAACCATTAGGCCGACGTCGGCTTTGCGGACGCGGTTGCGGAAGGCGACGCCGTCGTCGAAGAGGTCGTGATTGCCGACGCACATGGCGAGCGGGGCGATCTGGGCGAGCTGGCGCATGGCTGAAAGCGCGGGGGGAAGATCGGCGAGGTTGTAGTCGATCAGGTCGCCGGTGAAGACGATGAGATCGGGATGGAGGTTGGCGGTGGCGGCGACGACAGCGTCGAGCTCTTTGGGCCCGACGAAGCGGCCGACGTGGGTGTCGGAGACGTGGGCGAGGACGATGCCGTCGAGCGCTTTGGGAAGTTGCGGCAGCGCGATCTCCATGTTGCGAACGCGGAACCTGCCGGCCTGTCTGGCGGAGGAGAGGAGCGTTCCGCCGAGGATGGCCTGCGGTGCGAAGGCTGCGGCGGCGGTAAGGATCTGGCGGCGGGTGGGATAGATGACGGCGGGGCCAGTGACCGGCGCGAGGGTGGAGGCGGCGTCGGATTCGGGCGATCGGATTGCTTCAGATTTAGCCGGCCCGTTTACCAATCGAGTCAGGAATCCCCCGAGCCAATAGACGCTGTATCCGAAGAGAAGGGCGAGGAGGGTGGCTGGGAGCACGAGGAGGTGCCACATGTAAAGCCAGGCGGTGACCGGTTTCCAGAAGGAGTTGCCCAGGCTGCGGAGCGTGCCGGGGAACATGATCCACCAGGACAGGACGAGGGTTTGTCCGCCGACCAGGAGAGCCAACAGGGTGCGCCAGATGACGGCCTTGCGGAGGGGGCGAAGGTGACGGTCGCCCCACCACCAGAAGAAGAGGTTGCCCACGACCAGGAAAAAGAAGACCGAGAAATAGATCATGCCTTAAGCACCGCCACAGCCCGTTTTTCGACTTTTTGCAGGATACCCGTAAGATGTCGCGGCGGGGATTATACAGGTTTTGCGTTCTTGTACACTTGCCAGCCACTGGGCGAACGCTATACTCCTCCCCCTCTTACTACGCTTGGAGCAATTATGGCGATCGATGCAAAACCCGGCCAGACGGTTCGGGTGACTATCAGCAAGACGATTAACCGGGCCGCGGCCCGCAAGACGATCGAACGGCTTTTCTGCAAGGATAAGGCACTTGTGGCCCCCCTGCACGCCCGCAGCCGGAACTTCATCCCCCTGCCCAAGCGGCGCGGCGGTCAGATCTGGACGAAGCGTCCGAATAAGATCCATCTCGGGCTGGCCATTGGGGATACGGCGACGCTGACGGTGACCCCGCAGTCGCTGAAGGATCTGGCGAGCGTGGCGACGTTTGTCGAGGTTAAGGGGAAGTAAATACGGCCGCTAAGACGCAAAGAGCGCAAAGAAGACCCAGAATTTCAAAGCTTGCCGACCCGGCGCGATTGACGCGCCGGGTCGGTCTGTTTTGTAACGCCTGCGGTGGGGGACTTATCATTTAGGCATGCGAAGACTACTTGGGTGCGCGGTGATGGCGGTGTTGGTGGCGGCGGCGGGGTGTAAGGAAGATCGCAAGGGCGGATCGTCTGGGGCGGGGAGTTCGTCGTCGCCGTCGTCGGGTTCTTCGTCGGTGGAGTCGCCCAAATCGCCACCGACGGCGTCGCGGCTTTGGACGCAGGCGGAGGTGGAGGCTTGGATTCGGGAGGATCTTGCGCTAGTGGAGACGAGTTTGGCACCGGGGAGTGGCGGGAGTTATACGGGGACGGGGAAGGACGAGGGGGGCGTGGTGTACAAGCTGAACGTGACGCAGCGGCCGGGCGAGATCGTGCTGGATCACGAGTCGCCGGCGCGGACTGCGCCGGGGAAGGTGACGACGGGGCAGATTAAGTTTGGGAAGTGAGGAGAGGAAGAAATACGGCATTGCGGAAACCCTGGCGCAGCCCGTCATCCTGAAGGGAGTTTAACGACCGAAGGATCTGGCCGGCAGTAGGCTGACGTTTACTGCCGGCCAGATCCTTCGCTGCGCTCAGGATGACATCGTTTGGAGCGACCAGCATTTCGGCAGAGCAGTTTCACGTTTTCATGTTTCACGTTTAACCATCTTCTTTCCTGGCGGGGTAATAGTTGATGGCCCATTGATGGAGGGCGGGTTTTTGGCTGTTCCATTCCCAGGCGCCGGTGTCGCCGATGCGGAGGTCTTTTTCGGGGTTGAAATTGAAGTCGGCTAGTTGTTGGTTTCTCAGGACGTAGCGGCGGTTGTCCATGTCGCCGTGCCAGAGGTGTAGGAGCGTGCCGGAGGAGGTGGCGACTTTGGCGCGGACGTCCTTGTATAGGGATTTGCACCAGGCAGTGAAGTGGGCGCGGTGGGCGGTGTTACGTCCGAGGATGCGGTCGATGCAGGGAGAGGCCCAG
>JAQGHM010000150.1 GCA_028291615.1 Phycisphaerales bacterium | reverse complement strand
GAATCTCTTCCCGCGCCCGGGGCCTGCTACGCGGCGCTGCGGCGCTTACCGCGACGGGACTTGCACCCGTAAGCTCGATACAGCAAAAACCGCCATCGCTGGCAGTTCGTTCAGGACGTACCATGGGAGGAATTATAGCGGGCTCGCAGGGAGCGTCCCAGCGCAATTACCGCGACTGCTTCCGAATCGTCATATCAAAATTCTTCACCATCGACTTATACATCCCCCACACCACCAGCGTATACGCGCCGGTCGCGGCCCACCCAAAGACGAAGATCAACAGGCGGGCGCCCGAGATGTTGCTGGGGTCTGCCGTGCCGAAGCCGAACTGCTCGGTCGCGACGTAGCGCGGATCGACCAGCAGCGTCATCAGCGTGAAGGGGCTAAACGCGCCGAAGACCAAGCCCGCCTGTCCCATCGCGTGGCTGTCTACCGCGCTGTAGCCGCAAAGGGCGAGGCCGACGCAGATGCCCAGCACGATGCCGACGCTGCTCATCACCGCCATCACCGTGCGGCGGCAGCGGAGGGACATCTGCATGCCAAGAATCGCGGCGAACGCGATGACGACCACCAACGTCCCCGGAAGGATGAAGAGCGATTCGGGGAAGACCACCCAGTCGAACCCCTGTCCGCCCACAAGGTGAATGACGTCGTTGACGATGAAGATGAAGATGCTCGCGATCGGCACGGCGGTGAGCGGCAGGACGAAGCTCACCAGCCCGCGCAGCTTGCCCCAGATGTAGTAGCGGCTCGTGATCGGCGTCGCGAGGAGCAGGTCGAGGCTGCCGTCTTCCTTCTCGCGGGTGACGGTCGAGGCGGCGGCGTTGGTGACGATCAGCAGGATGACGGCGAACTCGATCGCGATCATCCCCAGCAGGAACTGGCGCGTGCGCTCAGCGCTCACCTTGCGATCGAGCGGGCCAATCGTGAGCGATGACAGCGTGTTGGCCTTCGCGCCCGGGCGGGTGACGGGCTCGTAGGTGAGCGGACCCAGGATCTGATAGGTGCCGCGCGGGAGTTGCGTCAGGCCGACGTCGCGCTTCTCGGAGTTGCCCGGTTCCTTGTACTGGACGACCTCTGACTTGATCCGCATCGGGGCGTCATTGCGGCCGAAGATCGTCAGCGTGCCGTTGACCTGGTCATAGCTGTCGGGGAGGCGAATCGAGCGGTCGGGCTCGAAGGTGGTGTTGTACATCACCAGCAGGACGATCGACCCCGCGACGCCGGCGGTCATAAACGTATACCGCAGGATGCTGGCGCGCGCTGCCGACGCCTTGGTCTTGGCCTCGCGCCAGGCGATCGGGTTGCTCCAGACGGCGCGCGGCTTGCGCGTCTTGTCACCCTTGCTGATGCGGAGCTTCTGGAGGATCCAGCTATTCAGCGAGTTGCTGCTCTGCGCCAGGCGGCGTAGGAACAGGATCGATGGGCTGACCAGCACGAAGCTCAGGAAGAACATGAAGCTGATGTAAAACGTGTGCGGGCTGGAGAAATACCAGCCGAGCGGCCAGCGCTGCAGCGACGCCGGCAGGTTAAGCAGGTCCGGCGGCAGGTGCTCCTTCTGGTTGAAGATCACGCGCAGCGCGAGGAACGGGTGGATGCCGGTAAACCAGCTCGTGTTGGATCGCACCACCGCGCCGCTGATCGGGTCGGTGTAGACGGGATGGAAGTAGTCCATCGCATCAAGCATCCAGAGCCCGGCGACGTAGACGGTGATGAAGAGGTAGAAGCTGAAAATCGTCCGCCGCGTGCCGACCTTGAAGACGGCAATGGCCATCGCGATCGCGCCCGTGACAAACGCGGTCGCCGCGGCGATGGCAAACGAGCAGACGATCGAAGAGATCGCGACGCCGCCAAACACTTGCGTGATCGAGAAGACCGGGATGCCGCTGACGAGCAGGGCGATGACGAAAAAGAGACGAGAGAGGAGCGAGCCCAGGACGATCTGCGCGTTGGAAAGCGGCGTCGCCAGCAGAATGTCATAAGTCTGGCTGTCCTTCTCCTGCGTGATCGCGCCAGCGGTGAACACGGGGGCGAGGAAGGCGACCAGCCCGAGCTGCCAATAACTGGTAGTACGGAAGAGCTGAGCCGAGACCTTGGCGAGCTGATCGAGGCTCATCGACCCGAAGCTGCTGGTCGAGGAGAGGAGCGAAAAAATGACGACGCCGATGAGGAAGCCGAGGTAACCGCAACGGATGAAGAGATCGCGCCGGCGCTTACCGCCGGTCTCCACCACCCGTCGGAGGATAGGGTTGCCGGGGAGAAGACGCCAGAAATAGTCGGCTACACCTAACATGAGTGATAAATTCGAAGTACGAAACTCGAAGAACGAATCAAATTCGAATGACTAATGACGAAATTCGAAACGGCGCGCTTAAGACACTTTTCGCCGAATCGATCCGAAGATCAGGTTCAGTTCCTTGGCCTCCTGCCATAGGGTTCGAGCCTCTTCGCGCAACTGGGGTTCGGCGGCGACGACCATTCGCAACCAGTGTTTGGTTTCCTTTGCCTCGCGGCGGCACAATCCAATCTTGAAGCGAAAGTCTTTCTTTGAATCTGCATCGTTGGCCTCACAGTAATTCGCTCCAATGCTCGTCGCCGCACGTACCAACTGACCGATCAGCGGCATCGTGACCGCATTGAGTGGAATTCTCTTGGCAAATCCAATGATGCGCTCGCCGAAGGAGCCAGTGCGCCCTTCGAGATCAAACTTCGCGGCGTCACTGGTTTCGTCCTTCGTCATTCGAGCTTCGTCCTTGATTCGTCATTCGAATTTTGTCATTCGTCATTTCTATTGCACCATGCCCTTGGTCAGCCGCATGAACGCCGTTTCAAGGTTCACCTCTTCCTCACGCAGCATCATCAGCTTATACCCCGCGTTCACGAGTTGCTGCGGAACGAAGCTGTAGTCTTCGATCCCTTCTTTGAGCGACACTTCCATGAACCCATTGTTCTGGTTCACCGTCTCGATATTTGGATTCTGGCTCAGCAGCGCCCCAGCCGCCGCCGGATTGTCAGCGACCGTCACATGCAGCACCATCCCGCCCCGAGCCCGCTTGACGATGTCTGCCCACGGCCCGGCGTAGATCAGTTCGCCCTGCTCGATGATCCCGACCGTATTACAGAGATCCTGCAGTTCCGGCAGGATGTGCGAGCTGATCATGATCGTCTTGCCCATGCGGCGGAGTTCTTTGAGTAGCTCGCGCATTTCGATGCGGGCGCGGGGGTCGAGATTGCCAGCCGGTTCATCCAGCAGCAGCACCTTCGGATCGTGCAGCAGCACGCGGGCGATCGAAAGCCGCTGCTTCATGCCGCGGGATAGGCCGTCCACCAGCGCGTCGCGCTTGTAGCCGAGGTCCGTCAGTTCCAGCACGTCATTGACGATCTTCGTCCGGTTCGGCCCATTGATGTTGTAGCTGGCGGCGAAGAACTCCAGGTATTCCTGCACCACCATGTCCTCATACGCGCCGAAGTAGTCCGGCACGAAACCGATCAGCGGGCGGATCTGCCGCGACTGATAGCCCACCACGTAATCGCACACGCGGGCCTCACCCCATGTCGGTTGGAGCAGCGTCGCCAGAATCTTGATGGTGGTCGATTTGCCGGCGCCGTTGGGGCCGATGAAGCCGAAGCAGTCGCCGGCGCTGATCTCGAGGTTCAGGTTCGAGAGGGCCACCAGCGTGCCGTAGCGTTTGGTCAGGTTGACAGTCTTGATGACGACAGACATAGGAAACGAAGGATGAATGATGAAGGCGGAAGGATGAATCAGATCAATTGATCTGCGGTCTATTCATCCTTCATCCTTCATCCTTCCGCCTTTCCTTTTACGGGTTGTGTGGCCGCGGGGGCGGTCGGGTCTTTCTGCACGGCCGAGCGGTCGGCCGGGATGGTGAACTGGTAATAGACGGTCCCCTGGCCGGCGACGGTTTCTCCCTGCACCTCCATCGGGAACGGAAGAGGCTCGTCGCTGCTTCCGGAGACGGCGATGATCACCATGTTGCCGGCGCTGATCGCCGCCGAGCAATCGAGGTCGCGCAGGCCGCGGCGGGTGAAATCGATGCGGTCATTCGCCCAGAGGCCGCCATCGCGCTTGTTCCGGCTGACCGGCAGGCGATCGTAAAAGCTCAGGATCGGGAACGACTTCGGACGCAGCGGGTCCTTCTCTTCAAGCTGGCGGCTCTCGGCGTAGCTGCCGTTGTGCCACGCCTCGTCCTTGTACCAATAGTCGGTCCAGTTCCTGGCGGTGGCGACGTGGTTGTCGAACGCGATGTGGCCCTGATAAGTCTTGACCGTGTTGGGATTGGTGTCGTCGTAGAGCGCATCCCGTTGAGTGAGCGAGACGTTGATATACTTCGCGCCACCCTTTGCGGGAATCTGGAATTCGTTCGTCAGTGACACGCGCCCGCCCTTGGGCCAGTAAGAGACGTAAAGCACCAGGTCCTGCGCGACCGTTGTTCCTCCGGTGTCGATGCCCGGGTTGTGGACGACGAAGTAGACCATGCGCAGGTCGTGGCCAGTATTGTTCGAGAGCGTGCCGGTGACGAGCGGGATTTCGCTCGACAGCTTGACGGTGCCGTCGATCCCGGCCGGCAGGGGGGCCGAAGCGGCGGCGTCGGAGCCGTCCGTCTGCTTGCCGATCCATTCGGCCTGGAATTTCTTCAGCGTGCTGCGGTAGGGGACGAAGATGACGCGCGGGTCGGCGGCTTCCTGGCCGGCTTCGTGGATCTCCTTGACCGGGACGTGATACGCCTGTCGCGCGGGGAACTCGGCGCTATCGCCGGCGACCAGCGCGGGGTGAAGGTTGAAGGCCGTCACGTAGCTGGCGCGGTTGGGGGCGGTGCCGGTTAGCTCGATCCGCTGGTCGCCATCGCGCGGCACGTAGAGGCCGAAGTTGCTGTGCGCCCGCACCGGCTCTCCGGGGGCCATGCGGACGACGCTGATGTGGCGCATGTCCGGCGAGCCGCGCAGCACCAGCTTGGTGATGCCGACCGTCAGCCCCACTGCGACAATCGCGATCGCCGCGAAGATGAACCAGCTCCAGAGCGACTTGCCCTTCTTGAGCAGGACGAGGTAACTCCCCGGGCCCGCGACCACCCAGTAAACCAGGAAGAAGAGCACCGCGATGCCGATGAGGGCGGCGCTCTTGCTGGGCAGGTCCATGTACTTGTGGAAGCTGCGGCCCAGTTCCCAGGTGGAGCCGTTCTCGACCGCCTTGAGCGCGGGATCTTTGATGGGATCGCGGCCGGCGATGCGCACGGGCTCGTTGCGCCAGTCGTAGATCGAATCCCAGACGTTGACCCAGCCGCTGGTGCTCTCGCGGTCGCCGGTTACCTGGCGGTCGGATAGATCCTGCGCCACCCACGTGACGCTTCCCGCGCCCGCGGCGATGCGCACTGCGTAGGGCTTGGGCTTTCCCTCGGCGTCGAGGAACAGTTCTCCCTTGGCGTCCTTCTGCCAGTGGGTTACGAACGCGCCGGGCTTGACCTCGGCGACCGCGTAATGGAATGGGCCTTTGAGCTTGTCCCATGGTTCGAGGAACGGTTGAAATTTCGCTCGCTCGGGCGCTTTGGCTAGCTGGCGCAGCGTCTCTGCGCCGTCGTCGCGCTCTTCTACGCCGCGAACGTTGACGGGCATCAGCAGGGGGAAGATGACGTTGTTGCGCTGCCACTGGTTGGTCGTGGTGTCCTGGGTGAAGACCAGGCGTCCGCCTCGGCGGACGAACTGCTCGATCGCGGCGACCTGGTCGGTGCCGAGCTTGGTGGGGTCGGCGTCGCTCCAGCAGATGGCGTCGACCGCGTCGTAGCCGATCACGCGATCGGGCAAGTCCTTGGCCATGTCGCGGGCGGTGACCTGGATGACTTCCTCGTTCAGGCCGGCGGTGAGGGCGTTGGAGTATTCGGAGAAGTTGGGGGGGCTTTTGTCGTAGACGCAGAGGACGATCTTTTCGCCGCGGGTGGGAGCGCCGTAGGAGCTGTTGCTGCCAGTGCGGAGACCGACCGGGCGCAGGGTGCGGGTGATGGGGAGTTTGACGAGTTCTTTGCCGGATTCGCTGCAGAGGCGGACCTTGATCAGGTTGCTGAGCTCGCCGAGGGTTCGGGTTTCGTCGAGGGCTTCGCGGCCGGTGTTGGGCTGGGGGAGGAAGTACATCCAGAAGCGCTGCTCGACGGCCGAGCTGTTGGGCGGGTTGCCGGTGAGGGTGATCTGGCGGCTGAAGAGGACCTGGTCGCGATCGACGTCTTCCTGGACGACCTCGATGCGGCCGGTGAAGTTGGAGCCGGTGGTGGGCTTCAGGTAGACCAGCATCGGGGTCCAGGAGCCGGGTCGGAAGTAGTCGCCGAAGCCGATGGTTTCGACCCCGCCTACTGCCTGGGCGAACGCGACCGCCGGTAGGATGAATGAGAGAATCCCCGCCAGGAAGGAACGCATCAGGGGACAATTTATGTCGCGGCGGGGGAACAGTCAATGAAATGGGGCGGGGCGTAGGGGAAACCAGAAGCCCGAAACCAGAAGCTCGAATCAAGGAGGAAGGACGAATGACGAATTGGGATTTGGTCATTGCCGTTTGATTCGGGACCGTAACATCTCATCTGTAAATTGACAAAGCCACCGTTCGCTCGGATCAACGAGGTTGTTGAAAGACCCTTGACCCGAGGAGACGAACGATGGCTATCGAGAGTATGGACGTGATCGTCGGT
>JAQGHM010000149.1 GCA_028291615.1 Phycisphaerales bacterium | reverse complement strand
GAATCTCTTCCCGCGCCCGGGGCCTGCTACGCGGCGCTGCGGCGCTTACCGCGACGGGACTTGCACCCGTAAGCTCGATACAGCAAAAACCGCCATCGCTGGCAGTTCGTTCAGGACGTACCATGGGGAGGGATTGTAACCGGACATCAGCTAGACCCTCCCACCGGCGGCCGGTAACCTCCTTCATATATCGTGACGATGATCCAGAGGGTGCAAATGCGCAGCACGTTCACCGCGGCCGGACGGTCGCGGAACAACAACTTCGACTTTCTCCGCTGCGCGCTGGCGTTGATGGTGCTCTTCTCGCATTGCTACCCGCTCACGTACGGCAGGACCGACGGCGAGCCGCTCTTCCGCCTGACCAATGGTAACGACGATTTCGGACGCATCGCCGTCGCCGGTTTCTTCACCCTCAGCGGGTTCCTCATCGCCAACAGTTGGTCAGGCAGCGGCGGCCTGCTTGATTTCCTGCGAAGACGCGCGCTGCGGATCTATCCCGGCTTCATCGTCGCGGTGCTGTTCACGGCGTTCGTGATCGCGCCATTTGCACTGGCGGAACGCCCGACCTTCTGGCTGCTCCTCCGCCGCACAATCCGCGGGATCGCCACCGTGAATGACGCATACTTGCCCGGCATCTTCGGCAACAATCCGTACCCAGGCGCGGCCAACGGCTCCCTCTGGACGATCGGATATGAGCTGGTCTGCTACCTGATGGTCGCCGCGCTGGGGGTGATTGGCCTGATCCGCAAGCCGTGGGTGATTCTCACCTGCTTTGTCGTCTCATTTGCCATTTGCATGACCGCCGACTTCGTCTCCACATTGCCTCCCGAGCGCGTGAACGCGACGCTGCGATCGATCTTCGCCACCAAGATGACGTGGTACATGGGACCGCGGCTGTTCATGTTCTTCCTGGCCGGGTCTTGCTTCTGGGCGTACCGAGATCACATTCCGCAAAGCGGGACGATCGCCCTGCTGTGTGCGGCGGGACTGATCGCCGCATCCTTCGGCGGCCGTTTCGCGTTCCACGCCGCATTGCCGATCCTGGGTGTTTACCTGTTGCTCTGGATCGCGTTCAGCGATTCGATCCCGCTGCACCGCTTTGGCAAGTACGGCGACTTTTCCTACGGCCTGTACCTCTACGCTTTTCCGGTGACGCAGTCGGTCGTCTGCCTGACGCACGCCCGCTTCTCGCCGCCGGTGCTGGCGATCATCGTGCTGCCGCTGACGTTTCTGCTGGCGCTTGCGAGTTGGCATCTGGTCGAGCGACCGTTCCTGCGGCTCAAGCGTGGGAAGCGGTCGGTGCCATTGCCGGACAGCGCCGCCGCCGCGATGGAGACTACCGCGCCTGCGACTGCTGCGGCTGCGCCGTCGTCACCCGTTTGACCGCCTTGTTGGCGATCTCGCCGATCACGCCGATCACCACCAGCGTCACCAGCAACCCGCCAACGAAGATCCAGATCTGCGTCGAATCCTTAAAATCCAGCTTGCTCGCATGCGCCGCCGCCCAGACCACGGCAGCCGTCCGCGGCGCCATCCCAACGAGCGTCGCCAGCAGGAACGGCACCAGCGGCGCACGCGTCGTGCCCAGGATAAAGTTTGCCGCGGCGAAGGGGGAATAAGGCGGCAGCCGCAGCAGCGTGATGATCCAAAACGCCTTCCAGAAGCCGCACCCGAGCAGCGCCACGCGCACGGCTTCCCACTTCGGGTGCTCGCGCACGATCTCCACCACGCGGTCGCCCGCCGCCAGGGCATTGATCAGATAGGACAGTAGCGACGCACTGCAGAACGCGATCATCGAGGCGGGAAAGCCGATCGCAAAACCAAAGGCCCATCCGCCCAGGATGGAACAGGCGTAAGTGGGAAGGATCGAAAGCGCCGCCAAGACCGCGAAACCGCCAACGTAAATCATCAGACCGGGCCCGCGGTGCTCGCGCAGCCACGGCGCAATGCGATAGACAAGGCCGATCAACACGAACCCACCGATCGGTGGAAACGTGGCGGCCAAAAGCGCCAGCGGACCGGCGGGGCCCAGCCGCTTCAGGAATGCCTTGAATTTCCCTCCCGCCCCAACCGGAGGCGAAGCATTGACCGTCGCGGTCGGGGAGTCGGCAGCAGTGACATCGTCCATACGCGGCGTCATACCGCTAGGATAGGCCCGCGCTGCGGATTGGCCAGTGCACACACCGACCCCGACGTATTTGCGCGCTGACCAATCCTTGCCCCCACTCGCATAATCCAATGCCGTGACACCCGCATCTTTAGGCAAACTTCCCCCGTTCGATCCGGAGTCGGACGACCTCAACGTTGTCGTCGAGACCCCGCGCGGAAGTCGAAATAAGTTCAAGTACGATCCGCAGCACGATCTCTTTGAACTCGGCGGCGTCCTGCCCGCCGGCATGAGCTTCCCCTTCGATTTCGGCTTCGTCCCCTCCACCCGCGGCGAGGATGGCGACCCGCTCGACGTCCTCCTGCTGATGGATGAACCGGCCTTCTGCGGCTGCCTCGTGCGGGCGCGGCTAATAGGCGTGATCAGCGCCGAGCAAACCGAGCGCGATGGCAAGCGAGAGCGGAATGACCGCCTGATCGCCGTCTCCAGCAAATGCCGCAACCATGAGCACCTGCGCTCGATCGAGGATCTCAACCAGAACCTGCGCAAGGAGATCGAACACTTCTTCGTCTCGTACAATCAGATCCGTGGCAAGCGATTCAAACCCCTGGGCCAGCACGGCCCGACGGCGGCGCGGACGCTGGTGAACCGGTCGATGACGAGTAAGAAGAGGCCAAAGAAGCGGAAGTAGCCCCGTTCCAAGCCAGTGGGGGTTGTTTCGGACCCCAAAGATCGGAATAATCGAACGTTCTGTAAGATTCGCTATACTACTGCGCAGAATCGGTCCGCGCGTGATCCGGGAAGATCTGAGGAACATCGCTATGGCGACGAATGGGAATGGAAAGGCCGCACTCTCGGCGGCGGTGGCTACGACGGAACTGGAATCGGCCGTTCGCGGGCGATACGCCGCGGCGTCGCAACAACACGAAGTCTGTCTCTGCGTCCCCAGCCAGGGATATGACCCCAAATACCTCAAAATCATCCCGCAGGAGATCATCGAACGCGATTACGGCTGCGGCGACCCCTCTCAATATGTCAACGAAGGGGAAGTCGTCCTGGACCTGGGTAGCGGCGGCGGCAAGATCTGCTACATCTGCGCCCAGAAGGTCGGCCCGAGCGGGCAGGTGATCGGCGTCGATTTCAACCAGCCGATGCTCGACCTGGCCCGCAAGTACCAAAAGCCGATCGCCGAGCAGCTCGGTTATTTCAATACGTCCTATCGCAAGGGGAAAATCCAGGACCTCAAGCTCGACCTCGACGTCTTCGAGCAATACCTCAAGGAAAATCCGATTGCCTCAGCGGATGATTACCTCCGCGCCAGCGAAGAAGCCGAGCGCCTTCGCCGCGTTTCGCCCCTGGTGGAAGACGACAGCGTCGATGTGATCGTCTCCAACTGCGTGCTGAACCTGGTGCGCCCCAGCGACAAGCGGCAGCTCTTCGAAGAGATGTTCCGCGTGCTGAAGGTCGGCGGGCGGTGCGTGATCTCCGACATCGTCTCCGACGAAGACGTCCCGCAGGAGATGCAGGATGACCCGGACCTGTGGTCCGGCTGCATCAGCGGCGCCTTCCGCGAAGATCACTTCCTGAAGATGTTCGAGAACGCCGGCTTTTACGGCATGCACGTGATCGAGCGCTCCGAAGCGCCGTGGCAAACGATCAAGGGGATCGAGTTCCGCTCGATGACCGTTGCAGCCTACAAGGGCAAGCAAGGCCCCTGCCACGAGCACTACCAGGCCGTCGTCTACAAGGGCCCGTGGCGCAAGGTGATCGACGACGA
Organism: Phycisphaerales bacterium; assembly: GCA_028291615.1. GTDB lineage: Bacteria > Planctomycetota > Phycisphaerae > Tepidisphaerales > Tepidisphaeraceae > RYN-433. The sequence continues at coordinate 6,220 of JAQGHM010000149.1, read as the reverse complement.
CGGCCACACGCTGGAGCGCGGCCAGCGCATGGCAGTCTGCGACAAGACCTTCCGCCTCTACCAGCGCGAGCCGTATCGCGATCAGTTCTTCTTCGTCGAGCCGCTGGTTCCGATCAATCCCGAAGAGGCCGTCAGCTTCGACTGCCGGCGGAACGCGATCCGCAATCCGAAGGAGACCAAGGGGCAGGATTACGACGCGACGACGGATGCCTCGGCCTGCTGCGGGCCGGATGGGTGCTGCTGAGTCCAGGTCCCCCCTTCTGAAATTCTCCTAAGCGCGGCGGGCACGGCGGCGAATGAGCAGCGTCAGGCCGCAAAGCGCCAGCGCGCCGAGCGAAGCCGGCTCGGGCGCGGAGAAGGCGATCGGCCCGGCACTGAATGTTCCGTTCGAGGTGAACGTGAGCGTGTCGCCGGGCGTGACGGACACCGCCCGCCACACGAGCACCTGGCCCACGGCGGTGGCGACCTGCGACACGCCGTTCAGCGTGTAGGTGGCGGGGCCGGGCGCGACTTCGGCGATCCGAAGCGGTAACGTCCCCAGATCCTCGGGCATCTCCGGACCGATCCCCAAGATGCCAGGGCTGCCACTGTAAGTAAGTTGCGCGAAACTGCCCGCAACTGGCCACTCAACCATGACCCCACCGATCCCCCCCTGGACGGCACCGTCAATGCGCGTCCAGTCACTGTTTTCCTGCTGGCCGCTGACCAGCCAGTTCAACCCTGAGGTAGCGCCGTCCAGCGTTGCGAGCCCATTGGTAATCCAGTTCAGGTTCGTTGAAGTCGAAACCCCCTGCGCCGTCACGAGGACCGCCGCGCCGCGCGCGCTTGAGGCGCATAATCCCAAGCCCGTCGCTACGGCGGCGAGCCAGCATATCGTGCGATCACCCATCTGGAATCTCCTCTCCCTCGCGCGTGAGTGGTCACTTCACCTCTGATGCGCGATGCTACCTCCCGGCAGCGATGCACAATTCTACGAATCTCAATGGTTGCCGTCAACGATTTTCTCCGTGCCCGCGTTGACGTCCGGCGCGCTCTCTCGGTAGCGGGTGCGCGCTTGCCCTGATTAGGCTGTTGCGGTTTCCTCGCGCGCGGCTGTACGATTCCGCCCGCCGCGCCGGGATGCCCCGCGCGCGCACAGGCGTTGGAAGAAACAAACTTTCCCACAAGGAGTTCAGCATGCTTCGCACGATCAAGCCAGTACTATTCGGAATCGCCATTGGGTTGGCGGGCGCGGGTTGTCATCACCACGACCAGACCGCCTCGTCCGTGTCGTCGTCCCACATCATGCGCGCCGCCGATATGCCCGCAGAGGTTAAGGAGGCCGTCGCCGTCCTCCACGGCACCCAGGGCAACGAAAAAATCATGGGCGTCGTTCGCTTCTCCGACACCGGCGCCGGCATCAAGGTTACCGGCGAAATCATGGGCCTCGAGCCCAACTCCAAGCACGGCTTCCACGTCCACGAGTTCGGCGACTGTTCCGATATGGCCAAGGCCATGTCCGCCGGCGGCCACTTCAACCCCGACGGGCACATGCACGGCGCCCCCAGTCCGCAAGCCCACGCCGGCGACATGGGCAACGTTGACGCCGACGCCTCCGGAACCGCCAAAATCAACGTCATGCTTCCCGACGCCTCGATCAGCGGCAAAAACGCGATTCTCGGCCGCGGGGTCATCCTGCATGCCAAGATTGACGATCTGAAAACGCAACCCGCCGGCAATTCCGGCGACCGCATCGCCTGCGCGGTCATCGGGATTGCTTCGGTCAAGAAGTAGTTTTCCCGCTACCGCGCAACGAGAATCGTGATGTTAGAACGCCCACGGAACGTTGTTCCGTGGGCGTTCTTCTTCGGCGTCGGCGCATCTTCACGCAACCGCGATTGACAACCCCGCGCCCAACACTGACAACTCCCCAGTCCCATGCAAACCCACAAGGAAATGATCGTCGAGCCGATCGGGCTCGACCCCGACACGCTCCCCAAGCCCCTCGACTGGGCTGCCCTCTTCGGCAACGACCATCCTGTTGAGCTGGAGATTGGGATGGGGAAAGGGACATTTTTGACCGAGGCGGCGCGGTCGCATCCGGAGACCAACTTCTTCGGCATCGAGTGGGCCCGCTGGTTCTGGCGCTACGGCAGCGACCGCCTGCGTCGGCACAACTGCCTCAACGCCAGAACCGTCCGCGCCGAGGCCGGATTCTTCATCCGCGAGTTCGTGCGCGATGCGTCGCTTTCCGTCCTGCACGTCTACTTCCCCGACCCCTGGCCCAAGAAGCGCCACAACAAGCGCCGCCTGATCCAGGCCCCTTTCCTGAAAGAAGTCGAGCGCATCCTCGTCCCCGGCGGACGCCTGCAGATCGTCACCGACCACCAGAATTACTTCGAGCAGATGGAAACGGTGGTGAGGGGATCGAACCTGACGGTGGTCGAGTACAACCGCCCCGGCCAGGCCGCCGAGGGGGAATTCGTCGGCACCAACTTCGAGCGCAAGTACAAGCGCGAAGGCCGCCCCTTCTACGCGCTGGCGGCGGTGAAGAGCTAACGCGGCACGCCGACCGTGCTGTTGTTCTTGTGCCCTTTGCAGGTAAAGGTGCCGCCGAAGCTTAACGCGGCGAGGATGAGGGTCATCAGCAGATAAGTCCGGCGCATAATCGCTCCTGTTACCCAAGCCTAAATTTCCAGCACCCGCACAACATCCCCCGCTGACCGCGCCGGTTCGTTCTCCTCGCGCACCAGCAGCCCATCCGCCGTCGCCAGCGTGAAGAGATCGGCCGACCCTTTCCACCCCAGCGGCGTCGCAACCGGCCCCGCCGCCGACCACGCCAACTTCGCCGGTTGATAAAACTCGCGCGGGCCGTTGGCCGGTAGCGGCGATGCCAGCTTCGCCGTCACCCACCGTTCGCGCGGCACGCCGCCGGCGAGACGCTCGATCAATCGAAACGCAAGCCGCACGGTGCAGACAAAACCGCTGACCGGATTGCCGGGAAGGCCGAAAACGTAAGAGCGGTTCGCGAACGCGGAAGAAACCGTCCCCGTCCCGGTTTTTTCTCCTGTCGCGAAGACGAACGGTTTGCCCGGCTTGATCCGCAGCTTGGTAATTCGCAGGTCGAGTTTCATCTCGCGGAGGAGTTGGGGCACGTAATCGTAGGCCCCCATGCTCATGCCGCCGCTGATGAAGAGGACGTCGTGTTGGAGGCCTTCTTCGATGGCGGCGCGAATCTTTTCCTTCTGATCGACGACGATGCCGAGATCCGCCACGTCGCACCCGAGGCGCTGCAACAGCGCCACAAGCATCAGGCCATTGGAGTTGCGACTCTGCGAGCCGCGCGGCGTCTGGTCGATCTCCACCAACTCATCGCCGGTGGAGAGCACCACCGCACGCACCCGCGGATGGACGTCCACGTGATGCGCCCCGACCGTCGCAGCGACGGCAAGCTGCGCCGCCTCCAGACGCGTGCCCCGGCGCAGGACAATCGTGCCGGCGGCGATGTCGGCCCCCTGCCGGGCGATGAATCTTGTTGGATCGATCGCGCGCACAATGCGAACCGTATCCCCCTCGCGCGCCGTCTCTTCGATCGGTACGACGCCATCCGCGCCGGCGGGGATGGGCGCGCCGGTCATGATCGCCATCGCCTCCCCCGCCGCGAGCGGTCGCGCCGCCTGTGCGCCGGCGGCGACTTCGCCCGCCCACTGCAGCGCCGCGGGGCCTGCCGCAACGTCGGCGGCGCGCACGGCGTAGCCATCCATCAGGCTCTTGTCGAAGGGTGGATAGTCCCGGTCGGCGGATAAATCCTGGGCGAGGTAAAGCCCCCGCGCCTCACGCAGCGGCACCCGCACGATGCGCGGCGCGACAGGGACCGCGCCGATCACCGCGATCGCCTCGGCCACCGTCAACAACTGCGATACGTCCGGCTCGCTCATACGCCGATCGATTCTCGACCGTGCCGGTGGGGACGTCAATCGGATAGGATGAACAGCCATGCGTCCTTCACGCTGGCCCGTCGACCCACACGCCCGTGCCGTGGCTGTACTCGGCGAGGTGATCGATGCGCTGCGCATGGTGGGCGTCCTCCTGACGCTGGGCGGCGCGCTGTTTTCGATCGGAACAAAATCCGGTGATTTCGGCACGGTGGTCGTCCTGGTCACCTCGCTGGTTACGGTCCCCGGTCTGCTTTACATCATCGCGTCGGTCGGGCTCGCGCGCCGACGATACTGGGCCTGGGTGATGAGCTTTGCGGTCTCGGTGCTGTTGATGGTCGCCCTGCTGGTTACGTTCGCGCTGATCACGATTCGCCAGCCGGACGCGGCCCTGATGTGGATCCCGGGCATCCTGCTGATGTCGATGCCGGGGTTGATCCTGTTCTACATGCTGCGGGCGCTGCCCGTCGTGCGTGAGGCCGAGCTGTTGGGCGCGCCGGGATTTGCTGTCCTTCCCGCGGTCCGCGACGGGGACGAGACTGCGCCATGATCATCGTCGGAAGAAGCCGAGTGCGATCAGGAGGCAAAAGACGGCCCCGATGAAGCTTAAGAGAATCGAGGGCTCCAGGAGCGTCCCGGCGTGCGACTGGCCTCGGTCTATCACGAGCCACTCGTACCTTCCCCATACGAGGAAGAGAAGGCAGAAGACGCCGCCGACGACGCCCCTCAGCACAATTTCCGCGCTGTCGCGGCGACTGTCTTTCAGAGGCTGGTAATCAAGCGTCCGTGGCTTTTGCTTCTGAGGAGGCGTCACGACCGTGTGGCCTGAATAATTACTTCGCCTTGTTCCTGGCGATCTGGTCCTTTGCGGCGGCGTAGACGGCTTCGGCGGTGAAGCCGAATTTTTTCTGGAGATCCTTTAAGGGGGCGCTTGCGCCGAAGGATTTCATGCCGATCGTTGCGCCGTTGAGGCCTACGAAGCGGCACCAGCCGAAGGTGGCGGCTTGTTCTACCGAGACGCGGGCGATGGTCGTGGGGGGGAGGACGCTGTTGCGGTAGGCTTCGTCCTGTTCGTCGAAGAGTTCCCACGAGGGCATGCTGATGACGCGCGGCTTGAGGCCTTCGGCTTTTAGCTTTTCATACGTTTCTACGCAGAGGGAGACTTCGGAGCCGGTGCCGATGAGCAGGACATCCGGTTTGCCGTCGGGGGCGGCGCAGGCCATGACGTAGGCGCCCTTGGCGACGCCGGTGGCGGGGGCGTACTTGGTGCGGTCGAAGGTCGGCAGCGCCTGGCGCGTGGCGACGAGGCAGACGGGGTGGTGCTTGAACTTCATGATCACCTTCCAGCACTCGGCCATCTCGTTGGCGTCGGCGGGGCGGATCACGAAGAGGCCGGGGATGGCGCGCAGGCTGGGCAGGTGCTCGATGGGCTGGTGGGTCGGGCCGTCTTCGCCGACGCCGATCGAGTCGTGGGTGAAGATGTGGATCGTGGGGATCTCCATGATCGCGCTGAGGCGGATGGCGGGGCGGCCGAAATCGCTGAAGACGAAGAAGCCCGCGCCAAAGGCGCGGACCTTGGAGAGGCTCATGCCGCTAACGATCGCGCCCATGGCGAGCTCGCGGATGCCGAAGTGGAAGTTGCGGCCGGCGTAGGAGAAGGACTCGGTGGCGTGGGTGACGCCGTGGCTGTCGGTGCCGCCGGTCTGCGGGGTGACGGAGGGGGGGCCGAAATCGCCGGCGCCGTCGAAGGTGAGGCGAGTCTTGGTGGAGGGGGCGAGGTCGGCTGCGCCGCCGATGAGCCAGGGGACGTTCTTGGCGATGGCGTTGAGGCACTTGGCGGAGGCGTCGCGGCCGGCCATGCCCTTGGGGTCAGCGGGGAAGACGGGGATGTCCTTGTCCCACCCTTCGGGGAGGTCGCGGCGCTGCATCTGCATGAGCTGGTCGGCTTCCTTGGCGAATTTGGCTTTGTAGTCTTCGTACTTCTTCATCCATGCGCCGCGGAGGTCGCCGCCGCGCTTGCCGATGCCGTTCTTGAAGTGGTCCATGACGCCGGCGGGGACGCAGAACTTAGGATCGGTGGGGAAGCCGTAGGCCTTCTTGGCGCCTTCGATTTCCTTATCGCCCAGCGGTTCGCCGTGGGCGGAATGGCTGTCCTGCTTGGTGGGGGCGCCCCAGCCGATGTGGCTGTCGACGATGATGAGCGTCGGCCGGCCTTCGGTCTGGTTGAAGACCTGGAAGGCGCGCTCGAGCATGGTGAGGTCGTTGGCGTCGCCGACGCGGGTGACGTTCCAGCCGTAGGCGATGAA
>JAQGHM010000134.1 GCA_028291615.1 Phycisphaerales bacterium | reverse complement strand
GAGATTCGCTCAGGTCCTGACTAACGGCAAAGCCGCGGTGAGCCACCATATCGTCGTTCGCATAAAGCCGCACCCAGTACAGGCCCAGCGCCGACAGCATCATGTCCAGCGTGGCCACGGCGTCGTGGGTTTGGCGGGGATTGCGTAGTTCGCCACCAGCCTCGCTGTCGCGGGAATCATCGCCATTATCGGGATCTTCTCGACCCGTTGGACCGCTATCGTCGGCTTCTTCATCGATGCCGGGGGCACGCCAGCCAAGGTCAGGATCTGCTCGTGTTGGATCCCCAATAATTTAGTTGCAGACGTGAGACTGCAAAACTAAACTTTGAACGTCAACCAACATGGGGGGAAGAGTTTCCCCTGGGTTCGTGTGGTCCTGGGCGTCCCGCCCGTCACGGGGGATGTCCTGGCGAACGTGAGGGAGATCCGATGTTCATCCCGTCTCACCGACGACGGCTCATGCGGGCGCTGGCCGCCGTGGTGGTGGCCGCCTGTTGGGTCGCCGCGGCCGTAGGCCCTCTCGGCGCGCGTGCAGACACCGTGCTCCCACTTGACCCCATTTTGGGGCTCGGAGACAACACTCTCCCCTTCCAGGCCGGACCCGTCCGGTACCAGCAGTTCTACGACCCCCAGTGGTTCCGGGCCCCCGACAACCCGCCGGTCACCATCTACGGCCTGGGGTTCCGCGTCTACCGCGGCTTCCACGACCCGCTGAATCTCTCGATCGCGGACATCCAGATCAGGATGGGCACGTCGAGCGGGAATGCCGACGGGACTAACGGGCCCGGCCCGTTCGCGACGCTGGCGTCCGGCGGGACGTCCGTTTTGGACCGCGGCCGACTGACGCTCACCAGCCCCGCGCACGCCGGGATCGGGCCGAACCCGTTCGACGTAGTCATTTTCTTCAACCATCCCTTCACGTATGACGCAGCGGGCGGGTGCAACCTCGTGCTGGAGGTGCGGAAGTACTCCGGCGAGTCGTCCCCCGTCGGCTTCGAAGCAGCATACTATAACGGCGACGGGACCGGCCGGGCGTTCGCGTTCGACCCCAACGCGACCACCGCCGCAGATGGCGACACCCTGGGTTTGATCACGAAGTTCATCACCACCGACCCGGCCGCCGCCACGCCGCTCCCCGCGGCCGCGACGGGTGGCATCATGCTGATGGGCGGCATCGCTATCAGCTGTCGGCCGCGCCGCAGGGCGTCGCTGCCCCACGCTGCGTGATCTCGCAAGCGCCGTCCTGTCCGGCAGGATCAGGTAAGGTCGCGAGCAAAGCTGGCAAGTAGAGGGGCATCACGCTCACGCTGCGGCATGTGTCGTCGCTGGGCTATAACGTCAGCGTGTTCCGCCTCCCGTCGTCGGTAATGGACACCTGGCCCGCCTGCGTCGAGATGCACGCGCTCGACCTGTCGCAAGATCCGCCGGTCAAACATGTCGCGCGGGTCGTCGAGGGCGAAGGCGGAGACTATCGCTGCGCGTGCCTGCTGGCGGAGTTGGTTGGGATCGACCTGAAGGACGATTAAAGCTTCCGCATGCGATGCCGACTCCACATCCTGGCCCTCCTCCCCGCGTTGCTCGCCGCGGCGATGTGGGCGCGCGGCTATTGGCGCTTCTACTTCGGCGTCGCGCACGGCTGGACGGTGGGCTCGGAGTTGGCGGCGGTTTACCTCTTCAATGGAAGCGGATCGGACGCCTACTAAGTGAGCGGACTACCGGGCTCGAATGGTCGAGTGGAGGTTGAGACCGGTTCGAGTTACCGCCTCTGGGTTCCCGGTTCACGACTTGGCGCTACCAAGGCGATCGCTTCGTCGCGATGCAGTGGTGGGCAATCGCGGCCGGCGGTGTGGGGATCACGTGGTGGGTGTGGTGGAGGCGGAGGGACGCGGTGCGGGGGTTTGAAGTGTGGAACGTTCGCGAGGGCCGCCTGCCGGTCACGCTCCTCGCCGACGACGTCGGTCTGGGTAAGACGATCAGCGCGGGCCTTAAAGCATTGGCCAAAGCTCGATCAGAACCTCCGCAGCACGCGGGAGACGGAGTTGGCACGGATTTCCCCTACATCTAGTCTGCGCATGGATTGGTAACTCTAAAGCGATCGCCGCAAAGCATTACCTCCAGATTACGGATAGCGACTTCGAGCAGGCGGCGCACAATGCCGCGCAGCACCCCCCCCGCAATGGCAAGCACGGACAAGCAATTGAACGTCGCGGTAACGCCACATCACACGAATTGCAGGCCTATGCACGTTGATGCGCACGGGTGCGGAGAAACGGAAGACAACCTGATGGGCGGTGAGGGACTTGAACCCACGACCTTAGCTGTGTAAAAGCTCTGCTCTAGCCAACTGAGCTAACCGCCCGAACTGTCGCCGTGATTCTACGCCATCCCCCGCCAGCGACAAGGCTTCCTTCCCACCCCCGAAAAGACCGGCGTAGATTTTTCATCACTTCCCGGCACGAAACGATAAAATGCCCCGCACCTCAAACCTCGGGAGTCTCCGTGCTGCAACTGCGCCCATTTCACTTCTGCCTCGCCGCCCTGCTCTTCACATCATCGACGGTTCGCGCGGCTGATGCAGTCCCCGGCGTCCCACCCGATCAGGCGACCTTCACCCCCGGCAAGGAAATCAAGATCCTCGACCCTAAGACCGGCGGCCTCGGCTGGTACGTCATCTACGTCCCCAAGGACTACACCCCCGACCGCGACTGGCCCACCATCTTCTGCTACCACGGCAAGAACAATGACCCCAAGACCTGGCCCTTCAAGGAAGTCACCGAAGGCCAGGGCTACGTCATCGTCGGCATGGAATATATCAACCGCGAGGGCACCAACGACGCGAAGGAAGACATCGAAAACCTCAACCGCATCCGCGCCTACGTCTCCTCAAAAGTCCGCGTCAACTCCAAGCTGGTCTTCATGGGCGGCTTCAGCCAGGGCGGTTGGTCCACCTCCAAGTTCAGCAACCTGTACATGGATCAACTCGCCGGCCTCCTCATCATGGGCGCCGGCGGTTCGCCCAACGAAAAAGCCATCCCCCTGCTCAAAGGTAAGCCCGTCTTCGTCGGCATCGGCGAGCTCGACGACGCCAACAAAAACGCCAAGCTCGCCCGCGACGCCTACACCGCCAAGGGCGCTGATGTCACCTTCGAAGAATTCAAAGGCCTCGCCCACACTGCCGACGTCAAAGACCAGGTGCTCAAGGATTGGCTCCTGAAATGGGGTCCCCACAACCAGATGATGGCCTCCCTCACCCTCGCCCAAGCAGCCGAGAAAGCCGGCAAACTCGGAGAGGCGTACACCCTCTACACCGCGGCCTCCAAAATGAACGGCGGCCAAGAAGCAGCCGACCTCGCCAAGCAAATCGAAGACGCCGCCCAGAAGAAGCTTGACGACGCCCAAGCCGCCATCACCGCTAAGAAATATCCCGACGCCGTCAAGACGCTCGTTCCCATGGAAAAGCTCTACGCCGGCTCCGCCTTCGCACAGCACGCGACCGACTTGATCCAGCAGATCCGCACCGACCCCGCCATCAAAGCCGAGATCGACCAAGCCAAGATCGACGCCACCGCCGACGCCGTCCAGGCCCAGGCCCAAGCCGCCGAGAAATCAAAGGAGTTCGCCCGCGCCCTCGCCTTATACGAAACGTACGTGAACCAATACCCGAAGGCCACCCACTTCAACGAGGTCAAAGCGCGCTACGACCAGCTCAAATCCAACCCTACGATCCAAGCCAGCGCCAAAACGCAAGCCGCCGAGCGCGAGTGCAAAAGCTGGCTCTCCACCGCCGACAACTACATCACCAACAACATGGCCGACAAGGCCAAGCCATACCTGCAAAAAGTAATCGACAAATACCCCGACACCCCCTGGGCGCCCGAAGCACGCAAACGCCTGACCGCCCTCAAAAACTAAACCCCGCTGACCGCGAAAGGCACTCATCGGTCGCTTCGTGGTTTCGCCCGGTCCCCCGCGCAATTCGCTCGCCCCCCGCGCATAAAAGAACCCCGACCACTTCGCAGTGATCGGGGTTCGTTTGTAAACGCTGGCGGTGACCTACTTTCCCGCTGACGCAGTATCATCGGCCCCGCGGGCTTAACGGCCGTGTTCGGAATGGGAACGGGTGTGACCCCGCGGGTGTAGCCACCAACGAAGCCCTCGCCGG
>JAQGHM010000120.1 GCA_028291615.1 Phycisphaerales bacterium | reverse complement strand
GCCGCCGTACATGAAGAGGAAGATGACGCTCTTGGCCTTGGGCGCGATCATGGCGGCTTTGGCGGCGAGGGGGTTGGAGAACTGGGAAACGCCGTCGGCGGCGACGGCTTGATTGGAGAGGAAGCCGTCCTTGCTGAGCATGTCGATGAGGCCGAGCGAGGTGAAGCCTGCGCCGGCTTGCCAGAGGAATTCACGGCGGGTGCGGCCGCAGAAGGAGGAGTGGGGTTTGTTGGAGGGATTCATGATGGTCTCTTGTTCAACACAGCTCGCACGGGCGGACGCCCGTGATACGTCAGTCCAGATAGACGAACTCATTCAGGTTCAGAACTAACAGCGCGAACTGGTTCAATGCGACTTCGGGCGCTGTGTTGTACTTGGTCTTTAACGTTTGCATGAACGTCAGGCCGCGTTCAATTTCGTCTTGCGTTGGTTCGCGCGAGAGGGCCAGACGGAGGCCGAGCTTCACCTGGGCCTCGGGTGATGCTCCGGCTTCTTTCTTCAGGCGATTGGCAAACGCCTTGGCCTCGTCGTTCATCATGTCGCTGTTGAGGAGCATGAGGGATTGCGTCGCCTGTGTCGTCGTGAAACGCGCGGGGCAACTGAAGTCGGTGTCGGCGGCGTCGAAGGCGGCGATGATCGGGACGACCAGCGAGCGCTTGACGTGAATGTAAACGCTGCGGCGGGCGGCGTCTTCGGGGCTTGATTTTCCCCACCCTTCGCCTGGCTTGGATTGGCCGGAGAGGATGGTTGCGGGGATCGTGGGATAGATGCCGGGCCCGCCCATCTTGAGGTTGAGTTGACCCGTCGCTTGCAGGATCGAATCGCGAAACTCTTCGGCGGTCAGGCGGCGCATGTCAAAGCGCCAGAACAGATCGTTCTGCGAATCTTTCGACAGTGCCGCCTCGTTGGGGGTGGAGGACATCTGGTACGCCGCGGAGGTCATGATGAGCTTGTGGATCGCCTTGAGATGCCATCCCCTCGCGACGAGCTCCGTGGCGAGATAGTCGAGAAGCTCGGGATGCGTGGGCTTGTCGCCGCCGAAGCCGAAATCATTGGGCGAGCGGACGATGCCGCGGCCGAAGTGGTGCTCCCAAAGACGGTTCACGACCACGCGAGCAACGAGCGGGTTTTGGTCGCTGGTGAGCCAGTTGGCAAGCTGAGTGCGGAGACCGGTGGTTTTCTGGCCCTTCTTTGGCGCGGGCAGGATGACCTTCGGTGGGCTGAGCACCTGCGGGAACGCCGGCTCGACTTCTTCGCCCGGCGAACTGGCGTTACCGCGTTTCAGGATGAACGTCTGCACCGGCTTATTGCCGATCTCTTTGACGCTCAGCGCCTGCGGATAGTCGCTCTCCTTGCGCTCTTCGAGTTCCTTGAGCTGCAGGCGAAGCTCTTTGTAGCGGCGGAGCTCATCTTCATTGGTGGCGGCCAGGATCTTCGCATCGAGGATGGCGGCGCGCTTCCGCGGCTTTTCGAGATCGACCTTCTCAGTCTCCGTCAGCTTGGGAATGACCAGATCTTCGAAAGCGGCAACTCGTTTTCGCAGATCTTCCTTGCGGCGGGCGAGGGATTGAACTTCCTCCTCGTGCGACTTCTGTTGATCGTCGGGGACGATATCGGTCAGGATGTTTCGGCCGTTCTGGTACGGCGTGATGTTGTTGAAAAAGGCGACGAGGCTGTAGTAGTCCTTCTGCGGGATCGGATCGATCTTGTGATCGTGGCAGCGACAGCAGTTCATGGTCATGCCCATGAACCCCTGGCCGACGGTGGTGACGATGTCGTCGAGCTCGTCGAAGCGGGCCTGCATCTTGTCGGAGGGTTCATCGTCCCATGCGCCCAGGCGATAGAAGCCGGTGGCGATGATGGTCTCGGGCGTGGGGTGCTCGACTTCATCGCCGGCGATCTGCTCGCGGATGAACTGATCGTACGGCTTGTCCTTGTTGAACGCATCGATGACGTAGTCGCGATACTTCCAGGCGTTGGGCTTGAGGCCATCGCGCTCGAAGGAGTTGGTCTCGGCGAAGCGCACGACGTCTAACCAGTGGCGGCCCCATTTCTCGCCGTACTGCGGAGAGGTAAGGAGACGATCAATGATCTTGTCGTAGGCGTTGGGAGATTTGTCGGCGATGAAGGCGTCAACCTCTTCGGGCTTGGGCGCGAGTCCGGTGAGGTCGTAGTAGGCGCGGCGGATCAGCGTTGCCTTGGCCGCGGGTCCAGCGTGCTGAAGCCCGCTCGCCTCGAGTTTGGAGAAGATGAAGTTGTCGATCGGATTCCTAATCGCGCTTGCGTCCTTCACCTGCGGGACGGGCGGACGGCGAATGGGCTGGTAGGACCAGAACTTCATCGTCTCGGGCGTGACCTTGGGCGGCGCGTGCTTGGCCGGCGGTTCGGTGGTGGTGGCGATGGGCTCGGGCGCGCCGGGCGTCCAGGGGATGCCCATTTCCACCCACCGGGTAAGGACGGCAATCTTCTCTTTGGGCAGTTGCTCCTTGGGGGGCATCTGCAGGTCGTCGTCCTTGTAGTTGATGGCTTTGAGGAGCAGGCTTTTGGCGGGTTGGTCGAGGGAGACGGCGGGGCCGGTGTCGCCGCCTTTGAGAATCGCCGCGCGGGAGGTGAGGCGGAGGCCGCCTTTGATCTTGGCCTCAGCGCCGTGGCATTTGAAGCAGGCGGTTTCCAGGATGGGGCGGACTTGCGATTCGAAGAACTGGAGTTGCTCGGTCGGGGGCGCGGGGTCGGCGGGGCGCTGTGCGGCGGCGATGGCAGCGGATAGCGCAATTGCGCCAAGCGATGCTAAAAGACTGATTTGACACAAGTTGCGCCGAGAAACCGCCATCCGCACCTCATTGCGATCAATTTCAAAAGACCAAGCGATGCCAATGATACGCCGCTCGGAGGCGTGTGGTTGGATCACCTTTGTCCGTCAGTATATATGCGTGGCGTTGCACGGCGCTGCAATGAGAAGCCTCTTTTCCGGATTGAGAATTGTTGTCGAGCAGCGGCTATATTATTGAGTTCCCTTCCCGCGGCGAGGATGATCGCCAAGCGGTGGGAAAGAGGCTTTTGAATGACCAAGCGGCCGCATGTAGCCCTGATTGTTGAGACATCGATCCATTACGGTCGCCAGATCCTGCGCGGCGTAACGCGATACCTGCGGTCGCACCAAAGTTGGTCCGTCTTTCTCGAGCAGCGAGAGTTGTGGACCGCGCCGCCCGCGTGGCTGAAGAAATGGCGCGGGGACGGCGTGATTTGCCGGAAGACGACGCCGGAGCTTGCCGAGATGCTTCGGAAGGCCGGCGTGCCGCTGGTAGATTTGAACGACTGCTGCGAGCCGCTGGGGGTGCCCAAGATCGAATCGGATCATCGCGCGATCGGGAGATTGGCGGCCGAGCATTTGCTGGAGCGCGGATTTTCGAACTTCGCGTTCTGCGGCTTCAGCGACCAGGCGTTTTCCATTGGCCGTCGTGAGGGGTTCGTCGAGCGCTTGGGGGAGCGCGGACAACGGTGCGAACTGTGGGAATCGCCATGGACCGGCCCGCACGCGCAAAGCTGGGAGCGCGAGCAGTCGCAGATCGCGCGGTGGCTTTCTTCGTTGTCGGTGCCCGTCGGTTTAATGGCGTGCAGTGACATGCGCGGGCAGCACGTGCTGGATGCCTGCCAGCGGACGGACCGCGCGGTGCCGGAGGAGTTTGCGGTG
>JAQGHM010000096.1 GCA_028291615.1 Phycisphaerales bacterium | reverse complement strand
TTGCCGATGTGCCAGTTAGGGCGCTCGCGCAAGGGAGTGAAGAGGCCGGCCGGGTTGTCGAGGCGGTAGGAGCGGAGATCGCGGTCCGAGCCGGCGATCCAGAGGACGCCGTCGATGCTCTGGAACGCCTCGGCGGGCCCCTCGGTGCGGGGGAAGGCATCGGTGGACCATTTACGAACCGGATAGACCCATACGCGCCTGGCGGCAAGATCGACGACCAGCGGATTGTAGCGGCGGCTGATGAAGACGAGGCGGCGCGGGTCGGGGCCGGCGGTAGTGTGCTCGAACACGAATTCGGGTTCGAAGCACATCGCGGGGTCGAGGTTGTCCGGGTTGTCGGTGCGTTTGTGGTCCCAGACTTTGGCGGCCTCGTGGAAGAGGTCGACCTTGGGGTGGGCCGGGTCCTTGTCGTCGAATTCGACGAACGCGATCCAGCCGCGGTGTTCGTTGCCGAACGAGCCCGTGGCGAGCACGCGGCCGGGGGCGACGGGATGCAGTTGCGGGCCGATAATATCCGTGGGGGGCAGGCCGTGCGCAGCGTCGATGAGGGCGAGCTGCTTGCCCTGGCGGTCGAAGACGTAGAGACCGCGTCCGTAGGCGGCAGCGACCCAGACGTGCGGGCCGTCGGTGATGACGTCGGAGACGCTGAGCTTGATCTCCTTCGTCTCCTTGGATGGATCCTGGGGTTGCGGGACGGCGAGCACCTCTTCGACGATCCCTTTCTCGCGCATGAACAGTACGGCGCCGTGGCCCCAGAAAGCGTCGAGGCCGTCCCCGAGCGGGCGATAGTGGTTGATCTGGCCCCAGCCGCCGGCGCCGCGCCAGCGGGTTGCGGGGGTTAGCTTGGCCGGCGGTTTGGAAGGGGAGTGTAGGGTCAACTCGATCGGTTCGATCGTGAGGCGGGGCTTGTCGTCACGCGCGGCGGCGGCGGTGGGACGGGTGCTTGACGTAGTGGTCGCCGCCACGGCGGGACGGACCGTGGTGCGGGGCTTGGCAGGCGTGGCGTCGGCCGCTTTTGCGGATGGCATCTCGCGGGCGAGGAAGCCGGCGTGGTCGCGGAGCTGGGTGAGAAAGTAATCGTACTGGCGCGCATCGAATTCAAGTCGACCAGCGGCGGCGGCCACGTCGCGCGCCTCGGCGAGCAGCTCCGCCGTGCGCTCGTGGCCGGTCCAGGTGCGGTAGGCGACCTTGCCATATCGCCCGTAGATCTGCACGAGCGGGCGATCGGACTTCGTCAGCCGATCAAGGAAGGCGAGGTACTGGGCGTTGGTGAACCGGCAGTAGTCCTTGCCCCCTTGCCGCTGGGCGACATGCTCGAAGAAGAAGCTCAGGTTGTACGCGGGCGTTATCGAAGCGGGCGCGAGCTTGAGCAGAAGGTCAGCGAGGAGGTCGAGGTCCTCGGGGGCGAAGAAGTTGCCATCGCACCGAAAGAGCGCGCTGTCGATGAGGAAAAAGGAGGCGTCCAGGGCGCCGGTCATCGCGCCGCGGGCGCGGCGTTCGGCCCGATCCAGGGCGGGGACGCGGGCGAAGACGTTACGAACGAACTCCTTCTTGGCGGTCTCGCAGGCGACGAGCGCCGGCGGGGAGGTGGCGCGGACGCCAGTGATACTATGGATCGCGTTGTGGGTGAGGTCGGTCGCTTCTTCGCGGCTCAGGCGGCGGTTGCGGATGAGATACTCGCAGTGCTGAAGCGATCGGTTCCAGTCGGAGACCACCTGGGCGACGACCGCGGTCCAGAAGGGATCGTCCTTGTGCTGCCGCGCTCCCTTGGGCCATTGGCCGCGCTCGACGGGCTGCTGGTTGCGCCGGCTGTACTCCCGGATGAGCTGGATGCGCTGGGCGTCGGCATCGGGCTTGAGGAGCAGGGCGGCTTCGCGGAGTTGGGCGGCGCGGTGGAACTCGCCGAGGGTGAAGAATTGCTGGGCGCGATCGGTCAGGAGGCGGAACTGGGCATCCACGTCGGCGACGGGCTTGGGGCGTTCGGGCGTGGCGGCATCGGCGAGCAGGGGGGCGAGGTCCACGTTGAAGAAACGGAGGAGGGCGAGACCAACCTCTGCCAGGGGAATCGGCGGCTCGGGGTCGCGCTGGGCGAGCGTGTGCTGGCCGTCGCGGGCGCGGCAGGTGAGCGCGACAGTAACGACGCCGGTCGCGGGGTCGCGGCGGGTGCGGTACTCCCCCTCGACGAACAGCGGCGCGGGGCACGCCTGCTGCTTGACGGCGGATTGCGCCCGCTCCTCGGCGATGGCGCGGGCCTCTTCGATTGACACCAGGGCGGCGCCCGGGAGACGGAGGCAGGCGGCGCGGAGGGTCTCCGCGTAATCGGTCTGAAGAAAGGCCCGGTCGAACAACAGGTCTCGGGAGACGAAGTCCGGGATGGCGACAACGCGGGTAACGCCGCGGTCGAACCGGTGGACGGTAGCCAGGGTTTCCGCAGCGAGGGCGGTGGTGAGCTTGTCGAGGGCGTCGCGATCGCCGGCGGCGGGGCGGGGCACGCAGAGGTCGTCGAGGGTGACGCCGAGGCGCGCGTCGCAGATCACGAGGCGGGCCGGCAGCGATGTGTCAGCCGGGGTGGAGAGCAGGAGAAGGAGATCGGCGGGGACGAGCGCGCCGATGCGGCCGCGATCGGCGCGGTTGCCCATAGCGGCCTGAAGCGTTTGCTCGGTTGCGACGGCTCGAAGTTGGGTGCGTTCGACGAGGGTGAGGTCGTGGGATTCTGAGAGGCGGACGGTGAGCAGGTCGGGGAGGGGAGAGGCTGGGTCGCCGAGAATGGCGAGCCGCGGCGGCGCGGCGGTGCAGATGGTGGATACGGCGACGCTGAGGAGGAGGAAGAGCGCTACAATTCGAGTTGGGGGTATTTGCATGCAGTTTCTCCTCCTTCTGATGCGCGAACCCGTCAGGAATTCCGTGCACGTCGCGCAGGCTCGGCATTATACACGATGGACTAATACGGCCCGGCACGGGCCGACTCTCCCTTTTGGGGATCTTGGCGGGTGGTTATTCGCAGAGTCCGTATTTCGCTAGCGCCGCGTGGACGCCGTGGTCGTTGTTGCTCGGCGCCACCCACGTTGCCACTCGCTTGACCAGGGGGTGGGCGTTGTCCATGGCGACGCCTACGCCTGCGACCTGGAGCATGCCGACGTCGTTGGGGGCGTCGCCGATGGCCATGACGTTGCGCATGTGTACGCCGTAGTGTTTGGCGACGATCTTCAGGGCGGTGGCTTTGCTAACGCGGCGGTCCATGATCTGAATGAGATTGTCATCTGTGCGGAGGCAGGTGATTTCTTCGCCGTCGATGCCGTTGTGGGCTTGCGTGATGGCGTATTCAAGGGTGGAGATGGTTTGCGGGTCGGATAGGAGCAGGAGCTTGGTAATTTGAGCATCGCAGAAGGTATCCAGGGGGGCGATGACGTCGGGTTTGAAGAGGCGGCCGGTCTCGGTGGTGTGGGCGGGGTCGAAGCGGTCGGTGTACCACTTGTCGAGGATCTCGCAGGTGACCTGAACATGGCCGAAGAGGAAGCGGGCGTCGTCGATGATGCGGCGGGCAACGCCTTTGCCCAGGGGGCGGTGGAAGACGGGGGTTTGATTAGGTTCGTCCCAGATCAGCGCGCCGTTGTAGTTGATCTGCCAGGTATCGAGGTTGAGGAGCTTGTAGATATGGCGGACCGAGCGCGGGGGGCGGGCGGAGGCAATGACGACTTTAACACCTCGGGCCGGTAAGCCGTTAAAGGCGGCGGCGGTGCGGTCAGTCACCTGCTTCGAGTCATTCAGCAGCGTGCCGTCGAGATCGACGGCGACGAGGTGGATGTCGGGAAGGGGGGCGGGGGTAGGCAGGGCTTGGGTCACGGCGGGAATTGTCTAAAGGCAAAACGGAAAAGGCAAAGGGCGAAAGGCGTTATCTCAGGCTGGTGCGCAGGACGCTTGCGATGGTCAGGCCCTGGACGCCTATGGAGAAGACGACGACAACGTAGGTCATGACGAGGAGGAGGTCGAAGTGGGGATCGGCGGCGGTGCTGCGTGGACTGCGGAGGGAGAGGGCGAGGGCGACGGAGATGCCGCCTCGAAGGCCGCCCCAGGTGAGGAGGCGGACGGCGTGGCGCGGGATGGGGGCGAACGGGCGCAGGGCGCGGATCGGGAGCCCGACGGAAATCAGCCGCGCGGCCAGGACGATGACGATCGCCACGAGGCCAGCGAGGAAGTAGCGTGGTTGCCACTGGATCACGAGGACCTGCAGGCCGATCAGGACGAAGAGGACGGCGTTGAGGATTTCGTCGATCAGCTCCCAGAAGTGGTCGAGGCGCTCGCGAGTGGCGGGTGACATGGCGAAGGCGCGGCCGTGGTTGCCTATGAAGAGCCCGGCGATGACCATGGCGATGGGGCCGGAGACGTAGAGCCGTTCGGCCAGGGCATACCCGCCGGTGACCAGGGCGAGGGAGATCAGGATCTCGACCTGATACTGATCGATGCGCTTGAGCATATGGTAGGCGATGAGGCCGATCGCCATGCCAAAAATCGCGCCACCGAGCGATTCGCGGAGAAAGAGCAAGACGACGTGGGCAATGCCAGGCGATTCGCCGGCGTGCGCGCCGGGGCCGCCCGCGAAGGCGAGCACGGCGAGGAAGACGACGACGCCAATGCCGTCGTTGAAGAGCGATTCGCCGCAGATCTGGGTTTCGAGATCCTTTGGCGCGCCCAGGCGTTTCATGATCGCCAGGACCGCGATCGGGTCGGTGGGGGAGATCAGGGCGCCGAAGAGGAGGCAATGGATGAACGGGATGGGGAGGGCCATCGCGTGGAGGGCGAGCCATGTGAGCAGGCCGACAAGGGCGGTGGAGATGAGGACACCGACGGTGGCAAGGGTGAGGATGACGGCGCGGTGGCGGTGGAGGTCGCTGAGGTTGAGGTGGAGCGCGCCCGCGAAGAGCAGGAAGCCGAGCATGCCGTGCAGGAGGGCCTGGTTAAAGTCGATCGAATCGAGGATCGTTTGGGCGTCGCGGTAGACTGCGGGGATGAATTGGCCGGCGATGAAGAGCAGCAGCGAGGCACCGAGGCTGACGACCATGACGCCGATCGTCTGCGGGAGTCGGAGGAAGCGGTAATTGATGTAGCTGAAGAGCGCCGCCAGGGTGATGAGGGTGGCGAGGATCTGGAACAGCGTCATGACCGTCACTGTAGCGATCGATCAGCGGTTGACCACGATGCGGGCGGTGAGGAAGACGAGTTGGACCTCGGCGACGGGGCGGCCGGTAATGCGCTGCATCGCGCGGCGGTAGAGTTGCACTTGCGGGGCATAGAAGTCGGCGCGCTCGGCGACTTTTTCGGGGGCGACGCGATCGGTCTTGTAGTCGATCAGGGTGAGGCCGGCGGGGGCGGGCGGGATGAGCAGGGCATCGAGGCGGCCTCGGATCATGATCTGGTCGGCGGGGTCGGTGGAGGTGGCGGCGGGGGAGAATTCGGACGGTGGGACGGCGAGGTAGAAGTCGAGCTCGCGGCGTAGTTGCGTCGCGTTGTCGCGCAGGCGCTGGGCGAGGTCAGTGGCGAGGAACCATTCGACGGCGGCGAGGTCGATGTGCCTGGCTTGGGGCGTGGTCAGGAGTTTGCGGTCGATGAGGGCATTGATCTGGGCGGCGAGGTCGGGGTTGGCGAAGTCGAGGTGTTGGAGGAGGAGGTGGGTGGCGGTGCCGACGTCGGCGGCGGAGAGGTCGTTCTTGTCGAGCAGGCATTTCGGTGTGGCGAGCGTGCGGGAGAATTCGAGCGATTTTTCGTCTGACGCTGTCGTGTAGCCTACCGGGGCTTGGCGACCCTGCTTGGTCCAGTCGGTGACGCTGCGGGCGGCTTCGAGTTGGGAGGCGGGGGCGTGGGGGTAGGGGGCGGTGAGGCTTGCGATGAGCTGGGCGGCGCGCTCGTCGGGCGCGGGGGCGGGATTGAGGGGTTCGAGGCGCGCGAGTTTTTCCTGTTGGGGAGTGAAGGTGGGACGCTTGAGGTCGGCGCTGGTCCAAGCGGCGACTTCTTCGGGGGCGTGCTGGGTGACGCGGAAGGATTGTTCGCCGCCGATCATCGCGACGGCGGGGCCTACCCAATCGAGCATGCAGCCGGCGGCGAGGATGTCTTCAGCGGGCATCGGGCCGGGGTGGGCGCCCCAGCGGGTGTTCCATTGCTCGCGTTTTTTGTCGGTGCAGGTTCCGCTTAGGATGAGGTGTTCCTTGGCGCGGGTGGTGGCGACGTAGAGGACGCGCAGTTCTTCGGCGAGGCTTTGGCGCTTGAGGCTGGTCTGCACGAGCACCGAGGCAAGGGAGGGGTAGCGGATGCGCTTGGCTTCATCGATGGCGGAGAGGCCCAGGCCGGCGCGCTTGTCGATGAGGATAGCGCCCTGGCAATCTTGCAGGTTGATCTTTTTTCCGAGCTCGGGGAGGAAGACGACGGGGAATTCGAGGCCTTTGGAGTGGTGGACGGACATGATGCGGACGACGTCGGCGGCGGCGGAGAGGACCGAGGGCTGGCCAAAATCGGTCTCGGCCTCGAGGCTGTCGAGGAATTTTAGG
>JAQGHM010000049.1 GCA_028291615.1 Phycisphaerales bacterium | reverse complement strand
GGACGTTGCGATCGCGGCCAGCGGATCGCTTATCGTCTTGTCGCCTGGCGGACTGCGCTGATGACGCAATCGGAACGACCGCGAAAACCGGGTCGACGTTCCCGTGCGGGTCTGCGGCGTGCTTCCTGGGAGGTTCGGCTTGGGTGTTTGCTTTTGGGGCTGATGGTTTGGTTGGCTTTGAGGGAATTGACGTTTGGCTGAACATGGCTGAGCGGACTGGCGGAGCAGGCAAGGGGGGCGGAGTTGACTGGGGCTTGGCTGGTGCGGCGCGGTTCAGGCCGGTGGCGAAGGGGTGGGACGCTGTCGTAGGAGCCTTGGGGGTGGGGGTGGTTGCGGGCTTTGACGAGGCGGATGGTTGGTGCGTGCGCGTGGGCGGTGTGGCAGTGGTAACCGGTTTGCTGGCGGGAGCGGGACGGGGCTGCGGGGCGCGCGGGGCATCGGGATGCGTCGTGGTGGTGGCGGCGGTCTGAGCGCTGTTCGAGGTGGTTGTCGCGACAGCGGCCGGGGCCAGCACTTCGGTCGCGGCAGCGGTGGGGAGGGTCTGGTTGTAGTTTTGTGCCAGGGTCGCCAGATCGAGGAAATCGCATTGGCCGTCGAAGTTGAAGTCGGCGAAGGACCAGGTGCTTGCGGGCTGGTTGTAATGCTGGGCGAGCGCGGCCAGATCCAGAAAATCGACGTTCGCGTCGAGGTTCCCGTCGGCCGCCAGGGTGAATCGAGCGAGGATGGAGTTGGCGGCGGACG
The DNA here is from genome assembly GCA_028291615.1 of Phycisphaerales bacterium. GTDB lineage: Bacteria > Planctomycetota > Phycisphaerae > Tepidisphaerales > Tepidisphaeraceae > RYN-433. Next base: position 23,794 of record JAQGHM010000049.1, on the reverse strand, counting down.
TCTGGCCGCCGAACGTGGACTTGACGCCGCCGCCCGCGCCGTTGTTGTTGTTGATAAATCCGACGGCGCGTCCCGAGGTGCTCGCGGCGCTGGCGCTGGTGATTCCAGCGCCGCTCCAGTTGCCGCTGTTGTAGCCGCTCTTAATCAGCGCCGACATCTGGGCCAGGGCTGCGGCGCCTTGTCCGGCCTGGTAGTTCAGGATCAGGAAGCCCGTCCCCAAATCGAGTCGCGCCGAACCCGCAAGGGCAAGCGCGTTCACGGTCAGGGTATTGCCATTGAGCACGGTGGCCAGGGCGCCGTTGGCGAGATTTAAGGCGGTGAGTTGTTGGCTGCCATTCACTAGAAGCGATGCGCCGGTGGCGACGGTTACGCTTAGATTGGGATGGGCAGCGTAGAAGGACGGCGCGATCGTCACTGAGCCGGCGAGAACGTTCAGAATCGGTGCGGCCTGGGTCCCGGTGATCGTATAGGACGCGCCGGTGGCCGCGGTGAGTCCGGCGGGGTCGCCGGTGACCGTGAAGACGGCGGAATCGACGTACACGCGATTGTTATCGTTGAGGTCTGTCAGGGAGAGGGTGACGGTATAGGTTCCGGGGCTGGAGGGCGTGAAGGAGAAGCTGGAAGTCGTAGCAGGGGGGACCGTCTGGCCGTTGCTGGCGACGACGTTCCAGGAGTAACCGAAACTCGACCCGTTAAAGGTGTTGGGATCACTGATCGTCGGGACGATGTTGATCGTCTGTCCAGACGCGGCAGGTTGATCGGGCCCAACATTGGCGACCATCAGCCCGCCAAAATCGGTACCGCCTGCCACCTGGCCGGCGGCGAGCGTCACCCTGGTTGCCGCGCCGATGTTGACGCGTGGATCGTCGATGTACCAGCCTTCGGCGTTCAGCGTGGTGTCGGCGTTGAAGCGGTACTGCACCTGGATCTGCTGTCCGTTGTAAGCGGAGAGGTCCAGGGAGACGGGCACAAATCCGCCGGTGGAATCGGGGAGATTGCCCAGTCCACCGTTGTCGGCAAGCGGCGTGAAGACGCCGTTGACGAGCACACCCACGGTTGCGACGTCGGTCGCGGCGGCGGTCACCGTGACGTCGTCGACGTACCACCCCTCGCCGCGATTGGCATCAGCGTCCGCCTGGAATCCGAACTCGATTTGGATCTGTTGTCCGGCGAAGGAGGAGAGGTTAAGCGTCAGCGGGGTGAAGGCGCCATTGTTCCCAAGGCTGTTGCCCTTGATGTTCCCATTGGTGGCGACGATTGTCCGATTAGCGCCGGAGATCACGGTTATCGTCGCGACGTCTCCCTGGTTGAGCGCCGTGGTCTGTTCTGCGGAGAGAAAGTAATTGAGGCTCAGGGAGACCGAGCCAGCGAAACCTGTGAGGTCGATCAGGGGGGAGGTGACCGTGCCGGCCGAGCCGGCACCATATGTACCGCCGCCGAGGGCGGTTTCACCGCTGCCAAAGTACATGGCGAATCGCTGCGAATGTCCAGCTTGAGTTCCGCGCCCTGACGAGAAATGCCAGAGGCTGGTCGCGCCGCGGGTGATGTAGCCGTCATTGCTGCCGACCGTTGGCGTGGTGCTGAAATCGGCGCTGGAGACGACGGCCGGGGCGTCGATGGCGGTAAGGAAGTGGTTGAAATCGAGGCGCACGGGGCCGCTGTTTCCCCGCAGGTCGATCAATGGAGACGTGAGGATGCCGCTGGTGCTGTTGTCGTAGGCGCCGGTTGCCTCATTGCCGAAATAGAAGCTATGGGATGCGGAATGTCCGGCATCGGCGCCGCGGCGGGTGGTGAGATGCCAGGGATCGGAGACGCCTGACGTCGTGAAGCCCTGGGCTGCGCCGTCGGTGAAGTTGGCGGAGAGCACCTGGCGGGGCGTGGTGGGGAACCACGGCGACTGGTTTACTTCGGCGACGGAATAAGTGCCTGGAACCAGGCCGGAAAAACCGTAATTGCCCTCGGCGTCGGTGATAGTGGAGGTTTCGCCGGCGTCGAGCTGGCCGTTGCCGTTGGTGTCAAGGAAAAGCGTCCAGCCGGAGACGCCGGTGTCACCCGAATCGCGAACGCCGTTGTTGTTGAAGTCGTTGAACTTAGCGCCGGAGATCGCTGCCAGACCGACGGAAAGGTCGAAGGTGCGCACGGTGCTGCGTCCGCGCCAATCGAGTGCGCCACTGGCGCCGTCGGAGGCGGTGACGGTGATGTGGACGACGCCGGTGAAACCGGCCGCGGGCGTTAGCGTGATACCACCACCGATGACCTGCACGGTGACGCTGGGGTTGTCGCTGACAGCGGAGAGGAAGACGGCGTCGCCGGCATCGGGGTCGGAGGTGGTGATGTTGATCGCGACGGGGATGCCCGTGGCGGTCGCGGCGGGCGCAATGGGCAGGATGAGAGGCGCCTGATCGGGGTCGAAGGTAAAGGTGGCGAGCCTGGAGGTAAGGAGTGGGATGACCTGGGTGAAGGTGGAGTTGTCGAGCGGATTGCGATTGAGCGAAAGCGACTGCAGACCGGGTAACGTGGTGAGCGGCGCGAGGTTGCCGGTGATCTGGTTTGACTGGAGGTTGAGACTCTGGAGACTGGTGAGACCGCCCAGCGCGGGGGGAGTGGTGAGACGCTGATCGGAGAGGCTGAGAGATTTCAGGCTGGTCAGAGTGGCGAGAGGCGAGGCATCGGTAATGCGGGGGCCTTTAACAAGCGTCGCCGAGCCCACGACGAGGCCACCCACCTGGTCGCCGGGGATGCCAATGAGGATGTCGCCATTCACGACGGCCACCGACGAGCCGAAGGAAAGTGCGACGGCGCCGGTGTGGGTTTGCAGGGCGGACCCGGTGGAGGAATCGATGACGTAGACCTTTCCGGCCCCGAAGGCGGTCGATGGCGCGCCAACGATGAGGCGCGTGTCGTCGTACGCGGCGAGGGCCATGCCGAAGTGATCGGTGGTCCCGGGGGTTCCGGGGACGTCAATGGAGCGGATCAGCGCGCCGGTGCTGCTATTGAAGAGGCTTACGACCCCCGCGCCGCCCTTGGCGAGGGGCGCGCCGACGGCGACGTTTCCGCCCAGGGCGGTGAGGACCGAACCGAAACCGCTGACGGCGGTGACAAGCGGGTTCGCGAGCGTCGTGGTAAGGATCGCCTGCGTGTCGCCGTCGATGATGTAAACCACGCCGACATCGGTGATGCCGTTGACGTCCCGTCCGGGTGCGCCGACGTAAATGCGATTGCCGATGGCGGTCATCGCCGCGCCGAAGCGATCGCCGGTAGCCGAGAGTCCGAAGGAATACTGCGCGACGTTCTGGCGCGTGGTGAGGTTAAAGCGATAGACCTCGCCAGCGCCGATCGTGCTCGTCGTATCATTGGGAGCGCCGACGAGCACATCCTGGCCGACGATCGCGAGGGAGTAGCCGAACTGATCGTTGTTGGGTTGGAACGTTGGATTGGGGAGGAAGAGGTTCCCGAGGAACCTACCGGTGCTGGCATCATAAATGTAGACGGTGCCGCCGTTGGGTGCGGTGGCACTGTTGAACGCCTTGGCATTGGGCGCGCCGATGATGAGCAGGTTGCCAAGGGAGGCGAGCGAAAACCCGAACTGGTCGCCGGCGGCGGCGCCGTTCAGCGTGAACTTGAGCTGACCGGACGCGCCATCGTAAATGTAAACCGCGCCGGCGTTCACGCCATTGGCGCCGTCGAAGGGATTTGAGATCGCGATGTCCTGACCCACCTGGGTGACGGCGTATCCCATCTGCTCGCCCGAGGCCGGGGTTGGGTTGGAGAATTTGGCGAGCAGGTCGTTGCCCTTTGCGGGGCCGGGGAGGAGCGCGAAGGGGCTGATCGGGCCGTCGATGCTGAGGAAGGTCAGTTGCGTGAGCGATGAGAGAGGGGCGACACCGCGCAGGAAATTTCCATCGAGAATGAGCCCGCGGAGCGTGGTGAGGGGTGCGAGGGTGGTCAGTGCGGCGTCGGGAAGGTGATTGTAGCTGAGGTCAAGTGACGTCAGATGGGAGAGGCCGAGCAGGCCGTGGTGGAAACCGTTGACATCGGCGAAATCGAGCGCACTGAGATTGTTGTGCGCGAGGTTGAGCGATTCGAGGTTGAACAAAAGCTCGAGGCCCGTGAGATCGGAGATCTGCCGGCCCGACGCGTCGAGCGCGCGAATCTGGGCCAGTTGGCTGGCGAGGAAGGGGCGCGTGAGACCGGTGGAGGCGGCGGTGTGGCCGATGCCCAGGGCATCGGCGATCACGGCGCGGAGTCCGGCGTCGGGGATGTTGACGACGGGGTCGGCCTCGGTGACGGGGATGTTGCTGGCCTGCGAAGCCGGGGGGGCCAGCGGCGCGACTTCGCCGGTCTGCTGGTCGATGGCTTCAACGTCTTCGCCGACGACAACGTCGTTGCCACTGTTGCCGAAGAGGCGGTCGAGGCCGCCGTTGCCGGTGAGGATGTCGTCGCCGTCGCCACCGGAAACCTGATCGCGGTCGGCGTCGGCGTGGGAGTCGCCCGCCGCGGGAACGGTGAGTTCAATCGAGAAGGGGATCGCCTGGGGGGCAGCGCCGAAGGGATCGTAGACGCGCAGGAAGTAGCTGCCGGCCTTGAAGGGGCGCAACGAGATGACCGAAAGGCCGCGGGCCAGCACCGTGCCGTCGGGAGCGAGCAGGTCGCCGACCAGTCCATGTTGACGGGCGGTGGTAACGACCAGGCCGGTCTGTCCGGTGGAGGTGGTGCTCTGCGCGTCAAAAGAGACCTGGGTGCTGGAGGCGACGAGCTTCAGCATAATGCGGGTCTTGCCGGCGGCCAGCGCCGCGCGGACCGCGGCGGTGATGTCGATCTGGAAAATGCCTGCAGGCAGATCGCCGGCGGTGAAGACGCGTTCAGCGGCGAGGCTTGCGGCCGCGGTCGCATCCGCGGGACTCACCAGACCATCCGATTCGGCATTGCCGATGAAGACGCTGAGTTTCTGGCCGGCGACCAGAACGGCGTTCTGGTAGTCGAGTTGGAGCTGGACCTTTTCCAACAGTGACGGCTGATCGACGTAGGCGAGATATTTGGACAGGTCGAACTCGAAGAGGCCGGGCGTGTTGGTGGGGCCGCCGACGCGGAAGGTGCTCACGTCGGTTAACAGTTGCACGTCACCGATCTGCATGCCGGTGGCGGTCTGGTAGTTCTTGAGATTACCGAAGGTAACGCGGTAGGATTTGTAGGAGAGGCTATTGGAGAAATAGAGCGTTTGATTGAACTGCGTGTTCGGATCATCGGCGAGACCGGCGGGATTGCGGCCGTCGGGGAGGGCGAGCGCCCCGCTCGAGATCGGGACCCAGATTACCGGACCCAGCGATGGGTCGTCGTTGGTGCCTTCGAGCCCATAGTCCGAAGGATCGCGCTCGGGGGCGTCGTCGGCGGTGTAGAAGCGAATGCCCTTGAGGATGGTGCCGTTGCCGCCGTTCGCGCGCGGGGTAATGATCCCGCCGGAATAGAAATCCTGCGGGTTGTAGTACTTCTGGGTCGAGCCATCGAACATGTGATCGACGTCCTGCCCCAGGGGCGGCGGGCCGTTGGTGGCGTCGCCGTCGTTGACGCCGCCATCCACACGAATGACGCGGTCGCCGGTCCCGCTGATCACCAGTGAACCGGTGACGCTCGTGTCCTTGCCGTGCAGCAGCGTAGTCGCCTGTTCGCGCGCCTCGGGCGTGAGGCGGATGGCGCTGCCGGCCTGGCCGTCACCCAGGGTGGTGAAGGTGTACCAGCGCTGGGTCTGTCCGGCCGGGAGGGTGAAGTTGGTGGTGTTGGCGTTGGGATCTTTGAAGGAAATGGGCAGGTGCGTGCCCAGGTCGGAGATGAAGTCGCCGTCGCCGGTGATGGTCTGATTGGAGAGGGTGATGACGTTGCTGCCGGGGGGCGCGGTGGGGAGGACGACGCCGTCGTAGACGACGTAGACTTTTCCGCCGCCGGGGATTAGCGAGGGGGATACCACATCAGCGCCCGGCGCGCCGATAAGGAGGTCGGCGACGTGATCGCGATTGAGGTCGATCGGGCCGGTCTGCGACAACACGCCGAACTGATCGAACTCTCCCTGCCCGGTGATCAGCCTATCGGGCGCGGTGAGCGAGAGGCCCTTGGGGCGATCGGCGATGGAGAAGAAGATGTAAACCTGACCGCGCTGGTCGACATCCAGGACGGCGTTCTGGGCGGTTAGGACCGTTCGCTGGGGTTCACCGACCGCAAGGTCGAGCTTGCCATCTCCGTTGAAGTCGCCGGTGGTCGCCCAGAGTGCGCCCTCAAGGAAGACGGAGCTGGTTACGTTGCTGACGTTCTTGGAGAGGTACTGATTGGCGGCGGTATCGGCGGCGACGACGGCGCCGGAGATCAGCGGTTTGCCGTAGAAGAAGAGCAGGCTCGAAGGGGCGAACGCGCCACCTTCGCGCGAGCGACCGACGGCGAAATCGGCATAGCCGTCGCCGTTGATGTCGCCGGTGGCGGCGACGTTGTTGCCGAAATACGCCCCCTGATAGATGCGATCCGCAAAGTCGAGGGAGCGGAAGGTCTGCCGCTCCGGATATGAGTTGTCGCGCGTGCCCAGAATGAGATAGGCGCGGCCGACGGGCGGCGCACCATGGTCATCCACCGCAAAACCCTTATCGGCGAACACGATGTCGTCCAGGCCGTCGCCGTTGACGTCACCGGCGACGACCGCGGAGAGATCCTGCATCGAGCTGCCGGTGTAGCCGCCGTTGCGCGGGCCGAAGAGTTGCAGTTGGACCTGGTCGCGGGTTGTGGTGGCATCGCGATTGATCCTGAGGTATGGCGTGACCGTGCCGAGCGGGGTTGACTCACCGATGCGGAGTACATTGTCCGGGTCATTGGTGATCTCCTTCCCGGAAATGACGTAGGCCGCCAACTCACCCAGGCCGCGGGGGACAATCAGGAGATCGTCATACTTATCGTCGTTGAAGTGCAGCGCCGAAACGGTGAATTGGCGCAGGTCCGGCGTCGTCGTGCCATCGAAGCGGAAGCCGTTGGCAAAGACCACGGCGCGATTGGTGTTGGCCAGGGTGGGGCGATGGGGCAGATTTGAACCGCCGAAGATGATGTTGACACTGAGGTCGTAGAGGGTTGGATCGACCGCGTTCGCCTGGCCGCGAACGAAGATGAGGTCATCGACGCCGTCGCCGTTGATGTCGCCCATGCGCTGGGCAGCGGAGAGGAAGGCGGAGCGGTCGAGAATGATGTTGGCGCGGGAGAGGACGTCGATGCGTCCGGAAATATCGGCCGGGCCGAAGATGACGTAGCTGTGCAGGTTGCCGTCGACGATGAGGTCGTCGATGCCGTCGCCGTTGAGATCGCCGGCGGAGCGGGGGCTGGAGAGGCGCTCACCACTTTGCGCCCCGTGGATCTCAAAGGCATCGCTGGCGTCGGGCGCCGGTCCGCTTGTCGCCAGGTTGAGCCCGGGCGGATTGGCGGCAGGGGGGCCGGAGCTGGGATCGGCGAGCGGGAGTTGAAAGTCTTCGGAGGGGAGGGTATTGCCGCCGTTGTTGCCGCCGCCGCTTACAGCCGGCTGAAGCGCCTGCCCGAAGTAGATGCGGGAGAACCCGCCAAAGCTGTCGGCCAGGACGATATCCGATCGACCATCCTTGTTGATGTCGCCGGGCGAGTTGAACACGTTGGTTCGGAAGCCGGGCGAATCGTAGTTGGGCTTGGCGGGCTCGATCACCAGGTCGGGTGAGTCGAGGGACATCGTGTTGCGGGCGTTGGCGCGGCCGAAGAAGACCTCGCCGACACTGTGACGGATCTGCGACAGGGAATTGGTGCTCTCCGACAGCGGCGAGGTGGAGCGAATGCTGTTGGCGCCCAAGTCGGCAAATCCGTCGCCGTTGACATCGCCCAGCGAAACCCAGCCGCCGTCGCGGCTGGTGCGCAGGACGCCGGGCAACGTGGAGAGCACGTTGACGCCGGTGAGTCCGGTGCGGCCGAACACGAGGGAAACGGGAGGAGGCGGTTGGCCGAACCCGGATGAGAACGTACTGCCGCCCGAGGGCGTGATGAGCAGATCGCCGAAGGCGTCGCCGTCCACGTCACCTGCAGGGCGGATGCCGTAATTGGCGAAGGAGCCATCGCCGCGCAGCGTGAAGTTCGCGGCATTGCTGACGGGCGCGGAGTTGAATGCCGCGTCGCTGGTGCCGCGTCCGAAGATGACGTAGGCCTGGCCGGGCGTCGCCGCGTCGATGCCGGCGCGCATGATGGCGAAATCCTTTTTGCCGTCGTGGTTGAAGTCGCCGATTCCGGAGACCGCTGATCCAACCCCCTCGTTGGCTGTCGTTCCGGTGTAGGTGAAGCTGGCACTGGCGGGGGACAGCACCGCGCCGCTGACCGATACGTCGTCGACGTACCATCCCTCGTAAGCGTTCTGCGTGCCGTTGTTCAAGAAGTCAAACTGGATGCGAACCGAGTTGCCCACGTAAGCGCTGAGATCAAACGTGGCGTTCGTCCAGCCCGTGGTCGGATCGATGAGGAAGCCGGGCTGGGTGGTCAGGCCGCCGTTGATCGTAACGCGGTTGGCTGCGCCGGCGTCGCGCAGGGTGTTATCGAAGTTCTTAACCTGAAGAGGGACGAACGCTCCGGTGTTCACGGAAATCAGCACGCGGGCACGGTCGAAATTCGAGCCGTTCAAGGGCTCGGTGGCGAGGAGATAGTTGAAGTTCAACGTGGCGCTGGCCAAGCCGGCGAGGCTGATCGGCGCGGAGGTGATTCTGCCGGCGCGGTTGACGCCGTCGTAGGTGCCGCCGCCGGTGGTGGTTTCGCCGGCGCCGAAGTACATGTCACCGCCCGGGGTGTGGCCAGGCAGCGCATTTTCGCCGGTCGAGAGGTGCCAGAGTCCGGCCGTAGTCAATCCGGTATTGTCGATCGTGAAGCCATCGAGCGAAGGCGCGCTGGCGGCGTCGTTGAAGTCGGCGCTGAAGACCACCTTGTTGCTCGAGGCGGTCCAGGCGGCCTTGGAGCGGCCGAGGAAGACGTAGGCGGCGCCTTGCGTACTCGCGCCGAAGGCGCGGTTACCGACCAGCAGATCGTCAAAGCCGTCGTTGTTAACGTCGGCGCCGGCGATGGAAAGCCGCCAATCGCCGTTGGCATTGGGCGTCGGGGCAAAACCCCGAATGGTCACGTCCGCGTCGCGGACGACGTCGATCACGCCGCTGAAGCCGGTGGCCCGGCCGAAGATGATGTAAACGCCCTCGTTCCAGAACGGCGCCTCGTTGCCGAAGTAGCGGCCGGTCGTCGTGACGGCGACGGCGATGTCGCTGATGCCGTCGCCGTTGTAGTCCGCGGGATTGGCGAAGATCGTCTGCGAGCCGAAGTACGACGGCGCGCCGACGGGGGCGGGCAGCTTGAGCGTAACGGCGTTGACGGGCAGCGTGACGTTGGAGGTCGAACTGCTCCCGAAATAGACCCGCGCGAAGCTGGGCGGGAGCAGGTCCGCCGAGTTGCCCGGAAAGTCGTTGAAATTGCTGACGTTGCGGTAATCGCCCAGGCCGCCGGAATAATCCTGGACGGCGCCGATGAAATCGACGCGGCCGTCGCCGTTAATGTCACCGAGCGGGATGACGGCGGGCTGGTCGCCGGGGTTGGCGGAGTTGAGGGTGAAGTCCGCCTGGGTGGGCGGCACGTGGACGGTCTTTCCAACTTGCGAGGAGAATTGGATGCTGTAGGTTCCCGGCACCTCCGCTGGGGTGGTGCCGTCGGGCGCGGTGACGCGAACGACGTGAATCATGTAGTAGGCGGGCACGCCCGTGGGCCGTTCGACCGGGAGGATCGAGAGCGGGTCGGATGGATCGATTTGGCGGGCGGCGAACAGCGAGAACTTGATCGAGCCGCCGTCGCTCCGCGTGACGCTGATCATGTCCGACGTGAGGAACGCCGTCTGCGATGCGCCAAGCCGGAGCAGGGCATCAGGGGTTTTGATAATGTACCAGTCGCCGGCGTCACCGAGGTTCAGCGTGAGTCCGCCGATCACCTGGCCTGGCGCAATCGTTCCCAGCGAGGCGGCGAACGCGGGGTCGTCGTTGTGCCCGGAAACGCCCTTGCGGGTGACGGATTCGAAGCGGTCCGGCGCGACGGCGACGTTGCCCGCCAAGACGTCGTTGTCCGCGCCGCCGGTAACGGTGTCGTTTCCACCGCCGCCGGAGATGTAGTCGAGGCCTGCGCCACCGTCGATGACGTCTCCAAATGCGCCGCCGAAGATGCGGTCGTTGCCATCCCCGCCGAGGATCTGGAGCGCTGCGATCTGCGCGTTCTGTTGAAGGTCGCCGGGATTGATGCCGTAGGTGACACCACCCAGGACGTAGCCGGGATCGGCATGGATTTCGTCGTCCCCGGCGCGGGTGTCGATCACCATTCGCTCGGCGTTGCGGGTTTGATAGAACGCGAAGAGTTGCGAAGCATTCCCGAGCGTATCAGTTTCGTATCGTTGATTGGCGATGTCCCAGATCTGGCTGGTGAGCTCATAGCGGTGAAGGAGCGTGTTGTACTTGATGGCAATCGTGTCGGGGACGGGCTTGCTGTTGCGATCCTTGTCGCCGCCGAGGAAGAGGACGCGATCGTTGCCCGTGCCGCCGTCGAAGCTGTCGGTGAGCGTGGGGACGATGGTGCGGTCGCTTCCGGGGATGACCGGCAGCGAATCGGGGATGACCTGGAAGGTGTCGTCGCCCGCCTCGCCAAAGAGGAGGTCGCTGGCCTGGCGATCCAATCCGCCGGACAGGACGTCGTTGCCGGCGCCACCGAGAACCCAGTCTTCGCCGCTGCCGCCGGAGAGGACATCATCGCCCAAACCGCCGAGAATGATGTCGCGGCGGAGGATCGGCGTCTGCCCGGCAAGATTGACCTTGACGGGGGTAGCGCCGGCGGCGAACGCGAGTTGATAGATGGTCGGGGCAAGGTTGGAATTGATGCGCAGGAAGAAATCAACGCCTGCCGCAAGGCCCGTCAGGCTGACGATTCCGTTGACGGACGTGCGCAGCAGGTTGCCGGCGCTGTCGAGGATCTGCACGGTCATGCCGTCGGTTGCTGAGAGTCCGGAAACGACGAGGTTGCCGGCAATCGCCTGGCCCAGACGGATGCGATAGAAGTCGACATCCGTCGGGCTGTCGAGCGTCATGCCGGTCAGCACTCTATTTGCGCTGATTAATCCAACGCGGGCATCGGTCATGAAGTTGTAAGCGTTCTGGCGGATGTCATTGCGCGAAGCGCCTTCGAGCGGATCGGGCAGGATCGGGTTGCCCGACTTGATCGTGATGCGATCGGCCCCGGCGCCGCCGTCGATCCAGACACTCTTCAGCACCGTGGGGCCGACGGTGACCTGGTCGTTGCCGTTGAGCGCGTCGATGATGATCGCCTGGAAATCTCCTTCAGGCGGGAGCAATCGGGAAAACGCGGCAGGGTCGCCGTATTGCAGGGTGGTGGGATCAAAGACCTGATCCTGCGGACTCCAAACCAGACTTCCGTCGGCGTTGTGGGCTCCGAAGTCGAGCTCGACCTGCGCGGCGAAGGTGAAGTTGCCGTTGTTGTTGGTCAGGCGGGTGACCAGGTGGTGTCCCGCCAGCGCGCCGGGCTCGGTCACGAAGTCGACGGTGATGACGTCGTCCAGGTTCGAAGCACCGACGTACCAGACCTTGCCGGTCTGGCGGGCGTAGTCTTTCCACTGCTGTCCGGCGACGCCGCCGTCAAGATTTTCAAACAGCGTTCCGTTGCGATCGTAAAGTTGATCCAGTCCGCCGTTGCCGTACATGAAGTCAAGACCGGTGCCGCCGAAGAGCTTGTCGTTGTTGGGGCTGCCGAGCATGCGGTTCATGCCGGTGTCTTCGAGGACGAACTGCCCACCGCCACTGTCGTCGTGGAGCGCGCCCGTGAGCGGGTCGACGAAGACGCCGAACTCGCCGACCGCCGGATCTTGGGACCAGGCGTAGAGGCTGTTCGTTCCCTGGCCACCGACCAGATCGTCATTACCCTGCCCGCCGAACAGTCGATCGAAATCGATCGCATCGCCCTGGCCGGTGCCGCCATCACCGAACAATCGATCGTCGCCGCCCAGGCCCTGGACCAGGTCACTGCCGCGGCCGCCGTCGAGACGATCGCGACCCGCGGTTCCGATCAGCGAGTCATTGCCCTGCCCGCCGTCGATGACACCGATGAAATCGCTTGAGCGCGCTGACAGCGCCGATACATCGATTCCGCCAATGCCACTGAGGAACTCAATGCGGTCATTGCCGAGCAAGCCGCTGATCCGGAACTGTTCCGCCAGTGGCCCGTTCGCGCCCCGCCAGGTGGCGGGGATAATCCGGCCGTTATAGTTGACGCGAAGCTGTCCGGCCGATTCGCCTATTTGAATGTTGTCGTCGAGATTGGTGCCCTGGATCAGCAGGATATCCGTTGCATTGTCGTCGGGAACATCGCCGGCGGCGTCGTTGCCGAAGTGCCCGTCGAAGCTGTCGCCGCTGGCGGTGTAGCTCGAATCGACGTCGAGCACGATGACATCGATGCTCGAACCGCCGTACATCTGGTCGGCTCCGTCCTGCCCTTCAATGCGGTCGGAGTCACCGCCGCCAAAGATCACGTCCGCGCCGCCGCCACCGAAGAGCTGATCTTCGCCCATCCCGCCGAAAATCTGGTCCGCTGCGCCAAAGGTCGCCGGCTGCGCGTTGGTCGCGTAAAGCGGCCCCGCCAGGATGTCCCCCAGGATCTGATCGTTGCCCGCGTCGCCGTAGAGCTTTTCCTTACGAAGGTTTCCATTGAGCGTGTCGTTGTCCGCCCCGCCGTGCAATTCGTCGCCAACCAGTGCGAATTCCGAGGCCAACGCGGTTGCCGCGTAAGCATAGAGCGCGTCGCGTCCCGCGCCGCCCCAGAGCTTCTGACCGACGACGCTTCCTGCGGCGTCCCCGGCGTCACCATATAACTGGTCGTCGCCGTCGTCGCCGTAGATCTGGTCGATGCCGGCGTTGCCACGCACTAGATCGTCGTTCCCGCCGCCGTGCACGACGTCATTTCCCGTATCGCCCTGGGCAGTGTCGTTGCCCGCGCCCGCGTCGAGATAATCGTTGTCCGCGCCGCCGAAGAGTTGATCCGAGTCGCCGCCACCGAAGAGCCAATCGCCGCCGATTCCACCGTAAATCGAATCGCGTCCGTCGGTCGCCAATCCGTCAAGCGTGTTGCCGTTGAGGATCAGCGGCGTCACACTGTCCGCTGCGAATCCGCCTGCAATGAAGGCGGCGCGATCGAATGTCGCCGCCCCGCCCCAAAGCAGGTCGTTGCCCGCATCGCCGCTGATAAAATCGAGGCCACCGTCGCCGGCGATGGCGTCGTCACCTTCCTGACCGTAGAGCTGGTCATTGCCGTCGCCGCCAGAGACGCTGTCGTTCCCGGTGCCACCTGTGATCGAGTCATCGCCGTCATCGCCATAAATGACGTCGTCGCCGCCCAATCCACTGACCGTATCTGCGCCACCCCCCGCATGGATGACGTCCGCTCCGCCGTCCCCCACGATGCTGTCACCCAGGCCGCCCGCGCCTGTGGGCCCGTCGCCATAAATCACAGAGGTATCGGATGCATTGGTCCCCAAGGCATCGATGCCGGCGAAGATCGTATCAGCGCCCAGCCCGCCGTAGATCGTTTCGTTGCCGGTCCCGCCGATGACCGAGTCGTTGCCATCGCCAGCGTCGATATAGTCATTGTCCGCGCCGGCGTCGATGTTGTCGTCGCTTGCGCCGCCGCTGATCGAGTCATTCCCGGTCCCGCCCGTGATGATATCAGCGCCATTGCCGCCATCGAGGCTATCCGCGCCAGCGCCGCCGGCGATCGTGTCATTGCCATCTTCGCCGGACAGTTGATCGTTCCCCGTTCCGCCGTCCACGCTGTCGTCGCCCGTTCCACCCAGCGCCGTATCGTTTCCCGCGCCGCCGCTGACCATGTCGCGGCCGTCCCCGGCGAGCAGCATGTCATTGCCCGCACCGCCGTCCAGCGCATCATCACCCAGCCCAGCGGTGAGGACGTCATTGCCATCGTCGCCGCTCAAATCGTCGGCGTCATCGCCGCCATCGAGGTTATCGTCTCCCGCGCCACCCGAGAGCACATCCGCTCCCGTGCCGCCGGTCATCACATCATTGCCATCGCCGCCTTCTTCGGTATCGCTGCCGATTCCTCCATCAATAACGTCATTGCCCAGCCCGCCCAGCAGCACGTCGTCGCCATCGCCGCCCACGAGCGAATCATTTCCGGTGCCGCCACTCAATTGATCATTGCCAGTTCCACCCGTGAGCGTCGCATTTCCTGAACCGCCAAACAGCGAGTCATCCCCCACGCCGCCCGACAGGTTCGCGGTCACGACCACGCCGCTCTTGATGATGATCGAATCATTCCCCGCGCCGCCGTCCGCGGTGATGCTGTTGACGCCGGTGTATTCCTGCTTGAATCCCATGGCCTCAATGACGACCGTATTGGCCGTCGCGCCGGGCGAAACGGTGTACGATTCGTCGCCGTCGGTGAGATCGCCGTATTGCCGCGCCGCCGCATTGGGTCCGACATTGAGCCGAAGCACGCCGCCGGGCAGCACCGTTGCCAGGATCGGATCGGGATCTGCAGGGACAGCCGGACAACTGTAATTGAAATCCAGCAGCTTGATTGTGGCGATGTTGAACGTCTTTTTGCTGAAGAGGAATTTGACGTACGCGCTCAATCCCGCGGTCAGCTCGCCCGAAACGTCGAACAGGCACATCGGCCCGCGCGCAAGCTGCGCAGCGATCTCGTTCAACCGCATCTTGCCGTCATTGTTCGGATCGTCGAGATTGAAACCGATGTTGGCAAAAATCCCGCCGGCAACACCCGCCGACGCGACCCCCAGGTTAATCTCGCCCGCGGCTTGGATGCCTCCCGTCAGCGTCACCTCGTTCACATCCGCCCCGGTGCCGTCAGCGTTCTTGCGATCGCTCACATACAGGCCGTCCAGCAGCGACGAGATTTGCCGCTGCCCCGCCGGGGAACTGAAATATTCGCGCAAACCGGTGGTGTCATAACCAAAGCCGAAGTGCGCCGACGCGCCGATGCTCCCGGTGAACCGCGCCCCCAGCGGCCCAAGGATCGGATAGAAAAGACTTAGCTCAAAATTCGCCTGCAGCGTCGGCATGTCGTACGTGAACAGGTTCACGTCCTGGCCAATGAGCAGCTTGAAGACAGACGATGGATTCTGCAGCAGCGGGAACGCGATCCCGCCGCCCGGCACCGCGTTCAGATCCGCCAGCTTGGTCTTGAAGTTTGCTGCCTGCCCCGTGAGTTGCGAATTGGTGTCCTGCTGCACGACGTTGCTCAGATCCGTGCTGGCAAGCTGCGTTGCCGTCCGAAGGTCGGCGCCGATGTCAAAGTGCCCAAGATCCAGCACCAGGTTCGGAATGCCCGTCGGAATCGCATTGATCAGATCGATCGTCTTGGCCAGCGCCGTGATGAAATCTAGCTTGGAATCCGGGCTGTACAGGTGAACAAGATCCAGCAGCGTCACGCTGCCGCTCTTGTCGAAGTCCAGCACGTTCCGCGCCGCCTTGATGTCTGAAAGCACCGGCAGCGGCGCTGTCAGGATGTCGATCACCGGCTGGATCGGCGCCAGCACCTTCTGCACGTTGTCCAGGATCGGCTTGGCAAACCGGCTGAAGAATTCTCCCGCGTTGAGCTGAACGTTCGTGAACGCGACCGTGGGCTTGGAGCCAAACGAGCCGTCCGGGGCGTCCGTCGGCGCATTGGTAAACGACCAGCTCAGCGCGAAGTCGCTGCTGATCGTCGGAAACGCGGCCCCCGCGCCGAAGCTTGCCACCAGGTGCAAATTGACGTTCGCCTGCGCCGTCAGCTTGGCCTTGATGATGTCCGACAGCGCCGGCCCCGCGGCCAGCTCCGCCGCCGTCAGCTTGCCGTCATTGTTCGGATCCTTCAGATCGACGCTGAAGTTTGCGCCGAAATGAGTCGGGTTGGTCGCGCTGTCGGTCGCCTGGAGCTGGAGAATCGCCAGCCGCCCCGTTGCCGAAAGGTCCGGGGTCGTGGCATCCACGCTGACGTTCAATTCCGGAATCGACGTGCCGGCCGTATTCCTGGTATCCGTCACAAAAAAGAACCCGTCGGTTCGATTCAGGCCGAACGCCAGTTGGAAATCAAAACCGACCTTCGCCTGCACCCCGCCATCCACTTCGAGGCCCAAGCCTGGCAGGCCAATGTCAAAGCCCAGCGGCACATTCAGCGCCACCGGCGCTTGATGTAGTCGCGTCTTGAACAAGATCTGATTGCCCGAAGCGTCGAGCACTACGCCGATGTCGTTCAGGTCGATCGTCCCGTTGTTATCCAGGTCCCCCAGCACGCCCAGGCCGCTGGGCCCAAGCGCCGTGAACAGCGCATTCTTCAGCGCGTCGGCAGGGGGTTTGTCCTGCAGCGTATTGCGCAGCGGCTGGATCCCTTTCGTGCGGATGTCTTCGATGAATCGAGCGCCTTCCTTCAGATGGCTCCCCAGCAACGGCAGCTTTCGCCCGAAGACCTGGCTGTCCATGCCGTCCTGCAACTTGCCCAGCAGCAGATCCAGGCCGTCCACCATCGCCCCGACATTGCTCAGCAGATCCACCGCGTTGAACTGCGCATCCAGGTTCGGCGTCGTGACCGTCGTCGTCCCTGAAATATTGCTCAAATCCGTGATCGCCAGGGACAGGTTCCCGATCGATTGCGAAGACGTTGGGAAAAACAGCGGCAGCGTCGCGTGCGCCTGCCCGACCAGCGTCATGTGCACGTCGTCGGTCCCCAGTTCATTGAAGTAGTGTCGGCCGTCGTTATTGTCGTCCGTGATGCCTACGGTGAACGTTGCCGAATCCGCGGTGTTCGGATTGCCATCCCCGTCCAGATTGACCGTGCCGCCCTTGATGAACAACCCCAGCGGTCCCACCGATGCGGTGAAGTTGAGACTCGTCCCCAGTGCCTTGGCGTCGAAGTGAATGTTCGAATCGTCGTACAGGAACGGCTTGGGGTTTGCCGGATCGGTCAGGTCCACGCCGATATTCAAATTGACGCCCGCATTGGCCCCCACGGTCAAGTTGCCGGTGCCGGTCACATCGAGCAGGTTTGTCGCCTGCGCCAGCCCCGGCACACCGGCCGCGAGTGACGCCAGGTCAAAGTTAATCGGGATCTGCTGCGTTCCCCCGGCGTGAAACGCCAGCCCGACCTTGATCGCCTTGCCATTGATGGTGAGTTGAATGGAGTTGGCGGGCAATCCCAGCGCGGTGTTTAGGACCGCCGCCAGCGTTTGCAGTGTGTCCGCGCCCGACGCCGTCGCTGCGGCGTTGACCTTGGCCAGCAATTGATCCGCCGCGCCCACCAGATCGGCGACGCTCTTATTCAGCAGCGGCAGCTTCTGGCTCAGAAACGAAAACTTCTCCAGGCTGCTGATGTACTGAACTCCCTGCAAGATGGCCTGCAGCACCCCGGCAAACGAGATGTTCTGAAAATCGAGCAGCCTGCTGGTGTCGGCGTTGAAGTTCACGCTCAACGTATTCGGATCACGAATGTCCGTCCACGTCACCGTCGCCGCCGGAGCGGCCGGCGCGCCCGCCCCGAGGATATTGGGCGTCACCTGCAGCGGTAGCGTCAGGTTCGCCGAACCGCTCAACGTCGACGTCGGCGCGAGCGTCGATATATCTCCCGATAGCGCGGTAAACAGCTCCGAAAAACTGATCCGTCCGTCCGCTGCTTCAGTGCCGGGATCCGTCAGCGCCGCCGAAAAGCTCGACGTTACGCCGCCCGTCCCGTTGACCACGCCCACGCCCAGGAATCCAAGGTGCGCGTTGGCGTCGATGTCCGTCGCCGCGAGGTTCGCCGAGCCCGTGATCGAAGCATCCTTGATGAAAAACCGATTCCCCAGCGTGTCGCTCGCCGACTGGCTATCCGATAGCCCCATCTGCGTCTGGGCCGGATCGGATGAACTCGCGTTGATCGTCAACGCCGGAGTCGTCAGCAGACCCTTGGTCGAAAAGGTGATCTTGTTCCCGCTCTTTCCTGCCTGCACGGTGTCGCCCAGGCCAGCCGTCGCCAGCGCCGCATTGATATCCGCCACCAGATCAGCAACTGTGGCGTTGGTCGCATCCGCCGGCACGGTGACGTCCACCGCGTCATCTCCACCCACGGCAACCGAAAAATGAGCTGCGCCCGACAACTTCCCATTCGCCACCGCGTCCTTCGCGGCGGTGATCACCGCTGCCGGCGCGCTAAGGATCACGCCAAACGTAAACTCAATCCCTGCGCTCGCGCTGACGCTCAGCGTGCTGCTCGTGCTCAATCCCGCCAGCGAACCCAGTTGCAAGCCGAGATCGACGGGCAATGTCGCCGGCGCAAAGCTGTCGGCGATCTTGATGTGGAACGTCAGCGCCTTCGTCGCGGCGTCATACTGCGCCCCGATTGCCGCAGGCGTCAGTCCCAGCGTGGTGGCCAGCAAGTCTGCCAACCCCTGTGCAGTATCAAACGCCGCCTTCCCCGGTTGCGGTTCGAGGAACTTATACAGCTTGTCCGTAAACGCATTCCCCAAGTCGATGATGTCGCCCACCGTTTTGGACGTAAACGGGATCTTCGTGGAAAGCGCGGCCGACCCCTTGAATCGCTCCAGGAAGGTTCCCACCTGCTTCAACATCCCCAGGAGGCTCAGCGCCGACAGGTTGTTGAAATCCAGCAGCTTGTCGAAGTTCTCGGTCGAGACCGTCGGCACTGATCCAAACAGATCGCTGCTCTCGATCTTGATCACCGGCGTAGCGGGCAGCGTGAGTCCCGCCAGCGACACCTGCACGGGCAGTTCAACCCGTAGATCTCCGTCAACCTCCACGTCCAGGAGCGAACCGATCGATGTCCCCGTCAGTTCCGACAGGGTGATGTGCCGAAGGGGATCATCATCCGGATTGTTGAGGCCGATCGACAGGTGTGCATCGAGCTCAAACGCTCCGTCGGTCACTTTTGCATCCAGGAACCCCACCTTCAAATCCACCGCCAGCGGTTGGCCGGTCGTCTCGTCTGACGTCGCCCCTTCTTCTTCCTCCCCCGTGCTGGGCGCGCCCGCGACCTCGGGCTCGGGACCGAATTGACCTGCGCTGACCCGCGCGCTGGCCGAAAGATCATTCACCTTGATGAAAAACGCGTCCGCCGCCGAAAGGCTTGGCGTCAAATCGTACCCAAATGAAAACGAGAACTTAAAGCTCGCCGACAGGTCCACTTTCGCCGCGCCGCTCAGGCTCACACCCAGCGAATCAAAGTTCGCGCCGAAATCAGTTCCCAGGCCAGCCAGGAACGTCGAGGCATCGACGCTCAGGTCAAATCGAATCTCCTGTTGGCCTCCGGGATTTGTATAAAGTCCGCCCTGCACACTGTCCGGGTCCACGGAGAAGAGCACGTTCCCCTGCGGGCTGGTGAGGGCCTTCAGCGTCTGCGTCAACTCCTGCACTGTCGGCGTTAAGTCGCTGCTGAGATAGCTAGTAACGCGATTCACCAACCCCGATTGCAGCAGACCCTTGATCGGTGACGAATCGTCGCCAATGCTCAGCGCATCGGCAAGGCTCATCCCCAAACCCGGCAGCTTCTGCGCGAGCTGGCCATACTGCGCGATCTTCTGCCCCAGGTCCGACAGTCCCTTCAGCCCATCTCGAATTGCCGCCACCGCGCTGCCGCCGATAGCCGTTTGATTGATCTCCTGCTGTACATCGTTGCCGGGCGCGGCCTCATCAAACTTGATCCCCTGCGGCACCGAGATCATCCCATTGGCGTCGTCGATCGTCAGCGTGTCGTCGCCCGCCAGCCCGTTCACCACGATTTTCTGCAACGCCGCCAGTTCAATTTGCTCGTCCGGATCCTGCGTCGTGTTGTTAACGAAGACGTTCAGCAGCGACGGATTCTCCGCATCCAGCACGAGGCGAATCGTGTCATTGGTCACGCCCGCATCGTCCCCGTCGATCTGCAATACGCCCGGCGCAGGCGTCCCGGGCGCCCCGAGCGGAGCTGCCGGAATTGCTGGTGCGGCCGCCGCACCGCTGATGATCACGCTCCCCGCGTTGGTCATCGACCAGGCGCCGCGGCCAAACGTCCCCACCGTCAGCACGTTTGCCGCGCCCCCCGTGTAGTGCATGTCAAACACCGGCGCATTGGGAAGCCGCCGTCCCAGGAGGTTCCAGCGCGCGCCGCTGTCGCCGGTGACGTATACGCCGCCGCGCCCGCCGACCAGCACGTAATCCTTATTGCCCGACTGATACAGTTCGATCGTGTGGAGGTCGCCCGTGGTCTGATAGAGCGTGCCTGTGATGTTCTGGAAGTGGGCCCCCGCGTCCACCGTCATGAAGACGCCTTTATTCGTCGCGATGTATGCGCGTTTCCAGTTGGTTGGATCCAGTACGATATCGCGAATCGCGCCGAACGAGCTCTTGTACGCTGCGAGCGGAGTAAACGCGCCGCCCGCGGTCGTGCGCAGCAGAAGCGTCGTTCCCGCCGCCGCTCCGACGTACGCAATGTCCGGCTTCTTCACCCCGCTTTCCATCCCGCCGTACGCCATCGCCGTGACGTTTCCCACCCATCCCTTGGGCGCAAATTCATTCCCCGTTGTGGCGGGGTCATCGGCGCCGTCACCGTCGTCGTCCACGCCGTTATTGTTGGCTGGGAAGAGGCCACCCACCGACACCGTGGTGTAGGTCACGTTGGTTCCGCTGACCGTGGGTGAGCTCGCCTCGTAAATGTAACTCGACCCCAGCAGCATCCGCGTCGGGTCCACGGTGTTAAGCACGAACGGCTGAACGAACTGCAGGTAATTGTCGAAATGATACTTTCCCCCGCTGTCCTTCTGCGTTCCGACCCCCGTCAGCGTTAATCCATTCGAGTTCTGAATGGACAGGACAATCCCCTTCGTCTCCAGCAGGTTCCCCGTCGCGTCGAACTTCAGGCGCTCAAAATTCCCCAGCCGCTCGTTGCTCTCGAATCGGTAGGAAAATCCAGCGGACGTGTTGGCCGGCGAATTGTCCACCGTCACGATCGCCCCGTCCCCCTGGTGGCGATCTTCCTTCCATCCTGGCTGGCCCGTCGTCGTCTGCCGCGGCGACCCGACATCCTGCGCCCCGGCAAATACCAGGTTATTCAACGCGTCATATCCCACCGAATCCAACTCGGTGATGGCGAGGCGGTCGTTCAGCGACGTCCAGAAGCGCAGCGCGGGATTCGCCTGGTTGGGTGAATTGAGTCGAAAAATGCCCCCGTCGTCCGCTTCGACGATGTTCCCCGCCCCGTCAAAAATCATGTCCCGCGAATCCGCGTGCGGCGCCGTCCCCGCTGCGCCCGTCAGCACCACCGACGTCCAGTTGCTTCCGGCCCCCGCAGCCCCCGAATCTTCACGGAAGACCGCCCCCGGAAATGGCGAAGGACTGATGTCGCCGCTGACGAAGACCACATTTGGATTATCCCGGTCCGCAAGCACCACGAGGTCGAGGTACCCCTGTTTTCCCGGATTGGCATCCGGCGCCTGCCCGAGCTTCTTCCAACCGACCACCGGGTCTGTCAGTCGAAACACCCCCATCAAGCGGTTCGTCTTACCGCCGTTCAGCGCCGCGTAGACTGCATGCGTGCGCAGCGCGGGATTGGCGTTGTCCTTGAAGTGAACCGAAAGCTGGATGTTCGTCGCGAACGCAAGCGACTCCTCTGGATTGTCGTTGACGCCATCCCGGTCATCGTCGGCCCCGTTCAGCAGGGACAGGTCGATGCCCGTGTTCATCGATTTCCACGTCACGCCCCCGTCGGTGCTGCGATAGATCCCCTTTTTCGGCATCGCCGCATAGAAGAGCATCGGATCGCTCGGATCCGCGATGAGCTGATCGACGCCGCCCTTGGGCAGTCCCGAGTCCGTCATGATCTGCGTGAACGAACCGCCGCCATCAATGCTTCGCCAGATCCCCGGACGGCGCGACGTGGGGTCGGTCGATGTCGCCGCCAGCAGGACCACCTTTCCCGAATCCAAAGTCGTGGGGACGATGCTCTGAATATCAAGCCCGTAAAGGGTGGTGACGGAAAGCGATTTCCAATGAACGCCCCCGTCGCTGCTTTTCAAAATCCCCCGTTTCGTCCCCCCGAATCCGATCTTGCTGCTGACATCCGCGATGCCCGCATAGACAACGATCTGGCTAAGCGGCGTTGTCGCCTTCAACGCCTGTCCCCCGGCATCAACCGGACTGATCGCGATCGAACCGATCGACAAGGAAAGTAGACCGTCGATCAGCGGCTTCCAGGTCGGCGAGCCTGAATCGAAATTCTCAGCGCGCCAGATCCCACCGTCCGGCGAACCAATAAACGCAATCTTCGGCAACAGTGGATTGAACGCGATCGCCTGCACCGCGCCAACCACTGGATTATTCGGCGCAATCGAATTCTGGCCGCCCGTGATGGGCGAGGGCCCCTGCGAAACCCACGCCGGGATGTTGGCGTTCACCGCCAACATCACCCGCTGCTCCATTGCCTCCACGGTGTAACTCACCGCTCGAATTAAGCTTTGTCGCTTCAAACCGCCCGCGCGCACCCTTGACCCAGACATGATGTCACTCCTCTGCTTCTAGTCGCACACGCCCTGTGCCGATGTGGCCGCGAAGTGGAAAAAAACACCCAGCTTGCCCACGCTTCTGTCAGAAACGACAGAAGACGGCAGGATTGCGATCAAGTCAACAAAAAAGCGGGAATTAGACACCCGTTTTGGAGACGACAAACCGTCGTAGCGCGATCCTTGGGCGCTTATTCCGCCAAGTGTCCCGCCGCGTCGCGACATAGGCCTATAAATGTTTGTTCGGCGATCGAGAGTTTTCGTCCGGCTTGGCAGGCGATGCACCAGGTTCGCGCGAGCTTTCCGCCGGGGGCGGGGAGCCAGACCAGGGATTTTTGCGCCAGCTCGGCGCGGCAGATCCACTTGGCCATCATGCTGATGCCCAGGCCCAGCTTCACCAGTTCTTTGATGGCTTCCATGGAGCCCAGCTCGATCCAATCGGGCAGAGGAGTTTTCATTCGGACGAAGAAGCGCTCGACAATGCGGAAGGTGGCGCTGTTCCGGCTGTAGAAGACCATCCGCTGCTTGGCGAGTTCCTTGCGATCGACTTTGCCCGCTTTGGCCCAGGGGTGGAGGCTGCTGACTACGAATCCCAGTTCGTCGTCGAAGAGGTCGGCATACGTCAGCTTGAGGCGCTGCTCGGGCTTGAGCATGATGCCCAGGTCGATTGAACCGTCGAGGACGCGCTCGGCGACCAGTGGCGAATCGCCGGGGGTGATCGCCAGGGAGTAACTGGGGAAGCATTCACGGAACTCGCGGAGGGATTCGGGAATGAGGTATTGGCAGGCGGCGGCGGAGGCGCCGATGCGGAGGCGGCCGAGGTCCGGTCGCGCCGCCGCGACGACCGCTGCCTGGGCGTCGCGGAGGTCGGCGAAGATCCGGCGCGCGCGGTCGGCCAATATCCGCCCGGAGGCGGTCAGCTCGATCGTCCGGCCGTGGCGGATGAATAATTCCACGCCCAGCGTGCGCTCGAGGTCCGCAATTTGATGACTGACCGCGGATTGCGTCAGAAAGAGGCTTTCCGCCGCGCGGGTGAAGCTCAGATTCTCAGCAACGGCCAGAAAGGACTTCAACTGATGCACATCTTCCATGCAAATTGCATGAACTGTGTTCATGCCTCCCATTTCTAAAATGAGTTGGATTCATGAGTATTCTCTCGGTAAATTCTGCAACGTCAATGCGGCGGACGAGGAACGGACAACG